>CAMTVV010000001.1:0-12325 GCA_947085305.1 uncultured Nitrospiraceae bacterium
CGAGTTAATTAAAAATGAAAGGATGTGCATAATGACAAAGGTAATAAAAAATGTATCTATCATGTGTTTCCATGACGAACTCTGCCAGGTTTACAATGCCCTTATGACGGCATTAAGCCTGCTCAGGGAAGGCTCGAAGGTAACGATATTTTTCGGATCAAGGGGCATCAATGCTGTTCACAAAGATAAGGTAAATCAGTTAAGGTGCCTGCCCGACCAGCCTAAGGAAGCCGGCGAAGCGGTCATGAAAAAGATGGATGAAATGAATCTACCGTCTGTTGAAGACCTTTTCATAATGCTGATAGCCGAAGGCGCCACTGTCCTCGCCTGTCCGTTGAATATCTCTTTATTTGAGATGGCGCCGAGCGACCTGGTGGATGGGGTAAAGGCTGCCGACCCGGCTAAATACTATAAGGAAATTGTGATTCAGGCGGATATGAATCTGACTTTCTAAAGCAAACTATCTGCATATATTATTATATTTGCAGATATAGGAGGAATGTATGCGGAAATTCTCTCTCGTTGAGTTCTCTGTGAACCATCCTAAGCTGATTGTGCTTCTATCAATAATTCTTACGCTTGCGTTCGCAACCCAGTTTCCGAAGATGAAGACTGACACGAATCCCAAGAACATGCTCCCTGCAACATCGGATGTCAGGGTCTGGAATGATGAAGTGGAAAAGACGTTCAGCCTTTATGAAGACATGATAGCGCTGGGGATAGTGAATGAAAAAGGCATCCTCAATAAAGATACCCTCGGAAAGATCCGGAGGATTACCGATGAAATCCTGAAGCTCAAAGGCGTTGCGGCAAGGGATGTAAATAGTTTTCCAACCATAACTAATGTGACAGCAGAGACAGGCATTCTGAAGGTAGCCCCTCTTATGACAGAGGTTCCAAAGACCGACGAAGAAATAAATGCTCTGAGGAAAAGGCTTTTTGAAAACCCCCTCTTTATTAACCGCATCATCTCAAAGGACGGAAAGACCACTGCCATATATGTCCCCCTCGAGAAGGGCGCCAACGGAAAAGAGATAGCGGACAAGATAAGAGAGATGGCAAGGAAGGAAGGAGGCCCTGAGAAATACCACATTGCAGGAGATCCCGTTGCGAGGGATACCTTCGGGGCTGATATGTTTAAGCTTATGGGCATATTTTCCCCGATTGCAGGGATGATAATGTTCATTGCCATATACCTTATGTTCAGAAATCTCTCTCTTTCCATCTCCATGATGATGGTGGCCATGATAAGCATTATCTGGTCTATGGGGTTACTCATAGGACTCGGCTTCCCAATCCACATAATGAGTTCCATGAGTCCGGTTTTTCTCATGGCAATAGCAACTGACAGTATTCATATCTTTAATGAATTCTATTTTCGATATTGTGAAAGAAAAGATAAAAAAGTTGCAATCCTTGAGACGATGGATGCTGTAGGCCGCCCCGTGCGATACACTGCCCTTGCAACGGCAGCAGGCTTTGCTGTGCTCATGTTCATGCAAATAATTCCCGTTAAGGTTTTTGGCGGCCTCTTGGCGTTCGGCACTATTGTATTGAGACTCTTGAGTTTCAGTTTCATTCCCGCAATCCTCACTTTTATAAAAGAGGAGAAGATAGAAAGGGCATCAGCGCGAGAGGATATCGGGCTGAGCAGGTCTGCGCGGTTCTTGAGAAGCCTCGCCGGTTTTGGCGCACATAGGCCGAAGGCTACTGTCTTTGTGGGGCTGATGCTTTTTTTGGTTGCAGTTTTTGGCATAACAAAAATAAATGTCAATAACAACATGGTGGAGTGGTTTAAGGAAAACAGCGAAATCCGTGTTGCCGATAGGGTAATGAATAATACCCTCGGAGGCACATCCCTCGGCTATGTTATAGCTATCTCTAAGGAAGAAAATTTTATTAAGACCCCTGAGGCCATGCGCTACATTGAGGGTCTTCAGAAACACCTTGAAAAACTCCCTGTGGTTGGGAAGACAACCTCAGTTGTGGACTATGTTAAAAGAATAAATCGTGTTCTCCACGAAGATGACCCGAAATACGACGTGGTACCTGAAACAAAAGAGGCAATAGGCCAGTATCTGTTCATGTTTTCAATGTCTGCGAAACCCTCTGACTTAGACAATGTAGTTGATTATCCATTTCAGAGAGCGAATATCTGGGTCCAGCTGAAGACATGGGATGCGCAGGCAATGAGGGATGTCATAAAGGCAGTGGATGAGTACAAGAAAGCCCATCCCATTCCTCTGGAATTTAAGCCGGCAGGCATTGCATACTTTAACCTCGTGTGGAATGATGCGGTCCTGTGGGATATGCTGAGGGGTTTTATAATCGCCATGATCGTTGTCTTTATCATCCTTGCTTTTAATTTCCGTTCGATAAAATGGGCAATAGTCGGATATATTCCCCTCCTTTTTACGATACTGCTCATATACGGTGTTGTGGGTTTTATAGGCAAGGACTTTGACATGCCCATATCCGTGCTTTCATGCCTGTCTCTCGGGATGGCGGTAGACTTCGCTATTCACTTCATAAGCAGGTTTAAACAAAGATTAGTCGAATGTAGGGGCGAACCTCTGTGTTCGCCCTCTCCGGAAGGGCAGCCCCTTACTGAAGGGCAGACACAGGGGTCTGCCCCTACAAGTCACATCCTAACTGATTCTTTACTCTGGACTGCTGCGAGGCCGGGCAAGGGGATAATGCGTAATGCGGTGCTCTTTGCATCGGCTTTCTCAGTAATGATGTTTGCGCCGCTTACACCTTATATCACAGTAGGCGCCTTCATCGTGAGCATGATGATGTTGAGCGCTATCTTGACAATAATCTATCTGCCGGCCCTGATAACGCTCATGCAGGGCTGGTTGCTGAAAGGAGAAAAAATATGAAAAGTTTATGGATAATTACTAAAATGCTTATCGCTAAGGTGTCATTCCCGCTTGTCGGGAATCCTTCTGAAGAAAGACTCCGGACAAGCCGGAGTGACAAGGATGGTCGGAGGCATACCCTGTTTCAGTATTTCTTTGCCGGGGCAATAATGTCTCTCGCCTTATGCGGCAGCTCATTCGCTGTCACTCCTGATGAGATCATGAAAAAATCACAGGCGGCCTTTTTGTATCAGGGAAAGGACTTCAAGGCCCGGGTCATGATGAAGCTTATAAGTAAAGGAGGGGCGGAAAGAATAAGAGAGCTTACAATGCTCAGAAAAAACTATGGTGAGTCAGGCGGCGACCAGAAATATTTCATGTACTTCTTCCAGCCCGCCGACGTCAAGGACATGACGTTTATGGTCTATAAGTATCCGGCAAAGGATGACGACAGATGGCTGTTTGTTCCGGCAATAAATATGGTCAGGCGGATTGCTGCCCAGGACAAACGTTCAAGCTTCGTTGGTTCTGACTTCACCTATGAGGATGTGTCAGGAAGGGATATCGAGGATGACACGCACGCACTCACAAAAGAGGAAAAACTCGGCGCAAAAGACTGCTACCTTATAAAGAGCACACCAAAGGCCGCTGATGTGGATTACAGCTATAAACTCTCGTGGATTGACAAATCCACATTTCTCCCTCTGAAAGAAGAGTATTATGACAAAAGAGGAGAGCTTTACAAAGTCTTCGCAGCCGATGAGATCAAGGATGTAAAGGGTTTTCCCACTATCACAAAGCGAACGATGAAAAACCTTCAGAGCGGACATAGGACAGAAGTCACGTATCTGAAGACAGATTACAACATCGGCATTGAGGACAGCCTTTTTTCGGAAAGATATCTCAAACAACCGCCGAAGAAGTGGATAGAGTGAAAAAGCGGAAGGATAGAGCAGTAGAGCAACAGAGCAACAGACCGGCAGTTACATTATGGAATAAAATTTTCTTTAAAAAGCTGCTGCGCTACTGTTCTGCTGTTCTACTGCTCTGCTGGTCTATCGCTCCGCCTTCTTCATACGCAGCGGATGTTTCCCTCCACGGTTTCCTCCAGGGAAACTATTCTTTCGGCACGAGGGAGAATCCCGGCGGCGGCGATGTTAAGTGGGCGGAGGAGAGGGTACAGTTAAAGCTTGAAGTGCCAAAAGAGCCGTTCCGTTTATTCTTAAAGGCGGATGCCTTTTATGACCACATTGATGAGAAAGGTGATGTGGAGTTAAGGGAAGGTTATATAGATTATACGGCAAGTAAATGGGATGTAAGGGTCGGCAGACAGGTCATCACCTGGGGGCTTGGGGATCTGCTGTTTATCAACGATGTATTTCCAAAAGATTATGAGGCTTTCTTTTCGGGCAGGCCCCTTGAGTATCTCAAAAAAGGAATAGATGGCGCAAAGATCGGTATCTATCCGGGCTTTGCATCTTTTGAACTCATTGCCATACCATTCCTTGAACCGAACCGTTTTCCTGATCCTAAGAGGTTCTGGATGTTTGAGCCGATGCCGGGGGTAACAAACAGGGAAAAGGTGAAGCCGGCTGTAACCCTTGAAAATACAGAGATTGCTTTCAGGGCATACCGTGACATAGCAGGCTTTGACGCATCAGTCTATTTCTATAGCGGGTTTTTTAGACAGCCTTCGATGATGCCGGACAATCCGACTATGCCGACAAAACTGACCCTATTTTTTCCAAAGCTTTCAGTTTATGGCGCGAGCCTTCAGGGAAGGGCACTTGGCGGAGTTTTGAGTCTTGAGGCAGGGTATTACGATTCGAGGGAAGACAGAAACGGTTCGAACCCGATGATACCGAATTCGTCTGCAAGGTTCCTGATCGGTTATCAGAGGCAGATGTGGGAGGATTTTACAGTAGGGGTTCAGTATTACGCCGAGTACATGCATGATTATTCCGATTACAAAAAGAATCTTCCTGCTGGCTTTCCACAAGAAAGGAAACTGCATGAGCTTGTAACTGTGCGACTAACGCAATTTTTGATACACCAGACACTAAGGCTGTCCTTTTTTGCCTTTTACAGCCCTTCCGATGGAGACTACATGCTGAATCCAGAAATCAAATATAGCTTTACTGACCGCATCTGGGCAGCAATTGGTGGGAATATTTTCGGGGGAGGCGAGAGGTGGAGTCAGTTTGGACAGCTGGACGGGAATGACAATGTCTATTTACAGATGAGATATGAATTTTAAATGCTTGACTTAGCACTTGGGTCGTTCACTGCTCACGATTCCTACCCTTGCCTGTTGATCTTCACCTTCCAGGTGGTGCCGTCCTTCTTGTCTTCGAGGATTACCCCGTGTGCCTCCAGTTCTTTTCTTACCGCATCAGCAGATGACCAGTCTTTTTTCTGCCTTGCCTCCTGCCTCTCTTTGATCCTGTCGAGGATATCAGCTTTTGTGTAAGGGATTTTCTTGGTCTGCATGAGGGCATCGTTCCACTCCTCGGGCCGCTTGTTGAAGATGTTGAGAATGCTCCCCGCCTGGTGCAACAGATCTTTTGTCTTCCCGATGAGTTCCTTTGCCTTTAGGCCTGAAGGTTTGGAATCCAGATACCTGTTCACTTCCCGGATCAGTTCAAAGATGTGCCCCAGTGAAAGGGCAGTATTGAAATCGTCATCCATTGCCTCCTGAAATCTGTTCCTAAAGGCGGCAAGGGTCTCTTCCAGCGTTTTTTCTTCCTTTGTCTGTTTCTCCCTGTCCTGTGTCTCTTTCAGGAAATCCTCCATCCGGACCAGTGTGGAATAAAAGCGGTCGATGGACAGTTCCGCCTCCCTCAGGGACTCGTCCGAAAATTCGATGGGGCTCCGGTAGTGGGTCGAAAGGAGAAAGAACCTCACCACCTCGGGGTCAAACTTGTCCAGGATCTCCCGGATGGTAAAGAAATTCCCCAGGGATTTTGACATCTTCTCTTTATCGATGGTGATAAAGCCGTTGTGAATCCAGTACTTCACAAAAGGCTTGCCCGTATACGCCTCAGACTGGGCCAGTTCGTTTTCATGATGGGGGAAGATCAGGTCTGCCCCGCCGCCGTGAATATCGAAGCTCTCGCCGAGATGCTTTATGGACATGGCAGTGCATTCAATATGCCATCCCGGCCTTCCCTGACCCCACGGGCTGTCCCATGAAGGCTCCCCTTCCTTTGACGCCTTCCAGAGGGCAAAATCCATAGGATTCCGTTTCCTCTCATCCACCTCTACCCGGGCGCCGGCGAGCATTTCCTCCACGTCCCTCTTCGAGAGCTTTCCGTAATCTGCGAATTTCCTCACCTCGAAGTAGACATCGCCGTCAACGGCGTATGCATATCCCTTCTCCACAAGTCCTTTGACAATGTTTATGATCTCCGGTATGTGCTCCGTGGCCTTCGGCTCAATATCCGCCCTTCCCACGCCAAGGCGGTCCATATCCCGGTAATATTCCTCAGTGTACTTCCGGGCAACCGCATCCCAGGAAATCCCTTCCTGTTTTGACTTGTTTATTATTTTGTCGTCAATGTCCGTGAAGTTCCTGATGTATTTCACTTCAAACCCTTTGAACGCAAGGTATCTCCGCATCACATCAAAGACGATGGCGCTCCGCGCATGACCGATGTGGCAGAAATCATACACAGTGACACCGCAGGCATACATGCCGATCCTGCCCGGGCTCAGAGGAACCAGCTCTTCCTTGCTTCCTTGCAGGGTGTTGTAGACTCGCATCCTTCCTCCCTTTCCTTCCAGTGTCTCTATCCTCTTTTCCAGCCCGGCGATATATTTTTCCATTTCTCTGAACTTTTCTTCCACAGGGTCCGGCAGGTGCACGCGGGAAAGGCTTTCCACTGCGCCTTCATCCATCATCCGGAGAACCTTTTTCTTGATGACCTTTCCCGGGACACCTACGACTATCGAGTATTCGGGCACAGAATCAAGGACAACTGCGTTGGCCCCTATCTTGGCAGAATTGCCTACAGTGATCGCGCCGAGGATCTTGGCGCCGGTGCCGACCACGACGTTCTTGCCGAGGGTGGGGTGACGCTTCCCTTTTTCCTTTCCTGTTCCTCCAAGGGTAACTCCCTGATACAGGAGGCAGTCCTCTCCGATTTCCGAGGTCTCCCCTATCACCACACCCATGCCGTGGTCGATGAAAAAACCAGGCCCGATCTTCGCTGCAGGATGTATCTCGATACCCGTAAGGAACCGCGCGATATGGGAGAAAAGCCGGGGAATAACCGGTATCCCGGCGTTCCAGAGCAAATGGTTTATCCTGTGGAGGAGTATGGCATGGAAGCCCGGATAGGCAAGGATCACCTCAAAACCGTTCCGCGCCGCCGGGTCGTTCCTGAAAACGGCCCTGTAATCTCTCCCTATCGTGCTCCAGAAGCCCATGATAAAACGTATTATACACTAAAATATGTGGTATCATATTGACGCTTATGGATATTTGCGTTGCCAGCCTGGTCGAGTCGATCAAGGACAAAAGGGAGTTAAGGGGCATCAATGACGCAACCAAATCCTGAATTCATACTCGTAACCATTGACAAGAGTCATATCATCACCATTGGGGAAAGGCTCTACGCGGAGAGCATCGAGTTCGTGCGGGAGCTTGCGAATAATGCATACGATGCCGATGCAACGCTGGTCGAAATCATTGTTTCGGACGATTCTATCGAGATAAAGGATAACGGCAGCGGCATGGATATGGAGGGACTCAAACAGTATTTCAATATCGGCTCGCAACAGAAGCTTTACGCATCAAAATCTCCGGTGTACGGCAGGGACAGGATAGGCCAGTTCGGCATCGGCAAGTTTGCGAGTCTTTCCGCATGCAAGAGATTTGAGGTCGTTACAAAGAAAGACGACTTTGTCGGGAGGGTGATCTTCGACAAGGAGCAGTGGGAGAAGACGGGTGAGATATGGCAGTTGCCCTTTGAGAGGCTTCCTGCCGATTTCAGGAAGCAGAACGGCACAACTGTCCTCCTCGTCGGGTTAGAGAGAAAGTATGACCCGAAGGACATAGAGGAAAAGATAATCGAGGGCACACCGGTCAAAGCCTCTCACTTCAAGGTGAGGATCAATAACCATACGGTTACCCCCCGGAGCCTTTCAGGGCATCGTGTCCCATTTCTCGAGGGAGCCGCTTTTGGGCCTGTGAGCGGTGAGATCGTGATTCTTCCTGAAACGGCCTCCTCAACTGCTGACCTCGGCGTCGAGGTGAAGGTCAAACAGGTGACGGTCAGGAGGGAGCTCTTCGGAATGGAGACCTGGGGGAAATCCATGACAAGAGTGAGGGGCGAGGTCAACGCGGACTTTCTTCCGATAACTAGCGATAGGACCGGGTTTATCAAGGATTCCGACGAATACCGCGAGTTCCAGAAGGTTATGGAAAAAGTGATGGAAGGCGTGAAGGCATCGCTTCAGCGATTGGCGATGAAGAAGGAGAGCAAGAAGGTAAGCCGCGCGCTGAAGGAAGCCCTTCAGAGAATTTATAAAGCGCTGGCGGTAAACCCTGATTTGTCTCCCTTCGGCGCGCTTCCCATCGGCGAGGAGGCAGATGGTCTTGGCAGTGCCGCCGAGATTTCCGGCAAGAGAGAAGAGGGAAAAGAGGAAACGGTGAAAGTTGAAGAGAAGCAGAAAACCACGGCGAAAAAGAGGAAGAAGAAGCCAAAGGTAAAAAGGCTTACTCCTAACGCGATCATAAAGAGGATAAAGTTTGGAGAAACCGGCGTTTCATGTGTCGTCGACAGTTTCGGCGAAGACGGCCCCGAAGTATTCTCCGAAGAGACAACTATCTATTTAAACCGCGATCATCCCCTCTATAAAAGGGAGTCTGCAAGGGTTGATACCCATACGCTGAATCTCGCACGTCTCATCACGCAGGAGATCGCTCTCATGAAGGACCCGAAGAACCCAAGACAGGCGTTCGAACGGCAGAGTAAACTGCTGAAGGATGCGTTTGTGTGAGAACTTTTTCTATCGAAGCGAATCGCCCGGACAAGAGTTCTTCCTGTTATGCGCACCTAAGGCAACGCCATTTGCCCTGTTAGTTAACCCGAGAACTGCACCACAGAGAACACGGAGATTAAAAAAATGAGCGCACAGAGAAAAATAATTTCTGCGTTACGCGTTACGGGTTACGGCCTTCTCTGCGAACTCTGTGGTCAGACTTTTGCAAGAGCGCCACAGGTAAGAAGCTTATGATCTCCGAGAAACGTTTGCTGTCGGTTTCGCTCTGCATTATCCTGATCCTCGTAGCGGTTGCCTATGGCGGCAGTCTGCGTAACGGCTTTGTTTGGGACGATGAAACCTTTATAGTGAACAACAAGTTTGTTCATGACCTTGCCCGATGGCCGCAGTATTTTACCACTCCTGAATCAGTCTCAGACGATCATATTTTATCGCGGATGTACAGACCGATACAGACCTTATCTTTTGCCCTCGACGCCGCCCTCTGGGGCAAAAGGGCGGGAGGCTTTCATCTGACCTCGCTCCTCCTTCACATTCTCTCCTGCGGCGCAATCGTGTTCAGCTTCAGGACCCTGGTCGGCTTTAAACCTGCTCTCCTGGCCGCCTTTGTCTTTGCGATTCACCCTGCCCTTTCAGAAGGGGTACTCAGTCTGGCCTCGAGGGGAAATCAGTTATACACGGTTTTTGCGCTATTTTCGCTCGGTCTTTTTGTGAGGGTAGCCAGGCCTTTTGATATAAGCCACATCCTTTCAATCATTATGGCAGCGTTGGCGCTGTTTTCAAAAGAACCGGCAATTGCCCTTGTCGCTCTACTGCCCCTTATTCATGCCGCATTCAAACAGCCCTGGGGAATTCGGGATAAGCGCTCTATTTTCCTTTATGCGCCCTATATAGCGGCAGCGGTCATTTACCTGATAATGCGCTCTTACGTTGTGGATACGACGAGCGCTGTTTCTTATTGGGGAGGCTCACTCCCTGCTACGTTCCAGATGCAGGCAAAGGTCTTTCTTATCTACCTCCGTCTCCTCGTCTGGCCCTTTGAGCTGAAGGGACGGTACACCATAACTCATCCCGGCCCCTTTCCCGACCTCCTGGTGACAGGAGCAGTCTTATTAAATATAGCGCTCGTAATCTCAGGCATAATTCTTTACCGGAAGAGCAATAACGGGAAAATCCTGTCTGTTGCCGTTGCCTGGTTCTATATCTCACTGGCGCCTGTTGCGAATCTGATCCCTCTTCCGGGTTCCATGATGGGCGAGCGTTTTCTCTATTTTACTTTTGCAGGGATTATGCCATTGCTTTTTGGCGCGGTTCAGTGGAAAGAGTGGGAAAAGTCTAAACCCCTTATTGTAATCCTCGGAGTTGCGCTGTCTTCAGCCTGGCTCATCACAGATATCAAGAGGACCCCCGAATGGAAAGACAATGCCGCTTTTTTTACACTCTTGTCCAGACAGCAACCCGACGACCCTGCGGTTCAGATCAGAATGGCGCAGGTAGAACTGGAGATGAATAATGCCGCATCAGCCCTCAATAGACTTGAGCGGCTTATGCGCCGCGAGCCAGGCATACCGACCTCGCATGAAAGGTCGATACTCCACTATTGGCATGGAAGGGCATTGCTTGATCTGAACAGGCCGGGCGAGGCATACAGAGAGTTTTCAATCGTAAGGAACTTATGGCCTCAATCATCCAGGGATGTTGCGCTGCTCGTCGCCGAAGCGCTGGCGCGCTCCGGCGACCTTGCAACAGCGCGTCTTACGTTAGAGGAGGAGATTAAAGAGTCGCCTGAAAATGATGCGTTATGGAACGGCTTGGGGAATATATCCGTGATGATGGGGAATATCCCTGACGCGGTAGACCACTACAGACATGCCCTTGAGCTTAATCCGGCCAATAAAGAGGCTGCTACGAATCTGCAGAATGCCTTAAGCCGGTCGCCCTCAAATACTCGTCAAAATATCCGATAGTCTTTCTGAGTCCCTCTTCAAGGGCAACTGAAGGCTGCCAGCGTAACTTTTCTCCGGCGAGTGTTATGTCGGGCTGACGTTGCACAGGATCGTCTGCCGGCAGGGGTTTAAAGACAATTTTCGAATAGGAGCGCGAGATGGCGAGAATTTTTTCCGCCATGGCGTGTATTGAGCATTCATCAGGATTGCCGAGATTAACCGGGCCGGTGAACTCATCAGGACTGTCCATAAGCTTAATGAGGCCATCGATCATATCCGTGATATAGCAAAAACTCCTTGTCTGACTCCCGTCGCCGAAAACGGTTATATCTTCACCCCTGAGCGCCTGTATGATGAAGTTGCTCACGACGCGGCCATCGTCTGCGCGCATCCTCGGGCCGTAGGTGTTGAATATCCTGGCAACTTTGATCTTGATGTTATGCTGTCTGTGATAATCGAAGAACAGGGTCTCTGCACAGCGTTTGCCCTCATCATAGCACGACCGCAGTCCGATGGGGTTCACATTCCCCCAGTACGTTTCAGGTTGCGGATGAACCCGGGGATCGCCGTATACCTCTGAGGTTGATGCCTGGAGGATTTTTATCCTCAATCGTTTTGCAAGGCCGAGCATATTAATAGAGCCGTGAACAGCCGTTTTAACGGTTTGCACCGGGTCGAATTGATAATAGATGGGAGAAGCGGGACAGGCCAGGTTATAAATTTCGTCCACTTCAATGTAGAGCGGAAAACAGATGTCATGTCGCAGGACCTCAAAAAAAGGATTGCCGAGGAGATGGGCGATATTGTCCTTCCTGCCCGTATAGAAATTATCGACACAGAGCACTTCATGCCCTTCGTTGAGGAGGCCTTCACACAAATGGGAGCCGATGAAACCCGCGCCGCCGGTGACCAGTATCCGCTTCCTCGAATAATTTCTCATGATGATTTCCGCCTCAGGAGGTTATATTTCACAATACAATACACTGCCCGGATGCCGTCTTTCCAGTTGATCTTTTTGCCCTCGGCATAGGTTCTGCCGGAATAGGAGATTCCGACCTCATAAATTCTGCAATTAAGTTTTGCCGCTTTCGCGGTGATTTCCGGCTCAAACCCGAAGCGGTCTTCCTCTATGACAATTGCCTGAATGATCTCCCGCCTGAAAGCCTTATAGCAGGTCTCCATATCGGTAAGATTAAGATTTGTGAATATGTTTGAGAGCAGCGTCAGGAAACCGTTGCCGATTCTGTGCCAGAAATACAATACGCGGTGCGGTTGGCCGCCCATGAACCGCGAACCGAAGACCACATCAGCCTTGCCCTGCAGTATGGGTTCTATCACCTTCGGATATTCATTGGGGTCATATTCGAGGTCCGCATCCTGTATGATGACAATATCGCCTGTCGCCTCCTTTATTCCTGTCCTGATTGCCGCTCCCTTCCCTTGATTACAGTCATGGTAGATCACCTTGTCCACTATATGCTCCAGCGCATTCTTAAGCTTCTCCCGCGTTCC
>CAMTVV010000002.1:0-2951 GCA_947085305.1 uncultured Nitrospiraceae bacterium
CAACTACTCGGCCTACACGCCGCCCCATGTCCTGATCGGTTCCTTTATAATGACAGTCGTAATCTGCGGCATAGCGTCTGTGGTGGTCCTCATTCGCATCCTGAGGGTTGATCCGGCAGAGGTTCAATCGCAGGCGGCAGGACTCGTCGAAAATATCTTCGTCTCCCACGGACAGAGCGTAAAAGAGGGAACCCCCTTGCTCCGCCTCGATGACCGGGTCCAGAGGGCACTCGTCGAACGTTTATCAGCAGAGGTTGCCGCTTCTGAGGCTGCCTTGAGACAGGAAGAGGCGACGCTCACGAATATAAGGCTGGAGTACCAGCGGAAAGGTGCTCTTTATAAAGAACAATTTATATCCAGGCAGCAGTATGATGACATTACAGCTAAATTGTCTGTAGCAGACAGATAGAGCCGCCGATCCTCATGGGGCGCACCGATTCTCTCCAGATCAGGGCGGATATTGACGAGGTAAATGCCGTAGAGGTGAAGACTGGTTCAAGGGCAGTGGCATATCTGCGCGGTTACACGGCGAAGCATATACCGCTTGATTTTGTACGCATCGACCCGTACATCGTCCCGAAAAGACAACTCACCGGCGACACCCGGGAGCGTGTTGATGTCAGGGTACTGCAGGTCATTTACAGATTCAAACTGCCTGACTTCCCGGTTTATCCGGGGCAGCAGGTTGATGTCTTCATCGAATCAGCAGGAAGGCCGGCAGGTGAAAAGAAAGGATGAAAATAAAAAACAGAAAGGGACTCGCAGAATTAAGAAAGAATAGAAAGGAAGAATAGACCTTAACGTTGCATAAGACTCTCGTCGGCTCATCGTCATTGCCCGACTTGATCGGGCAATTCAGAGAGAAGAGATAGATTCTCCGGTCAAGCCGGAGAATGACAACAGGAGTCCACTTTGAGTGAACTCCAACAGCGATATGCTGATCTGATCTCATGAATGTTCAGTAGACAAGTTGACCGATGCCATCAGCAATATTTTTGATTCCGGTGTTTTTCATTGCATCAACTTCTCAGGCTTTTGGAATGGAAGACATAAAAGCAAACATTATCGCAACTGTTGAATATCTTTCTCAGGACATAGGCCAGAGGAGCTATCTTGATGCTGATGAGCTCAATAGGGCTGCCGACTATATTGAAGAAAAGTTCCGTTCTTACGGCTGTGATGTAAAAAGGCAACCCTTTACCTATCAAAGAAATACATACTACAACATAATCTGTGAGATAAAAGGCACAAAATCTGCAAAGGATGGAATACTTGTAATCGGAGCGCATTACGATACTGTAATAGGCACGCCGGGCGCAGATGACAATGCAAGCGGCGTTGCAGGTCTCCTTGAACTGGCAAGACTTGCTGCATTAAAACCGCTTCAACGAACAGTCCGCTTTGTGGCCTTCAGTCTAGAGGAGCCTCCTGTATTTATGACAAAAAATATGGGAAGCTATATCTATGCAAAAAGCCTCAGGGATAAAGGAACAAAAGTCTATGGCATGATTTCGCTTGAAATGCTCGGTTATTATTCGGACAGGAAAGGCTCGCAATATTATCCCCTCCCGATATTTAAATGGTTTTATCCTGATAAGGGCAATTTTATTGCTTTTGTGGGGAATATCTCATCCAGGGCATTCACAAAGAAAATAAAACATTCCTTTAAATCCATATCCTCTCTGCCGGTAGAATCTCTGAATACAGTCTCCCTGATTCCGGGTGTGAATTTCTCGGACCACTGGGGTTTCTGGGAGTTCGGCTATCCTGCATTCATGATTACGGACACTGCATTTTACAGGAATCCCAATTATCACGCTCAAGGAGATACTCCTGATACCCTTGATTATGAAAAAATGGCTGAACTCGTAACAGGACTGTATAATGCCTTAAGCGATGACTGATTATCTTTGATTTTTTCTTAAGATAACAAATTAAGGGCGGAGAAATGGACCCTGGCGATCCTGTAAATCCCCTCTGCATCCAGGCCGTATTTCTTCCGCAGGATAGCCTGGGATCCGTGTTCCACAAATTCGTCGTCGATCCCGATTCTCCTCACTGATACATCGCTTACTCCCGCTTTGGCGAGACATTCCAGAACTGCGGAACCGAAACCGCCGGCAAGAACATTCTCCTCCACGGTAACAATTCTTTTTATCCTTTCGGACGCGGAAAGGATCAGGGTCTCATCCAGGGGTTTGACAAATCGGGCATTGATAACGCATGCGCTGATGCCGTCCCTCCGGAGCATCTCCGATGCCTTCAGGGCAGGGTGAACGCTCGGGCCGATGGCAATAAGTGCGATATCATCGCCGTCCACAAGGATCTCTCCCTTTCCAATCCTTACCTCTGCATCCCCCAATGGGTATCCGGAAATCTCTTTTGCGTTTCCCCGCGGATACCGTATGGCTGTGGGACCGCCATGCTGGAGGGCGAGGCGCAACATTTTGTTCAGCTCAGTTCCGTCCTTTGGAGACATCACCACAAGATTGGGTATATGCCGTAAATATGACAGGTCGAAGAGGCCCTGGTGCGTGGCGCCGTCCTCCCCCACAATGCCCGAACGGTCAATGGCAAAGATCACCGGCAGCTTCTGCAAGCAGACATCATGCACAATCTCGTCGTACGCTCTTTGGAGAAACGTGGAATAAATAGCGACCACCGGGCGGAGCCCCTGACTGGCAAGCCCTGCTGCAAAGGTAACAGCGTGGGGCTCTGCAATGCCTACATCATAAAACCTTTCGGGAAAGGTTTCCGCAAAGACATCAAGCCCGGTCCCTTCACGCATTGCTGCGGATATGGCAACGAGTCTTATATCTTTTTTTGCGAGCTCAGTGAGGGCCTCTCCGAATACGGCGCTGTATGCGGGGCCTGAGGTATCTGAAGTGGCTTCTCCGGTATCCATATCAAAGGGGCCTATGCCGTGGAAAACGCAGGGATCCTTTTCCGAA
>CAMTVV010000003.1:0-4471 GCA_947085305.1 uncultured Nitrospiraceae bacterium
CAGGGCGCCCCGGAACTTGTGATTGAGATATTATCGCAAAACACAGCCTTAAAGGATAAGAGGGAAAAAAGGGCATTGTATGAACGAGTCGGCGTTAAGGAGTACATAATAATTGATCCACATGAGCAATTCGTCGAGAGCTTTTATCTTGACGAAGGCGGTCGTTACGGACATCCTGATATATTCGGACCCGAAGAGGTTATGAAGCTCAAAACCTTTAATATCGCTATACCGCTCTGGGAGGTATTTGAGACAAGGCCTCCGGAGGAGAAACCTTGACACGCAAACATAGCCTCTCGCCATAGACTGCAACAACAGAAACTTCTGATCCTTAGAGCCTGTCCGAAATTGTCACCCTGAGACTGTCGAATGGGTGACATAAGTGCTTGATTCACCATCATATGTACATATAGCACTATTTGTTGTACCCAAATCGATTCTGATCGCCTGCATCTAATTTTGCTATCAATCGCAGCTATGCGCGAGTAAACCTCCAGCTTTCAACGGCAAGAGACAGGAGAGCATTCTTGACAGGATCACTGCTTATGTCAGTAACAGTTTCATTCATGTCCCCGCCCTGTTTTTCATGTGCCTTCCGAATAGAGGCGAATAGAGGTATATTGTATAAATATACTCCACTGCATTCAAAAAGTCTGCATCCCGAATTGCTCAGGGTAAAGCTCTGCATTGCATCTCTCACAGGGAATCTGGTATATTCAACACACTCATATGAGTTACATTTCAGTCATAGGGGCGGGAAGCTGGGGGACCACCCTCGCGCGTCTTCTTGCGGAAAAGGAGTATGACGTCTCCCTCTGGGTTCACGAGCGGGACCTCTGCGAGGAGATGAAAACCACAAGGATCAACAGCCTCTATCTCCCCGGATGCCTCATTCCTGATCATGTGATTATCAGCAGCGACATCGAACAGACAGTTGAAAAGGCCAGATATAT
The DNA here is from genome assembly GCA_947085305.1 of uncultured Nitrospiraceae bacterium. Classification (GTDB taxonomy): domain Bacteria; phylum Nitrospirota; class Thermodesulfovibrionia; order Thermodesulfovibrionales; family UBA9159; genus JAMCQB01. Next base: position 954 of record CAMTVV010000003.1, read on the forward strand.
CCTCAATGTCGTGCCGACTCAATACACGCGCGCGGTCATGGAGAATGCGCTTCCACATATCAGTCCTGAAGCGGTCATCATTAATGCTTCCAAGGGGATAGAGAAGAAGACTCACCTCACCGTCTCATCCATAATCAGGGATCTGTCGAGCCACAAGGTTGCCGCTATTTCGGGCCCGAGTTTTGCCCACGAGGTCTCGCGCAGGCTTCCCACCGCTGTCACCCTTGCGTGCGAAGATATGGTTACATCGCTCCTGTTACAGGAGATCTTCAACACGCACTACTTCAGGGTTTATACCCACGACGATATTCTTGGAGTCGAGCTGGGAGGGGCTTTAAAAAACGTCATCGCCATCGCCGCCGGTATCTCTGACGGTCTTGAGCTTGGTCATAATGCAAGGGCTGCCCTCCTTACAAGGGGCCTGGCCGAGATAGAAAGGCTCGGAGTCGCTATGGGTGCGCAAAAGCATACCTTTTCCGGCCTGAGCGGACTTGGAGATCTCATCCTGACATGCACCGCATCCCTCTCGAGAAATTATACCCTGGGGGCGAAGCTCGCCCGCGGCATGAAACTGCAGGATATCCTTTCACCGTCCAGGAGCGTGGTGGAAGGAGTGGACACAACAGAGTCTGCGTATGAGCTTTCGCAGAAATTCAATGTCCAGATGCCCTTTGTGGAACAGGTATACAAAGTCCTTTATGAGGACAAGGACCCGGGGGTTGCAGTAACTGAGTTGATGAACCGGGCGCTCAAGACAGAGTTCCATGCATAGCGCAGGGATACTCGATATCATTGCCCGGGTGAAGACCGGTAAACTTTCCGTAGATAAGGCCATGGAAAAACTTAAGCACCTGCCCTATGAAGACCTCTCCTTTGCCAAGGTGGATCACCACAGACATCTGAGGCAGGGGATACCGGAGGTGATCTTTGCAAAGGGAAAGAGCATTCCCGATATAAAGGCAATTGCAGCGTCTATGTATAAGAGGAGCGGCAGGTTCCTCATCACAAAGGCCTCGAAGGATATTTATAAGAGTCTGAGGCTTAAGAAAGCGCTTTTTTATCCTTCATCAGGCATAATAGCAGTGGGTCAGGAGAAAAAGGAGGCAAAAGGACGTGTCTTTGTCATTTCTGCAGGAACAGCCGATATACCGGTGGCAGAAGAGGCTGCGGTCACCGCGTCCTTTTTGGGCAGTAGAGTCGAAACCATTTATGATATAGGCGTGGCAGGCCTCCACCGGGCCCTTGATAAAAGGCAAGAACTCTCCTCTGCGAGGGTGATCGTTGTGGTGGCAGGCATGGAGGGCGCCCTCCCCTCTGTTATCGGCGGCTTGACTGACAGGCCGATCGTTGCTGTTCCGACATCCATAGGGTATGGGACGAGCCTCGGCGGATTAACCGCGCTCTTTGCCATGCTGAATTCCTGCGTGCCAGGCATCGCCGTAATGAACATTGACAATGGTTTCGGCGCCGGATGTCTTGCACATAAGATAAATAGTATGTGACGCATGGAGAGGAGATTACCTGGATGCGTGCAGATATCAGGAGACCTTAAAGAGGGCTATCCATTCATCAAAGGTCGCAATCTTATCCCGTCCATAGCCCGAAATTATCTCCCTTACCTTTTCCAGCGGTTTTTCATAGAGAAGGTCATGTTCGCTTTTTGAGAAGAATTTATCGGCAAAACAGACGATCTTTTCCTCTATGGAGATGGGGATCATATCCCTCCGGGGCAAGGGGAGGCTATTGTTCCTTATCTCTTCCAGGGTGATCCCCATGCCCACATGTCTCTCGCAGACAAGGGCATGTCGTGGCAATCCCTCTTTCTCAAGGAGTTCCCTTCCGAGATAGCCGTGGCAGAGGTAATCCTTGTATCCGAAACAACCCAGCTTGGGAGCATTGGTGTAGAAGATACCGATGTCGTGGAGCATGGAGGCTTCTTCGATAAATCCGAGGTCCGGCTTCAGATGCTCCACCTTTTCCGCCAGCATAAGCGCCTTATGAGCTACCAGTCTACTGTGGTGGATAAGGAAATAGTACGCCTGTGAATCGGGATCATAGTATTTTTGAATCACTTCAAGAGGATTCATGGAAGATTATCCCAGAAATTTTCTTATATGGGCTGCTTCCACAAGCATGCTCTGCAAATTTGAATTGTCATTTTCCTTGACAGCCTTGATAATCCTCGACGTGACAGTCTTGTGTTCAAGGTTGACTTTATAATCGCCCCAGTCGAGTTTCAGGGATGCTTTTACTTCAGCAGGCAATATTGAAAGGACATCTTCATTGAAATATGACATGGCCGTCTTCATGTCGAACATGAAATTAACATACGTGTCCTTCATGCCTGCAATATCAGCTGAAGTCAGCGCATTCAAACCGAGGATTTCCGGAGGAAGGCCTATGGAATAACACGCAGCGCAGAAACTTATAACGCGGGGGAGCTTAATTTTTCCGACACTCCTCGCATACCCGAACAGACCAACATGGAGTTTGCGCATCCGTCTTTTAGGGACAAAACCGGCCATATGATTGATGACCGGGGCAAGGGGCTCTATCAGCCTTCGGTATTCCATCGAGACCTTATCTATAATCTCAATGCACTTTCCTTCGTCAATGTCATGCCCTCTCGTCATGCCGGAGGTTTTTAAGGTGTTGACGGCAGAAATTACGGATGGAACCGGGTTGTCATATTTAAAAGCCGACTGAACTGTGAACGTCTGGACATCGGGATATTCTTCCAATACCTTTTCAACAGTATGAGGGGCGAGGTGTCCTCTGAAAGGCGCAGAGCCGGCGCCAAGGATCGGATATATCTTGACCCCTGTCTCTTCAGAAAACCTTCTTAATCTTTGAAGCGCGACCTTGTTGCAAAGGACAGCGCTGACCATGCCGTAATTCATGGCAGGGTCTGATCTCGCGATAAATACCCTCTGATGCTTTATTGCCTTATTGCTGAGGTATTTCCTCATAATGTTATGGGCCTCCAGCATATGCTCCTTATCTTCAAAAAGGGGTATTACATTTATTGTTTCCGGCTTAAACTCTCCGATCCATTCGGATATTGTAATATCCCCGGGGTAAAAGGGCTGATTTTCCTTTCCGACTACGAAGTCTTTGTAATAATAATAAATCCTGTTCAGGCTTTCATGGGACACTGTCATGGGAAGAATAACCTCAAAGATAGGAGGGATGTCTTTGCCATAAAAAAGCCTTGCTGCGTCACATGAACGTGGAATTTTCTCGAGTGTTTCGATAAGAACTTTAGCCTCGTCTTTTTCAACGTCGGGATTCGGCACTCTTAATGTAAGAAAAACATCTTCGCCGAGTTTTGTTTGTCTGAAGAAGTGTTCATATTTCGCAAGGAGTTTGCGAACCACAAAATCATCCACTTCCTTGCCTTCGCAGTCCCACATCTGCTCGTCACAGCCGAGGTGAGAGAAGGCATAGTATGCCTCCTGTACCTCATCATCTCCTGACATGTCCTGGCTCTCTGCAAAGAAAGGCAGTAAGACATTGTC
>CAMTVV010000004.1:0-9599 GCA_947085305.1 uncultured Nitrospiraceae bacterium
GCTGAAGTGCAGAACCTGCAATTTTAAGTTCTCTGAAAGACGGAATACCTTCTTCTTCGGCCTCCACACAAAGGAAAGCAAGATCCGTGAGGTCATCATGTATCTGCTTGAGGGGATGAGTTTCAGAGAGGCGGCAGCCACCGCAGGGATAGACAAGGATACGGTCTTTCGCATATGGAAGAGGTTTGTAGCGTACTGTGAGGAATACATGGAGGGACTGCTCAAGGAGTTCAACCTCAAGCTTGAGGACCTCATCATCCTTCTCTATCAGAGAAGGGGCCACGCCAGACGGTCGTATGAAACTGTAATGCCGGACAGCGAAGCAGCGCCGCGCAATTTCTGGGAGACGTTGTGCTGGGATAAGGAACTTGCCGGCGAGGAGAGGCTCTGCGGCGAGCATGAATAGCCGGGATCCCTTCAAAGACCTCATCTCGATCCAGGAGAGGGTGAACAGACTGTTTGAAAATGCTGATGGTTCTGTTCTGCAGGATCCGGCTTCAGGCGGGACATGGTCCCCCGCAATGGATATCTGCGAAACAGAGACAGAATTCCTGGTGAGGGCGGAAGTTCCCGAGGTGAAACGTTCTGATATTGATATACTGGTGAGGGGCAATATCCTCACCATACAAGGAGAAAGAAAACTTCACCGCGCCGTTATGGAGGGGTATCACAGGCTTGAGCGCGCATGCGGAAGGTTCCAGAGGTCTTTTCTCCTTCCGGGCTCGGTGGACCAGGACAATATTACTGCGTCACTGAAAGACGGGATACTGAAGATCGTTCTCCCCAAGAAGGGAGATACCAAGGATAAGCAAATAGAGGCAACGGCGCAGGGGTAACATCTGCCTGTTACGGTGCAGGCGTGTGTACCTGGATAAGGTTAATTCATTGTTAAAAGGGAGGCATGTGGGAAAGATACGCGTAGCCATCGCAGGAATCGGTAACTGTGCAAGTTCATTAATTCAGGGTGTGGAGTATTACAGGAGACTCGGGGGAAGGCATTCTGACGGGTCTCCCGGCCTGATGCATTATGACCTGGGAGGATACAGGCCGTCTGATATTGAGTTCGTCGCTGCAATCGATATTGACAGGAGAAAGGTCGGCAGGCCGCTGAAGGAAGCGATCTTTGCGAAGCCGAATTGTACAAAGATATTCAATCCCCGGATCTCCGATTATCCGGTAAAGGTGCAGATGGGCGAGGTGCTTGACGGCGTTGCGCCCCATATGGAGGATTATCCCGACGACCGGAGATTTATTATCGCGGAGCGTAAGCCTTGTCGTGTCCCTGAGCTTTTGAAGCGGTCCGGGGCTGACATGCTGCTAAGTTACATGCCCGTGGGTTCTGAAAGGGCCACGGCATTCTATGCTGAGGCCTGTCTGAAGGCAGGGGTCGGGTTCATTAACTGCGTTCCTGTTTTTATCGCTTCTGATAAGACGTGGGCAAAGCGTTTTGCCGAGAAGCGGATCCCGATCATAGGGGATGATGTCAAGAGTCAGATCGGCGCAACCATCATCCACAGGACCCTGACCAAACTCTTTGAGGACAGGGGGGTGACCCTTGACAGCACCTATCAGCTCAACGTGGGGGGGAACACGGATTTTCTCAATATGCTGAACAACGGCAGACTGAAGTCCAAGAAGATATCGAAGACAGAGGCGGTGCAGTCACAGCTCCATAAACCCCTTGACAAGGAAAACATCCATATCGGCCCCTCTGATTATATCCCGTGGCTCCATGACAACAAAGTATGTTTTCTGAGGATGGAGGGCAGGGGGTTTGGCCGGATACCGATCAATATTGAACTGAGGCTTTCTGTGGAAGACTCTCCAAACAGCGCAGGGGTGGTGATCGATGCCATCAGGTGCTGCAAGATCGCCCAGGACAGAAAGGTGGGAGGCGTGCTCATCTCTCCGTCCTCATATTTCATGAAACACCCCATAGAACAGTTTTCCGACGAAGAGGCGCGGGACATGGTGGAAGAGTTCATTGCAGGGAAAAGGGAGAGATGAGGGTTGCTGAGCGCCAGGTTCGGCCATTTTCTCGATAAACCTCTCACTCCTGTAGCAAGAAGATTCACGTTCAATCCCAATATCCTCACCGTTGCCGGGTTTGTGATCACCACTGCCGCAGCCTTTATGATTCCTGCCAACCCCAGGCTCGGCGGATTACTGATCCTCCTCGGCGGGCTTTGTGATATGTGCGACGGAATTCTAGCAAGGGTCAACGGCAGGGCAACCAGTTTCGGCGCATTTCTCGACTCCCTCCTTGACAGATATTCCGATGCCTTTCTTTTCCTCTCCATAGCATGGTATCTTGCCGGCAAGGGAGATCATACCGGCGCATTCCTGAGCATCGGCACTATGGTAGGAGCGCTCCTTGTAAGTTATGCGCGGGCGCGGGGAGAGGGGCTCGGCATCAGCAGCCATGTGGGGATCATGGAAAGGCCCGAAAGGATCATCCTCCTGATCGTTGCCACACTCACAGGATGGTTTACGGCTGTGCTCTGGGTAATGTTCGTTTTTACCCACATTACCGTGGCTCAGAGGGCGTATGTCGTCTGGAAGGCAAAGAAGTAGAAGCCCCACTCCCGCTATAATTTGAACATAATGGGGAATAAGTATAAAAAGCGTCCCCAATTTATAAATTCCCATTAAACTTGCTAAACAGGCTGCCTTGCAGTATACTTATTGTAGATACAATGAAGGGGGTAGAGTATGAACACAAAGATTCAGCAGTGGGGGAATAGTCTGGCTTTGAGAATTCCAAAGGCTTTTGCCGTGGAAGCAAAGCTTCACAAGGGAGCAGTTGTTGATGTTTCGGAAGAAGGCGGCAAAATCATCCTCACGCCCGTTAAGAAGGAGAAAATCACCTTAAAAGGCTTATTGTCAGGCGTGACAAAAGAGAATATCCACGGTGAGATTAGCACCGGAAAGAGGGTTGGTAAGGAGATATGGTAAACAACAAGGGCTTTGTTCCTAAGCGGGGGCATATTGTTTGGATAAACCTTGGCCTGCAGTCTGGGCACGAACAGGCGGGGAGGAGACCTGCCCTCGTGGTATCTCCCGCTGCCTACAACGAGAAAATTGGGTTAGCCTTATTGTGTCCTATAACGAGCCAGGTGAAAGGCTATCCTTTTGAGGTTGCAATCCCGAAAGGCTTAGGCGTGTCGGGCGTCATTCTCGCTGACCAGATAAAGAATCTCGATTGGAAGAGCAGGGAAGCGGAGTTTGGTTGCGATGCTCCTCATGAGGTCGTCAATCTTGTTCTGGAGAAACTGTCTACGCTTTTATCGTGACCCGACGATTTCTTTTTGATATTTGCTGATCCTGTATTCCGCACAGTTTAACCGGCAAGCTTTTTCTTCAGAAGCTCATTCACCATCTGGGGATTTGCCTTCCCCTTTGTCGCTTTCATCACCTGTCCCACAAAGAAGCCCATGAGCTTTTCGTCTCCTGCCTTAAACCGTTCCACTTCCTTCGGACTCTTTGCGATCACCTCTTCGACTGCTTTCTCTATAGCTCCTGTGTCGCTTATCTGAGTGAGGCCTTTTTCCCTGACGATCTCCCCGGCGCTTTTTCCTGTTCTATACATCTCCTCAAAGACTGTCTTTGCAATCTTCCCGCTGATGGCGCCGTCATCAATAAGTCTTATCATTTCCACAAGCTGTTCAGGTCTCAGGAGACATTCTTCTAAGGTCTTGTTCTCATCGTTAAGAAGCTTTGTCAGCTCCCCCATCATCCAATTAGACACCAGCTTGGGCTGTGCGCCTGCCTTCACTGCATCCTCAAACCAGTCGGCGGTTGCCCTCTCTGAAGTCAGGAGGTCTGCGTTGTATTCCGGCAATCCATACTCAGTAATGAACCGCTCCCTCTTTGCATCCGGCAGTTCAGGGAGAGACGCTTTTATCTCATTGATCCAGTCTTCAGAGGCCATGATCGGCACGAGGTCTGGCTCAGGGAAATAGCGGTAGTCGTGCGCCTCTTCTTTTCCGCGCATTGATTCTGTGATTCCCCTGTTTGAATCCCATAGTCTTGTCTCTTGAATAATTTTTCCGCCTTCTTCTATGACTTTAACCTGTCTTTTTATCTCGTACTCCAAAGCCTTTTCAACGAACTTAAATGAATTTATATTCTTAACCTCTGCCCTTGTGCCGAATTCCTTCCTGCCAACAGGCCGAATCGAAACGTTCGCATCACATCTTAATGAGCCCTGTTCCATATTCCCGTCGCAGACGCCGAGATAACGCAGTATGGTCCTGAGCTTCTTCATATATTCCGATGCTTCCACCGGGGTTCTTATGTCAGGCTCGGAAACGATTTCCATCAGGGGGACTCCGGCCCTGTTTAGGTCCACAAAGCTGTAATTGCCTCCGCCTAAGGCGGACTCGTGTATATTCTTCCCTGCATCTTCTTCCATATGGATACGCGTGATCCCTATCCTTCTCTTTTCACCATCAATGATAATATCGATATGACCGTGTTCGCATATCGGCAATTCATACTGGCTTATCTGGTATCCCTTGGGGAGATCAGGATAGAAATAATTCTTTCTTGCAAACCTGCTATATGACGAAATCTTGCAGTTCATGGCAAGCCCTGTTCTGATGGTGAATTCCAGGGCTTTCCTGTTCAAGACGGGAAGGACTCCGGGCATTCCGATGCAGACGGGGCATGTCTGGCTGTTCGGACCTGAACCGAATTTTGTGGAGCACCCGCAGAATATCTTTGTATTCGTAAGCATCTGAGCATGCACTTCCAGGCCTATAACTGCTTCATATTTCATCATAAATCAGGCTTTCTTTTATGCCATTCAGTTGTCTGCTCATAGGCGTAGGCGACCTTTAATATCGCCTCTTCATCAAAGTGCTTTCCGATTATCTGTAATCCAATCGGAAGATTATTCGATGTGAACCCGCATGGAATTGATATCCCCGGGACGCCGGCAAGATTAACAGAGATTGTGAATATGTCGGACAGGTACATCTGCAACGGGTCTGATGTTTTTTCTCCAAGTTTAAATGCCGCGGAGGGAGCTGTTGGCGTGACAATTACATCAACCTGATTGAATGCCTTTTCAAAGTCCTGCTTTATTAAGGTTCTTACCTGCTGGGCCTTAAGATAATATGCATCGTAGTAGCCCGAGGAGAGCGCGTACGTGCCGAGCATTATTCTTCTCTTCACCTCTGCGCCGAACCCCTGAGCCCTCGTATTCATATACATGTCGAGAAGGTCCTTGCCCGGCGCCCTGAAGCCGTATTTCACTCCGTCGTACCGCGCAAGGTTGGAAGATGCCTCTGATGTCGCAAGGAGATAATAAGCGGCGACTGCATATCCTGTATGGGGCAATGAGACCTCCACAGGTATCGCACCCAGGGATTCGAGCTGTTTGATCGCTGCCCTCACAGAAGAATCCACTGCTGCATCCATTCCCTCAATGAAGTACTCTTTCGGAATGCCGATCTTCAGTCCCTTGATATCCAGGCCAAGAACGCTTGTGAAATCAGGCGCTTTCACCTGTGCCGAGGTGGAATCCTGGGGGTCAAGGCCTGAGATAACGTTCATCAAAATTGCTGAATCCTTCACGTTCTTTGTAATGGGACCGATCTGATCCAGGGACGACGCAAAGGCCACGAGCCCAAACCGGGACACCCGCCCGTAGGTCGGCTTTAATCCCACCACGCCGCAAAGGGAGGCGGGCTGCCTTATCGAGCCCCCTGTGTCTGAACCGAGGGCCGCAATGCATTCATCTGCTGCAACCGCTGCGGTGGAACCACCGCTGCTGCCCCCTGGAATCCTCTCAATATCCCATGGATTCTTCGTGGTATGGAAACCGGAATTCTCCGTGGACGATCCCATCGCGAATTCATCGAGATTTGTCTTCCCGATCAAAATGTAGCCATGCGCCAGCAATCCTGATGTCACCGTGCTCTCATAGGGCGGGACAAAGTTCGAAAGTATCCTGGAGGAACATGTGGTGCGGATACCCCTTGTGCACAGGTTGTCCTTGATAGCCATTGGAATGCCTGAAAGCGGCAGGGAGCGGTTTCCATCGATCATCTTCTGTGCCCCGGCGGCCGACTCCAGGGCTTTTTCCCTGGTGAGGGTAACAAAAGCCCTGATGCGGTCTTCCACCGCATCGATTCTCCGGTATACAGAATCCACGACATCCCTGACCGATACCTCTTTTCTGTCAAGGAGTTCTCTCAGTTCCGCTATGCCGAGGGTATGGAGTTCCATTTCGTGTCCTTTCAAGGGGCGAAGAAATAACGATAAAGTTTAGCACTGTCAGAGGGGAAAATGCAAAAGACCCGAAGCTCTTCCATGACAGCGAACTGTTTGGGGAGGGCGATATTCGGAAGGCGCTCTGCTTCCCGGTTTGATCTTTATTGCTTTGCTATCTGTTTCAGAAATTCGAGAACGGCATTCTTTATCTTCTTGTCTCTTAAGCTCCTGAAAAGCTGCAAGAAGAGATAGTCGTCATCAGCCATCTTCCCGTAGACCCCCCGAGTTTCAGCCACCATCTCCCTGTCTGAAGGGAAAAAAAGGGTTACAGGCACGTTGAGCGCCTTTGCTATCTGTTTCAGCCTTTTTACGCTGATATTGTCCAGGCCTTTCTCATACTTCTGAACCTGCTGGTATGAAACGCCAATCATTTCCGAGAGTTCCATCTGGGTTAAACCCTGTGACTTTCTGAGTGTCTTTATAAACTGTCCTGTGCCCGTGTGTTCTTTTTTCATCGCTTAACTTTAGAAAATATCCGGCAAAAAGTCTATAAATCAGGGGTTGCACTGTATTGACAAATACGACTAATAGTTGTATAAATAGTTATCTTTAAACAGCCTCTTTTGGGAAGGGATATGCCGGACAAGAGAACAGCTCTTATCATAGACGACGATGAAGAGATCAGCGGGTTTCTCCTGGAAGTGTTGAGGTTGGAGGGTTTCGAGGTTTGCCGCTGCGGCAACGGCATGTCCGCCCTCGCTCTTTTACGGGAAAAATGTTTTCACGTAATTGTAACCGATTATCATATGCCCGGAATGAACGGCGCCGATATTACGCAATCGCTGCGTCTTCAGTGTCCCGGTTCTTTTATTGTCGGCATAAGCGCAGAGCATAAAGAAAAGGATTTTCTTGAAGCCGGCGCCGACGCCTTTTTGAAGAAGCCTTTCTCTTTGAAGAAACTCGTCGCAATGGTTAATGAGAGATGACGCTATTGCTCTAAGAGCTTTAATAAAGAGCTTCTTATCGGCTCTTTCTCAAAGTGAGAGGGTAAAGTGTTTAGAAAGTCTTTTTTATTCCCCCTTAGTAAAGGGGGATACAGGGGGTTGTTTAAAGCAATCAGTATAAAATAACCTTAAAACATGCAAAAGTATCAAGGACTTTGCTTCATAAATAAATACCAATTGATGGACAGCATGAATGCAAGTCATGACAACCCCCTAACCCCCTGGTTTTTTAAGGGGGAATTACCCACTTGAAATGAGAAAGAACCTTCTTATCTGTGTAGGAATATCGGGTTTCACCCGGCCAAACATCTTTACAACGATTGACTCGTTCAAGGTATAGATTCATAAAGGAAGCCTTTAATCTTCCCTATTCACCTATCCTGATACGCCACCTTGAGCCGCCACCACTGAGTTTCTTGGAATTGTGCGGTCTCGGCTCATCATATATTCCCAGACTGAGTTTCCGACGTCGCTGTTTCAGGGATGGATCATTCCGTATGAGCTTCATAACGCCCCCTCGCCCCCTTTTATCTTAAGAGGGGGTAATGCTCACCTGCCTATCCTTCAAATATCTTCCTTTCCTCTTCCGTCACCCCATACAGCTTATAAACAATCTCAGCTATCTTCTCATCCGTGATCGCTATCTCACGCTCGATCTTCTCGCGCTCGGCGGACGGGGGAAGGGGGGCTTTCTTCTCATGAAGTTCGAGCATCCTGTCGACGAGGGAGACGAGTTTATCATAGAAATTCGATATGGTTCTTCATATCCTTATTGGTCAGAATATTTACGATCAATTCTACGCCTCTGACGCATTGCCCGATGGAAACATTTTTTGAATGAGCAAATATTATCCCATGATGGTCAAATTTGTCCGCCATTATCAAAAAATCATTATCATGGGTCAAAATTACGGCATTCATTTCAGATGCTTTCTTGAGATGGAATTCGTCCGATTTGCCTACGTGTCCAAGCTCGACTGCGCAGACGATTTCTACTCCACGTCTCAGTAATCCCTCAACAATAGATTGCTCTATATTTTCGTCAGCGTAAATCTTCATCCAAGTCTTGTTTTGAGCTTGGAAGGATACCTTTTCTTCATCTGGGCGAGAATGGCCTGGTCTTCCCGATATTTCTTGTCAAGCACGTTCTTGTGTTCATAGTAATAAGAGAGAGCGTCATGGACCTGCTCAAGCTTCAGATGAGGGTACTCATCGATAATTCTGTCGGCACTTATCCCCATACGCTCATATCTGACGGCAATATCCATCACCTTAATTCGGGTGCCGCTGATGACAGGTTGCCCGCCTGAAATTTTAGGGTTAAGCGATATATACGGATGCTTCGTTTTTCTTTCCGCCACCGGCATAGGTTTGTCCTCCTTTATGCCCTTATTTTACCTGAACTCACTACTGAAATCATTGGCCACAAGCCACTACTGCCTAACGATAACCAGCCTGTCCCCTTTTCTCTGTGCTCTCAAATAAGCGAATATGCGATTAGCCCTCAACGATCTTCCTCTCCTACTCCGTCACCCCTCTTGAGGTAAGAGGGGATGGGGGAGTTATCTCCTGAGCTATCATGTCTAAGACGCTATTTGTCTCCTGAAGTACTTCATGATTCCAAAACCGCATCATGTCTATCCCCTGCGATTTCAGATACGCTGAACGGGCCGCATCATACTTCTTGTTGTCATTCTCAGCATGCTGTCCGCCATCCAATTCAATGGCAAGCTTCAGTTTAGGACAGTAAAAGTCTAAGATGTACGGTCCTGCGCTATATTGGCGAACGAATTTCAATTCGAGAAACCGCCTATCCCTTACATGCGCCCAGAAGGCTTGCTCCGCTTCCGTCTGGTTTCGCCTGAGTTCGCGACGTCGCTGGGATCATTCCGTATGAGCTTTATAACGCCCCCTCGCCCCCTCTTATCTCAAGGGGGGGTATTTTTCCCGATCTGATAACTCTCACCCTTCAATTATTTCCCTCTCCTCTGAATGCCTTTAGTGGAAATCTATCCTGACCTGCGCCTCAGGATAGCCTTTTGAAAGATAGTGGGTTTTGTCCTTTTCGAACTTTGTAACGAGGCTCTGGAGTTTTTCTTTGAAGGAACTGATATCAGCCGCTGTTGCCGACATGGCATATTATAGCAAAAGAGGCAGCGTAGGGCCATTATCGCTTTTCTGCTTTGAGAATGCGAACAGGCGTTGCCTTGGCTGTGTTTTCCGGGAGAGGGCAGGGCGCGTACATCAAACAAAGAAGGCCCGGTGATTATCACCGGGCCTTCTTTTATTTAATCCGGCAGCGACCTACTTTCCCAAGACCTCGCGGTCAGAGTATCATCGGCCCTGGAGGGCTTAACTTCCGTGTTCGGAATGGGA
>CAMTVV010000005.1:0-4977 GCA_947085305.1 uncultured Nitrospiraceae bacterium
AATATTAGTCTTACATTGTTCTTCTTATAAAAACCGGCCGAGCGATAGTACATGTTCTTTGAGGCAACGTGGCCGCCAAGATTATAGGAAATAAGGGGTCTCGCATAGGCGAGGTACTGCTCGTCGGATATCATCGTGATTTCACCTTCTCTGTCAAACTCCCTTATTCCCTCCACAGCTCCGACGCCCGCGTATGAGTTACCGACGATTACGTACTTCATTTTGCTTCAGGATCCTCCCTCTCACCTGTCAAGAACCTCTCTGCTGCCTTTTTCCTCACGGTGCCGGAAATATCCTGAACATCCAAATAGCCCAGTATTCCTCTCTCGCATGCGACCGCACACGGCGGGATTTCCTTATCGGGGCACCCCTCGCATTTCAAAGCGACGTGCCTGCCCTCTTCCCTCTGGATAGCCCCAAAAGGACAGTTCATGATGCACATCCAGCATCCCACACAGCGTCCATAGTCAGTGACAACCCGTCCCTTTCCGTTCCGCTGCCGGCAGCCTGACATACACGCAGTCACACACGGGGGGTCTTCACAGTTGCGGCAGATGACCGGGACATGCGTGGTATCACTCTTAAGGAGCTTAATGCCGCTAACTTTCTTGACGTCCTTACCCTTCCCCGGGGTCGAACTGAGGCATGCCTCAACGCATTTTCCGCATCCGTCGCAAACCCCTGAACCAAGGATTATCTTTCTCGTCTTTCTCTGCACTTATTTCAATGATTCCAGATACGCTGCAAGATCGAGAAACATCTTATCCGTTAATTTGTCGAATTGCGGCATGCGAGGATCAGGGTGTTTCGTAGGATGCGTGGAAGTAGCATCTTTAAGATTCCTGATATGCCACTCAATCCCCTTGTTTTTCGTCCCCATTTTTGTCAGGTCAGGGCCGGTAGTTCCCCCTACATTTCCGATCCTATGGCAGTAATAGCATCTCATTTTTTCATACAGAATCTTCCCCTTCTTGGGATCGCCGCCATTTCCTTTTTCCGCGGACCATGCCTGTGCTCCCAAGAAAAACGTTATCGCAACTAAAAAGTACGCCAGAAATTTCAAGGTTCTCATTTTTTCCCTCCTCTTTCATCTCAGTTTTAAGATTTATTTTCCCCTTTGCCCCAAGGGCAAACTGCCATACATACACCGCATATCGGATAGCTGACACCAGGGATATTTTTGAATTTCAGCCAGAGCATGTCTCTGCATTTAGGGAAATCGAGGACCTCTTCCCTGGGAGGCGGAATGCCGTCAAAACTCAACCCTCTGATAGCCTTTGCGGGACATGCCTTTACGCACTCTTCACATGTCCCGCACCTGCTTTTCAACGGCGTATCCGGGGTGAGTGGCATGTTCGAGATAACTGAGGCATGCCTGAACCGGGGACCTATTTCCGGATTCACAATAAGAAGGCTCTTCCCGAACCATCCAAGTCCAGCAGCCCTTGCCACTGCCTTGCTCGGCAGGGTGGAGGAAGTGAGAAGTCCCCAATCTAATTTCTTTGCCGCCTTCGTATTCAATTTTTCGGCGATGTTGGCAGCTTCAGAGGCAGGCACCGGTATGGCGTCATATCCTGCATTTATTATTTCACGCGCTATATCGAACGTGATACTGTCAAGCAGTGTATTTGCCATTCTATGGACATGGGCATATGACGGTGTGGGCCTGTCTTCTATCCTGTTCAACACACTGTCATTGAGACGCACTCCCACGCTCACCGCCATGGTAAAGCCTTCAAGAAGATTCCGAGGCTTCGTCGGTATCCCCTTGAGAAGTCTCATATCTGCAATCCCCACAATGTCCGCTCCTTTTTCTAAAGCGAATTTTTTTATTCTTAGCGTTGCCTGTATCCCTTGTATCAAGTCCAAAGTCACTCCATATCGGGACGGAGTTTGCATGAAAGAGTATAGGCAAACACCTCTTCTTCATTAGCCTCCCTCACCCGGCCCATCTCTCTGTAAACCCTGGCCAGGCGGAGGTGAAGTTCCGGATAATCCGGCCTGAGACGGATGGCCTCCCTGAAATGTTTGACTGCCTTCAATTTCTTGCCCATTTCAGAATAGAGGGCTCCGAGATTCAGATAGTTATCAGCGTCCGCCGGTCTTAGTCCTGCCACTTTTTTAAGAATATGTTCCGCTTCCTTCAGGCGGCCTGATCTCCCGTACAGGTTGCCAAGGTTGTTCAGCGCCGGTAAATAATCAGGCTTAAGAGCGACAGCTCGGCTAAAGTTTTTTTCTGCCCGCAAAAAGTCACCTTTGAACTCAAATAGCTGCCCGAGGTTGTTGTAAATCTCAGGCTGCTTATGCAGCTTTGTGAGAAGGTCCTGATACCGACTTATCGCTTCTTCTATTTCTCCGTTGGAGGACAGGGCAAAGGCAAGGTGATAGAGATACCGGGGATTACCGGAATCAAGCAATGTTGCTCTCTTCCACAACTCCGCAGCCCGCTCTAAATCCAATTTTTTGTAAGAGACCAGGGCCATATTGTGCTGGAGCGGGGCGGAATCAGGAGTAATTCGTATAGCCTCAGAGAATTTCATTTCTGCTTCGCCATAATCTCTGCGCGCAAGGGCCTTTATCCCGTCTTCATTAATAGCGTGGGAAGGCCCCGTGGGGGAGGAAAAGGAAAGTGGTTCCAGGGGGAAGAGGAAAAGCCTCGGTTCACTGTACATTTTCTTCCAGTAGGACGCATCCCGTGCCGATCCCTCTTCGCATGCGCTGACATCAAGGGGACAGAAAGAGAGCACAAGGGCCAGACTAATAACGGCTATCGTCATCGTTTTCTTCATTTCACACCGCATCGAGTCACTTCACCTCAAAGTAACTGTAAAGCCTTTCAAGGGCCGCTCCGAAGAGGATTTTTGCCAATCTGCCCTTCTGTTCCCTTGCCATGGCCACGGCCCTGTAACTGCCCTTTTTCAGCTTTCCCAGGTTTTTCGCCCTCTCATGTATCGCAGCCTCCTTCAGGTCAAATACGAAGTTCAACCATCCATCGGGCTCCAGAACGACCGTACTGCACTTCTTTTCAGATACTGCAGTGTAGGTACTCCCCGAGAGCTCTTCTACCCAGAAGCAGACGCTCAACTCTCTCTTAACCGGACTTCTGTTTGCATGGGCGCCATTATGGATTCTCAGGTAGAACTTCTCCTTTGATTCGTCAGCCCAGAATCTCGGCTCCATGTTCCAGTGTGCCAGGGCCGGCGTTGTGCGGAACACCATGACGAGAAATACTGCAAGGCACAGTCCCATGAAATGCGAGTAGCGCATATCAGTGCTTTATAAGGTTAGCGAGGTTGTTTCTGTATTCGATGAATTGCGGACTCGTCCTCTCCCTCGGGTGTGGAAGGTCTATAGTTACCACTTCCCTGATCTGGCCGGGTCTTGACGTGAACACAATAACCCTGTTGGCTAGATACGCAGCCTCCTCTATGTCGTGGGTCACGAAGACTATTGTCTGGTCTATGCTCTGCCATATCCTTATGAGATGATCCTGGAGGCTGTTCCTTGTCAGGGCATCCAGCGCGCCAAAAGGCTCATCCATCAGGAGAAGTTCAGGATGATTCACAATTGCCCTGCCGACTGCAACCCTCTGGAGCATTCCCCCGGAAAGAGTCTTTGGGTACGACTTCTCGAACCCTGTAAGCTGAATGAGTTCTATAGTCTTCGCCACCAGTTCCTTCCGCTTTTCAGCGTTCACCCCTTGAAGTTTCGGCCCGAGGGCTATATTGCTTTCCACAGTGAGCCACGGGAAGACAGCCCTTTCGCTCTGAAACACCATGGCTCTTTGAGGGTGTGGTCCCTGTATGCATTCACCTTTGCACTTCGCCATACCGTTGGAGGGAGATTCAAATCCTGCCAGAATTCTCAGAAGAGTGCTTTTCCCGCAGCCGCTTGGCCCGAGAAACGCGACAAATTCCCCATGGTCAATGCTTAATGTCACATCCTTGAGGACTACCAGCTCACACGGCTTCTTCCTCGAAAAAAAACGCTTCTTTTCCGTGATGACCGTCTCTCCGTGGCTTGTGTACACAAAAAAGGATTTGGAGACGTTTTCTATCTCAATGACATGTCGTCCGTTTTGGATAATCTTGTTTCCAGGCCCCGAAGTCTGTCCGATATTTCTTTTCATCATTGATACCTCCCTATTCTGCTCAATCGAAGTCTTCATCATTGCCACCTCACAATCGCCAGTTCAGTTTTTCTTAAGATAGTATCGAAGATTATTCCTAACATGCTGATAACCACCATTCCCCCTAAAACCGTTGGCGTGTCCAGGAGGTTCCTTGCATCTTCGATCATCCATCCAAGTCCCGCATCCACCGCAACCAGTTCGGCCGTAATGAGGCATACCCAGCCGATGCCGAAGCCGATCCTTACCCCTGTGAAGATGGTGGGAAAAGCAGAAGGCAGCATTACCCTTCTGTAGACATCCATCCTCTTTCCGCCGAGATTGAGTACAGACTCAATGTGTATCTGCTGCGTATTCCTGATGCCGCGCATGGTGTTCATGAATATCGGGAAGAAGCACCCCAGCCATATGATATATATAGAAGGCGGATTGCCGATCCCGAACCACAGGATTGCGAAGGGCAGCCACGCCGGAGGGGGAATGACTCGTATCAGGTTCAAAATAGGATCAACATAGTCTGAAAACCTCCGGAAATTGGCGACAACGAACCCTAGTGGTACGCCGGTGAAGACGGCAAGAGAAAAGGCGATGAAGAGACGCTGAAGCGATGCTAAGATGTGTATCTGTAAATAATCTTTGCCCCAGTGCCCCTGAAGCTTTGCAATCACTGTTGTGGGCGGAGGAAGGAGGACCGATCTGACCAACTGCATATATACGATCATTTCCCACACAATCAAAACAACCCCTACCGAAGTTAATGCACGGACAAGGACGACGGGAACTGCCTTC
Organism: uncultured Nitrospiraceae bacterium; assembly: GCA_947085305.1. Classification (GTDB taxonomy): domain Bacteria; phylum Nitrospirota; class Thermodesulfovibrionia; order Thermodesulfovibrionales; family UBA9159; genus JAMCQB01. Next base: position 4,919 of record CAMTVV010000005.1, read on the forward strand.
GGAAATTTTGACTTAAGAAGGTGGAGAATGACTATTCCGATTGCCACGCCGATCATGAA
>CAMTVV010000006.1:0-2639 GCA_947085305.1 uncultured Nitrospiraceae bacterium
AGTGGTGCAAATCCTTTATTAAGACTGAGGCTTTTGAAACTCAATGGCGACTGGAATACCTATTGGCAAGAACGGCGAAAGGAATTCGTTAGGTATGCGGCCTGAATTCATCACGGAAAAAAAGATGCTTACGGGAAAATACTAATCTTTGACATTTTTTTGTCGTCTGTGCTATTTTTATAAGCTACGTAAAACAAGAGGTAATGAGGCTAAATCCCGAGAGCTAATAAGAGGTTTCCGGTCAGTGTTGTCCTCGTCGGTCTTAGTCCCGTTGCCGGGGGAATTGAACGCAGAAATATGAACTGGGGAAAATCGAGGAGACTTTTTAACCGGGCGATGAAGGTGATCCCCGGGGGCGTCAACAGCCCTGTACGTGCATTCAAGGCTGTGGGCGGCAACCCCATCTTCATCGCAAAAGCCAGGGGCTCGAAGATATATGATGCGGACGGCAATGCGTATATAGACTATGTCCTTTCCTGGGGCCCCATGATACTGGGACATGCCCATCCCCGGGTCGTAAACGCCCTGAAGGCCACAGCAGGAAAAGGCACAAGCTTCGGAGCGCCCACCGCCCTCGAAATAGAACTTGCAGAACGGGTCATCAATATCTACCCTTCCATAGAGAAGGTCCGGATGGTGAATTCCGGCACTGAGGCAACCATGAGCGCCATCAGGGTGGCTCGGGGTTTCACCGGAAGGGATAAGATCATCAAGTTCGAGGGATGCTACCACGGCCATGCCGACGGTCTTCTCGTGAAAGCTGGGTCAGGAGCCGCCACCTTCGGCATACCCGACAGCCCCGGGGTCCCTAAGTCCTACGCAAAAAATACCATCACCCTGCCCTTTAACAATCTGAAGATCATAAAAGAAGCAATAGAAAAAGAATGGAAGAACATCGCCTGCGTGATCCTGGAACCTGTAGTGGGCAATATCGGGTGTGTGCTTCCCCGCCCGGGATTCCTGGAAAGCCTGCGCAGGCTCACAAAGAAATACGGGATCGTTCTCATCTTTGACGAGGTGATGACAGGCTTCAGGGTATCATACGGCGGCGCACAGGCATACTACGGCGTCAAGCCTGATATGACCTGTCTCGGGAAGGTCATCGGCGGAGGCCTGCCGGTGGGAGCCTACGGAGGGAAAAAGGAGATGATGTCCATGGTGGCGCCGGAAGGTCCCGTGTATCAGGCCGGAACCCTCTCCGGAAATCCACTTGCCATGACCGCGGGAATAGAAACCCTGAAAATACTATCGAGAAGAGACGCCTATGACACAATGGAAGAAAAGATGCAGAACCTTGAAGAAGGGCTGAAAGATGCCGCAAAACGGGCAGGAACAGAGACGAGATTCTACAGGGCAGGAACCATGTTCTGCACGTATTTCACCGGTAAAGAAGTTACGGACTATACCTCCGCAAAATCGTCGGATACGGAAAAATTCTCTAAATTCTTCAGAGGCTTGTTAAAAAGGGGAGTGAATATTGCGCCTTCTCAGTACGAAGCAGGATTCATGTCCCTTGCGCATACTGAAAAAGATATTCAAAAGACTATTGAGGCAGCATTCGAGGCAATGAGAGAATGCTGACTTTCAGGGAGAGTGTACGATGCGGCAGGTTCTGAAAAAGTTAATGGGAGTTGTATTATTCCCTTTCAGGTTGTTAAAGAATATTTTAGCTCGCGCCCATGGATGGATCGAGAAAGGTGTGCCGCTTAAAGCCAAGATTATCATCGCGGTGCTCCTGCTCATGATTCTTGTAGGCGCCGGATACGGCTCCTACAGGTTTTATGATTTCACCCAGAACAACCCGAAATTCTGCGTAAGCTGCCACATCATGAAGCCTGCCTTTGAGGTGTGGGGAAGGAGCATACACAGGGATATAAACTGCCATGAGTGTCATCACCTCTCGGTGCCGGAGATGAACAACCTGCTCGTAAGCTTTGTTATAAAGCGTCCAACCGTAGTTCCTGACAGGCACGGCAAGATCATTGTCCCCTGGAAGTTCTGTATGAAATGCCACTGGGAGAAAGACGCCAGGTATCCCAATGCGCCGATGATAAACAAGTCGAACCTTCATGCCAAACATGTATTCATAGAACAGCAGGAATGCACCAAGTGCCACAGCTATATTGCGCATGAATTCGTTCCTGAAGAGAGGTTCTGCATGAAGTGCCATCAGGGCAAGGAAGTGCACGGTGAAGGGATGGGAGAGATTGCCTGCCTCAACTGCCATACCGACAGGACAAAGGATCTCAAGCCCGGCAGGAAGAAATGCCTCTTCTGCCACGGCGGCGAAGAGATCAGAAAAGAGCTGATTGCCGACGGCACCATAGACATGAGGCACTATCAGCCGACCCAGGCTACCATTAAGAAAGCAACGAAGATCAATGCCCCGTCCGATGCGCCAATGCAGTTTTATTGCTACGAATGTCACAAACCGCACGCCACGGTCAGGCCGGACTGGGGTCATTGCCTCGATTGCCATAAGGTTATTCCGGATGTGGGAAAGCATGACCTTCACATAAAGGTTGTGGGCATGAAATGCAAGGAATGCCACAAGCCCCACGTATGGCGCGTGACCCCTGAGAGCGCCAGGAAAGACTGTGTGAAGTGCCATGAATACAAGGATCCGAAGAAATTCATCA
>CAMTVV010000007.1:0-4353 GCA_947085305.1 uncultured Nitrospiraceae bacterium
TCTCGTACACTCTTTCCCTACACGACGCTCTTCCGATCTGAGGGAGACCGCCCTTCCCCACCAGAGATCTCCAAGACCGGCCTCATTCCCGACGATCTGCGTCGCATAATACACGGGAAATATCACCGCGCTGATGACGGCAGAATAGCTCGAATTGGCGAAATCGAACAAACACCAGCTTATGATCTGCTTTTTGTTTCTTACCGGCATACATGCTTCCCTGTTCAAGATTATAGCACTGAAACGTGTGGAAGGGTTGACTTGCGCGTTTTCTGGATGTATCTTTGGTTTATGAAGGTCAGGACATCCATAGGGCTTTCAGCAGACTTGCTCAGCCGAATCAATAAGCTTATAAAAAAAGAGGACACGGGTCGGGATTGATGAAAACAGGGAATTCTGAACATCTTTGGCAAGTTCCGTCCTCCAGATGGTGAGGTCTTCGAGGAAGGACTTATCCGGCGGGATTCTGAGTCTTTTGCTCTTTGTATCTTTAGGCAACAGGGCTTCCAATGAACCCTGCTCGACTCTTTCTTTTGAAAGCTCCCACAGTTTTTCTACGTTATCGAGATAGGCTGTGCATTTAGGATCAAGAATAAGACCTTCGTCCGGGAACCTGGGATTTGGTTTTAATGACACGTCATAAAGCCTGAACTCTTCAAAATCTGTGAGAATGACGAAATAGACCTCTTTGGTTGACCACGCATAGGTTTTTGCCTGCAGGATGTGGTTGACATCGTCAAGGGCGACCGAGGGAGCTTTTGCCTCGACAAAAAACTTTGTTGCGCCGTTTATCCTGAAGTTGTAATCCGGCCTTCCCGTAGTCTCCGGCGAGAGCTCGACAAGAGTCTCACCACAGTATTCACTAGACAGTAGGTAGCATGTAGGAATTTTTCCCTGTCTACTGTTTACTACATGCTGTCTACTGTCTTATCCTGTGGTTTAAGTAGTTTTGTAAAAGGCTCATATGATAAGATATTTTGACACAAGGGATATAAAAGAGAAAGGGGAATAATCATGCTCCCATTTTTTGTGACCGCAAAGACAATAGCCGATGCGTGGTTCCAGTTGATTTACAACCTGTTCGAGCACGCGTATACGCAGAATATACAGCATGGCTCTTTTGAAAATGAGCAGTACCGCCTCCAGTATCCCGGCATCGCGGTATTCATCGAATATCCCGGAGAAGATATAATCCCGGTAATGCCTCCGGGTTCAGGGATTCCTTCTCCCACCACCCTGGAGTATATAGAAGACTATTTTGTGCACTACCTCATGGACCCCAACCTATCTGAGAATGAGACATACAAGTATGCAAGCAGGATACACCATCCCATGCCCAAAGGGGGAACACAACTTGAAAGGGTCATAGAGCTGCTCAGGAAAACGCCCCTTACGAATCAGGCAGTAGTGGAAATCGGCGCTCCTGAAGATCACGACATCTGCTTCGGCAATGACGGCAAACTCGATCCCCCGTGTCTGAGGCTTCTGGATTTTAAAGCAATCCCCGGCGGTAATGAACTTGTGCTCACGGTGAGCTGCTATTTCCGCTCGTGGGATCTCTGGGCGGGGTTCCCCACCAATCTCGGCGGGATAGAACTCCTCAAAAAGCTCGTGGCAAGCGAGACCGGATTGACCAACGGCCCCATGTACGTGTACAGCGCCGGGGCCCACATCTACGGGTATCACGAAGAGATTGCGAGACTAAGAACGCTGAAGCCCTCGAAGGCGAATATCCCTTGATAAAAAATCATGAGGATAGACCGTAGTGTAATTGTAGAGCCGGTTGGGGATGAATATCTCGAATTTTTTCAATTCCTACCTCGGCATGTACATTGCCCAGGCCTTCTGCCACTCCCTTGTCGCTGCGCTCATCGTGGACAGGGCAATCCAGGCATGGGGAATCACCAGTCCCATGGTACGACAACGCTTCAGCCTGATCGTCGTGCTCTTCCCCATAGTCTCCTTTCCCCTTTACCAGATCATGAACCCGAACAGGGGGTCGGTTTCCTTCAGGCTGGAATCACTTTTTGACATAAACAGGTGGCTGAATTTGGATCTGTGGGGAATTGTTACGGTGAACATCCTCTTCATCCTCATGCTCCTCGTTACTTCACTGGTCTTTCTTTTCCAGGAGATGATCCCGATTCTGAAGCATACCCTGGAATCAAGGGAATCTTCTTCAGAGGAGGAGGAGACCGCTGATAACCCTATAGTCAAGAAGGCGCTGGAGAATTTCCCCGGTCGGAAACCCCGGGTTTCCGTAATCGGCGACGATGAGTTCATATTGTTTTCCACTACAGGCAAGAGTCCCACGATCTTCTTATCCTCTCGACTTGTTGAGACACTGGATGCGGATCAGCTGCAGGCAGCCATCGCCCATGAGGTCGCCCATATTGAAAGGAACAAACGTCCTCTTCTTTTGGTGGTATATCTGATACGGATGCTGATGTTCTTTAACCCCGTGGTTCTTGTGGAGTTCAGGAGGATGGTGCAGGAAGAAGAAAAAATCTGCGATGACATGGCTGTCGGGATGACACAGAACCCAGGAGCTCTGGCCGAAATCCTCAGGAAATTCGATTACAGGAGGGAAGACCTCGACCTCCGGAAGATGAAAAGCCTCTCGACCCTTAGTGTCTCCCTTGAGGACTACAGCCATAACGTTCATCTGGGGGGCAGGATCAGAAGACTGGAACAGGGACTGGAGCGCCCGGCAGGGGGTGAATGGGTGAAATTTCTCCTCACCCTCGTGGTGATCGGCGTAATCAATTATTTTGTGGTGTGACGGAATGGAGGTGAACAGTGCGTAAGAAGGTTCTCGGTCTTTTCTATTTTGCAGCCGCCATCGCAATCCTCGTTGTGGCGCTGAAGGTCACTAACTGGCTGCCCACAATGTTACAGGAGGGGGCGATGAAGAAGTACGGCAGCATTGAAGAGGTGAAAGCGCAATTGAAGGTGAGGGATGTCTACGTCCCTTCCTACTTCCCGCAGAGTGTCAAGTGGCCGCCTTCGAGAATACTGGCTCAGTCCAGGCCCTATTTCGCGCTGCTCATGGAGTTCAGCCATGTCAAGACCTCTGACATGGGCCTTGTCATATCCCAGGTTGCCGACAATAGACCCATCCCTGAAGAAAAACTGAGGCTGGCGCAGATTAAAGAAAGAGCGACCTATTCTCTCAAGGGAAGGACTGCGCTCCTGGAAGTCGGGGCATGCGAGAACGAGATGCCCTGCAGCAGGATTTCATGGAATGAAGGGAAATACAAGCTCACCCTGATAATAAAAGCGCCCCCCTTTGATCTCCTAAAGATCGCTGACAGTATGGTCAATTAAACAATCGAACGAATCTCCACTTTTCCTCAAAATAAGCCTTCGCTCATCCTTATCCCCTCCCTTGACGGAAGGGGATAAGGAGAGGGTGATGGAAACTAAATTCACCCCCACCTCGCCGTCCCCCCTCAAGGGGGAGGGACTGAGGAGATGTACGACATTTTCCCTATGAAAATAGGAACTTCTTCCAATTATATTCCTCCCGGATATCTGTTATAAATAAATCAAGAAGAGAGAAAAAAACGAAAGGGGGTGAAAAACAATGTTTAGATTCAAAGGAGGACATAAGGTGGGAAAGGGAACATACTGGAATATCGCGGATGGAAACAGGGTGGACATTGCAGACGAAGGGATGCTTCCAGGGGATAGCAATGCAACCTATACAAGATTTCCTTCTGGTATTGTGCTCCTTGCCGGTCCCATAATCGGACTTCTATATGTCATAGCCATGCCGTTCATAGCGGTCGGGACCATTGTGACTCTTGCAGGCAGAAAAATCCTGGGCAGTCTTGCAAGTCTCCTCGGAAGTCTCGTGTCATTCGGGTGGAGACCGAGCGAGGCGCATCTGACAGGAAAAAAGAAAGGGAAGAAGAAAGCGCCCAAATAACAGAAAAGGGCTCAGGCCCTTGAAAAGGAGGAAAAAGGAGGATACGATGAATACACTTTATGACTATTTAACCCACGTGAAAGGCATAGAGTACATAATCTCCATCCTGTTTATCGCAGGATACATTCTCTATGCAGAGGTCTTAAAACCAAAACCCTTCAAAACGCTGAAGGAAGCAGGCAGGGAGGATCTGGAGTTTATGAGGAATAACAGGAGCGCTACCCTTGCGACCATCAAGAAGATCGCGGCAGCGCCGTTTATCGGTCTGGGATACATAGTGGCGCTTCCCTTTGCCTTTGCCTTTGCAGTCGGCACTGCGGCGCTCAGCGGCGTAATGGGACTGGTCGGCAGAAGCGCATCTTTCGGTTGGAGGCCCACAGAGGCTTATTTTGCCGGTAAAAAGAAAAAGAAAGAAGAGAAGA
>CAMTVV010000008.1:0-8781 GCA_947085305.1 uncultured Nitrospiraceae bacterium
CCACAATGCCTTCTGTGATTATATCCACAAGCCTGTCGGCATATATGACAATTCTCTCCTCAAGCCTCTTCAGAGTATAGTCCTTTACAGGCAGGCCGAGTTCTTTTGCCTCATCTTCGGTAAGTCCGCCCCTGATATGTTTTTCCATTAAATCTGTTATGGCTTCAGGCAAGCCCAACTCTTTTCCCATTTCTGCGCCGATCTTGCCATGTTCCATTGCATGGGTCTTTGCTTTGCCGAGGTCATGAAACAATGCGCCTCTGCCGACAAGCTCCATATCCAGATCTGAGCCAGTCCTCTGGGCGATCTCCAGCGCTTTTCCCGCCACTTTGACGCAATGTTTTATATCGTCTTCCGACACTCCTGCTTTTCTGAGAATTTCGATATCCGTATTCTTAATGTTGTAACTCATAAAACCTCCTACTTCACCCCGAAATACGCCAGCGTATCGGCTATCGCCTTTTCAAGGTCATGCTGGATGTGGGTAAACTTAGCCTTCACATCATCGTGAATATGCTGTATATACTCCTGAAGTCCCTCTTTTCCATATTTTTCCTCAATCATCTTTCCGTACTCGTAAATTTTTGTGATGTCGTGCCTCTCCGCTTTCTTCTCCGGGTCTCCGTCAATCCATTGATGGACATCAAGATAGTCCTTTCCGGTTGCTTCCAGGCTTGTCTTCAAATGTTTTTCGATCGGCGGCATAATAAAATCCTCCTTTTGTTTTATGTTTTAGATGCATAGAGCATCTCAAATACAGCCAGCCCTTTTTCGAGGGCCTCTGCATCATCCTTTGCAGTCTTTTTTATTCCGGTCAGCACCCCTTCTATTCCCCTTGCTTCCGGAGTTTTGAATTTTTCATCCTTAACATCGAGCTCGTGGACAATCTCCCCTATCTTTTTAAGTGCCTTGTCCCTGAGACCGAATGCCTGGAGAAGCGCCTCAAAGGTGCACATATCGCCGATATGGGTAAACTCCCCCCCCCTCATATCAAAGGTAACGGCCTCTTTGCCGAGGTCTTCCATATCCTGTTCATCAATGAACCTGAAGAGGGCCTTTTTATCGATGAACTTTTTGATCAGCCACGCAGAGGCCATCCTGTCAACATAGGGCCTTTTCCGCGTAACCCAAACCTTCCCCTGATAGTTTTCGATGGACTTCGGAACTATCGCCACTTTTTGTTCTTTTATGCGGGAACCGGATATGCCGTTTATCTCGGTTTCTAAAGCCGCTATCCTCCTTCTCAACTCATCCCCTTTCTTTGACGAGAAGAAATCAATTTTTTTTATCTCCTCAAACTCTTTGAGATAATTGTTGAGCTGATCTGCTATTTTTTTAGTGTTCGGAACTCCGGCGCCTTTCCTTATGCTGGAAATCCCTCTTTCGAGGTTTTCGAGCCCTCGCTCGATAACGCCATAATCCTTTTCCCTCTGCCGGTTGAATTGGTCAATAATTTCAGTGTCCTTCAATGTCTCGATCTCCTTTAATTTCGCAAAAGCCGCTTCACCATTCATTGCCGTAACTTCGGAGACGAGCCATTGAAACAATTCATAGTGCTCCTCATTATGGGGGAGGATATATACGGCGCCCTTCAGGGGCATCGCACCCGCCTTTGCGAGCTTTCTCCAGATCCTCATCCTGTTACTTACCGGTTTTGAGGGAACGCTATAAAAGAAGAGGAGCCATCCGGTGTAGTTTATCGGACTCTTTGCCGCCACTGTAGCAGTCATAACAAAAAGGTAACACATGTTATGTGATTTGTCAAGGGTGTTTACATATTCAAGATTTTTGTCTCCGACTTTTAAAGTGCTCACCTGGAGGCGGTAATTATTTAACTTGAGGAAACCTAAAGTTATAACTTGACAAATGGGGTAGCAGCTTCATATAATTTATAAACTACTTGACACTTTAAAATCCTGCTTTTGCGGGGTTCATCAAAGGAGGACGTATGGTTAGAAAGCTTGCTGTTTTAGTCACAGGTCTGATTCTTCTATCAGGCATAGTTCCATTGAGTTCAGCGGTCACACAGACGGAAAAACCGAAGATAGCGCCCATCTGTAAGCAGTGCCACACACCGGATGAGAAGATATTGCGCGGAGTGCTCGGCGGAATCTCAGGGAAGGCAAAGACAATTCAGGTTAATATCGGCGCTGCATCCTGGCTTGCAAAATGGGATGATGGGACCGAACTTGTCGGCGCAGAGTCTTTTGGAAAGATACCCAAGGAAAAGGAGATAGCTGTACATATAACTGAAAAGGATGGCGCACTGTCTGTTAAAAAGGTATCAGTCAAGCAGCCGGCAAAAGTGCCTGCTGAAAAACTGGTAAAGGTTGAGGAAATTGCAAAGCTTGTTGATCTGGGCGTTGAAAAAGGAAACTTTCTTATTATTGATTCCAGACCGGCGCTCAGATACCACGAGGGGCATATACCAACTTCCATCTCCCTGTACGATGCAGACTTTGATAAGCTTGTAGATAAGCTTCCAAAGGAAAAGGACAGGATGCTCATCTTTTACTGCGGAGGCCCTACCTGAATGATGAGTCCTGCCTCTGCCGGTAAGGCGGAGAAACTCGGTTATACGAATAGCAAGGTCTTTCACGATGGTCTGCCTGCATGGAAAAAAGCAGGTAATCTTGTAGTCTCCACGGCCAAATATGTAAAAGATAACATGGATAAGGAAATCCCTCAGATCCTCATAGATTTAAGGCCTATAGATGAGGCGAAGAAAGAGCATATCACCGGCGCTGTTTCTATCCCTGCGAAAGAGATAAGCGCTGCAAAGGACAGACTCCCTGCAGACAAGAAAGCGCCTATAGTATTCTATGCTGCAGATGCGAAGACAGCAGCAGATGCTTTTAAAGTTGTCAGGGGCTGGGGATATACAAATACCGCTATTCTCGACGGCGGCATTGAGGCATGGAAAAAGGCGGGGAATCCCCTGGCAAGCGGCGCACTGAAGACCACTATCGTCTATGTGCCGAAGCCGAGACCAGGAGAGATCGCCATCGAGGAATTCAAAACGGTTGCGGAGGCGCTGCCAAAGGATAAGCTTATCCTCGATGTCCGCGATGAAGACGAGGCGATGCACGGCATGCTGAAGGGCGCGAAAAATATTTCCACTCAGGCGATACCAGGCAGGCTCTCTGAAATTCCCAAAGACAAAGAAATAATCGCTCACTGCGTTACGGGCGTAAGGGCCGAGATGGCCTATCTCCTTCTTAAGGAGCAGGGATACAAGGCGAGATTTCTGAACGCCGATATCAAGATCGACAAGGATGGAAAGTACGAGATAACCAAAGAATAAACGGGCTTGACTTTATCCGCCAGATCCGGCTAAATTATTACTGTAAAGGGGAGTAGCTGAAGCGGCGGCTATCGTCAGCACGTCCGCCTGATGCGGACCGGCGCCACCGGTTAGGTAAAACTAACAAGCGAGACCTTTATCGTGACAAAAAAATATCACGGTGAAGGTCTTTTTATTACGTGAACCCCGGGGAGGTAAGAAATGAACAGCTTGAAGACAATGCTTTTGATGGTGACTTTGACCCTCATGTTGGTGTTTATCGGAGGGCTTTTAGGCGGCAGGACAGGAATGACGTTTGCCCTCATTATGGCCTTTGGCATGAACTTTATCACTTACTGGTTTAGTGATAAGATTGTTCTCAGGATGTATGGCGCCAAACAGGTTACAGAGGCTGAGGCGCCGGAACTTTATGGTATTGTGAGAAGACTTGCTCAAAAAGCAGAACTTCCGGTACCAAGGGTTTACATAATGGATCAAGACCAGCCCAATGCCTTTGCAACGGGAAGGAACCCCGGACACGGAGCAGTTGCTGTTACAACAGGCATTATGAAAATCCTTTCGAGAGAGGAGCTTGAAGGGGTGATAGCGCATGAGCTTGCGCACATCAGGCACAGGGATATTCTTGTGAGCACGGTTGCGGCGGCAATTGCCGGCGCCATAAGCTATCTGGCGCAGATGGCTCAGTGGGCAATGATATTCGGCGGCAGGAGCAGCGATGACGAAAAAGGCGGGAATCCGGTAGCTGCCCTTGTAATGATGATAGTCGGGCCGATTGCCGCCATGATGGTCCAGATGGCAATATCCCGTTCAAGGGAATACGGCGCTGATGCAGGAGGGGCAAAGATCGCCGGCAATCCGCTATACCTCGCCAACGCGCTGAAGAAACTCAACATGGCCTCTCAAAAGATACCGATGGACGCAAATCCTGCAACATCCCACATGTTTATCGTGAATCCACTTTCAGGCGGAGGTCTCATGAAACTCTTCAGCACCCACCCGCCGCTTGAGGAGAGGATAGCAAGACTTGAGTCCATGAGGTCAGGGTCATAGACGATCTTCCTCGGGTTAAGGTCCCTTATTGCATTCAGTTTTTGAGGAGGGGAGGGGCTTATAAATTATGACCGCGTTGATACTTAGGACTGTCCGGCAGGCGAAGAGACTGGTTATAACGATAATCGGATTTACAGTTTTGATGATAGGGGTTGCAATGATTGTTTTGCCCGGACCTGCTATAATCGTAATACCGATCGGGCTGGGAATCCTTGCCACTGAATTCATCTGGGCAAGGAGACTGCTGAAAACTGTAAGAGATAAATTTCATAAAAACAAGAAAGGGGGCAATGTCAATGAAGCCGAGTGAAAGAGAAGCAGAGTATATCGCAAGGATGGAGTTTGAGAAAAGAAAAAAGATTGAAGAGGAAAAGCATAAAAAACTTGTGGAAGAAGAAAAGAAAAAGCTAAAAGAACTTCATTTCATGAGCTGCCCTAAATGCGGGATGGAACTTATAGAGATTGATTATAAAGAGATAAAGATAGATAAATGTTCTGAATGTGAAGGGATATGGCTTGATGCAGGAGAGCTTGAAGCCGTATCAAAGCTTGAGAAAACCGGCCTTGACAAACTGTTCAGTGTTTTTAAAAAATGAACAGGGAGATAAAAAAAATCTTAATTGCAAACCGCGGCGTGCCTGCCGTGAGGGTAATGCATACATGCAGGGACAGGAAGATTCCAACGACTGCTGTTTACAGCGCTCCTGACAGGCTTGCCCACCATGTATTTATGGCTGACACCGCCGTTCATATCGGAGAGGCGCCCCCGATAGAGTCGTACCTTAATATGGATAAGATGATTGATGCTGCAATCAAAAGCGCGTCAGACGCTATACATCCAGGCTGGGGCTTTCTTGCAGAGAACGAGAAATTTGCGCAGATGGTGCTGGATGCCGGACTGATATGGATAGGGCCTCCTCCTGAAGTGATCAGGATGATGGGCGACAAGATACAGGCTAAAGTAATCGCACAAAAGGCCAATGTCCCTACGATCCCCGGCATCAGCAACGTAAATGATATTGAGCAGATTAAGAAATGGATGAAAGATGAAGATGTGCGTTATCCCATCATGATAAAGGCTGCTGCTGGCGGCGGCGGGAAAGGGATGGTCAAGGTTGACGGCGATGAAGTATTGGCGCAGGCCTTTGCGCAGGCGCGTTCAGAGGCTAAAAAGGCATTTGGCGATGAAACGATATTGGCTGAGAAATATATAGAGCGGGGGAGGCATATTGAAGTTCAGGTTGTTGCAGATGAACACGGCAATGTGCTTCACCTGTTCGAAAGGGAATGCACTATCCAGAGGCGTAATCAGAAGATAATCGAGGAGGCCCCTTCACCCAGCCTTGATGACGGGCTCCGTCAGGAGATATGTTTTACTGCTACCCGCCTGATGCGGGAGATTGGATACACAACAGCGGGCACGGTAGAGTTTATCTTTGATTCATCCACAAGGAAGTTTTATTTTCTTGAGGTGAACACCCGCTTGCAGGTAGAACATGGCATTAGTGAACTCATAACGGGTCTGGATATAGTCGGCATAATGCTTGACGTGGCAATGGGCAAAAAATTACCCTTTCAGCAGTCTGACATACATCCAAACAGGTGGGCGCTGGAGGTCCGCCTGAATGCTGAAGACCCGAAGAGTTTCAGCCCGTCTTTTGGAGTGATTACCCGGCTTGAGGTCCCGATGGGACCTAATGTCAGGGTTGCCTCGGGTGTTTATGAGGGCGCCGACATACCTCCCTACTATGATTCATTGTTTATGCTGCTCATGACTGCAGGCGCCGACAGAACAGACGCAATAAGGGTTATGGATCGCGCCCTGAGCAGAAGTCTCAGGGTCGAGGGTGTAAAGACCCTTGCGCCTCTCCTGCTGAGCATTATAAGACATCCTGCTTTTGTAAAAGGTGAATTCTCAACCCACTTTATTGAGGAACACATGGATGAGCTTATATCAATGTTCAGGGAAAAGACCAGCGAAGACGAAGTGCTCAAGGTCGCAAGGTATGTTGCAGAAATATCGGCGCTCGGGCCTCAGAAATGGATGTGAACCAGCTTCGCTGGAGTTCAAAGTTCAAAGTGAAAAAAAATGAAAAGAGATACGGACTACATTTTTGTTAAACCAGGCATGTCTCCAAAGGAGATAGTCGGTGTTGTTCGTTTTCTTAAAGGGGTTTGTCTGACCTCTGTAGGAATGCGGGACGCGGGTCAGTCTGATTTTAAGAATCGCCATCGTATATACGATCTTAAGACCCTTGCGCCTTATTACAACAGAATGGGCTTATTCAGCGCTGAATGCCACGGCGGTGCGCGATGGCATGTGGGGGTGATGAACAGGAGAGAAAGCCCTTTTGAGGAGCTTAATATTCTGAGAGAGCTTATGCCGAATGTCCTTCTGCAGACACTGATCAGGGAAACCAACCTTTTTGGATACAGGCCGTATCCTAAAAAGGTTATCGAGTATGTTGTCTCAAAGGTGGACATAGATGTATGGAGATGTTTTTCCTTTCTGAATGATGTAAGAAACATGCGCACAGTGGCTGAAGTTGTTATGAAAAGAGGAAGACTTTTTGAGCCGGCCATCTCCTTTACCGTAGCGGATTGGGCAACAAACGATTACTATCTTGGCGTTGTCCGTGATATCGTTGACCTCTGCGCGGGGACTGATGAGATAGTCCTTTGCATTAAGGACATGGCAGGCGTCGGCGATGTCAATAGAATCGGGAATCTCATAGACGCGATAAAACAGGCATATCCGGAGCTTGTTATTAGCTATCACAGGCATATAACAGACGGGCTTGCAATGCCGGCCTTCTTATCAGCCGCAAAGTCAGGCGCAAAGATATTTGATGTGGAGGAAGATTCTTTGGTTCGCTTCTACGGGCATTCGCCTATACTTAGCGTCCATGCGCTTTTTGAAGAATCAGGCATTCCAGTGCATCTTGACAGGCCGGAGGCGGAGACTGCTGTTCAGAAGGTCAGGGAGTGGATAGGCCATTACGAATGGGCCGAATCACCGTTTAAAGGACTTGACCACACGGTAACACTTCACAAGATGCCGGGCGGGGCATTCCCCAGCTCTTTTGAGCAGGCGGACAAGGGTGAATTCCTTCATCTTATGCCCGCAATTTTAAAGGCCATGTCCCTGTATAACAGAATTGTGAAGTATTTTGACGTCACGCCGGGCTCCCAGATCACATGGGTTACATGCAGTGGAATAATAAACAGATACGCGAAGGAACGCGGAGACGCAGGAGTCAAACATATAATTGAACTCATGACTAAATTTGTCGAGGAAAAAGAACAGGATATTGGAGCTATGGAGAAACACGAACAGGAGGAGCTGCTTTTGCTTTTCAGAAATGCTCCGGGAGATTTCAAGAATCTCCTCCTCGGCAATTACGGGAAGCTTCCGGTAGGATGGCCTGCAGCATGGGTGTATAAAAGCGCTTTTGGCGATGAGTGGGAAAAGAAGATCAGTGAGCGGAAGGAAATGTCTCCCCTGGATTCACTGGAGGATGATGACCCGGCAAGGCTGAGCAATGAGCTCGCTGCGGTGATTGGCAGGGAACCCTCGGAAGAGGAGTTCATCCTTTATTTAATGCATCCGAAAGATGCCCTTGGATACATTGAATTCAGAGACAAATACGGAGAGGCTCCCCTTGTGTTGCCGACGGATGTATGGAGGGAGGGTCTTAAAAAGCCGGGGGACAGGGTGGATTTTGAACTCCGGGGAAAACCCTACTCTATAGAACTAGTATCCATTGGCGCTGAACATGAAGGCATTATCCATGTTGTGATGCGGGTGAATAACAAGACAAGGGTTTACAAGGTAGAGACTCCGAGGGCCAAAAAGACGGAAATCAGGATGGCAAAAGGACCCGGTGAAGTGGGCGCGCCGATAAATGGGAATATCTGGAGGATTGGAAACCCTGGAAGGGGAACTCTCAAGGCAGGCGATATTGTCCACAACGGAGAAGAGATTGCCAACCTTGAGGCTATGAAGATGGAGAACGCGATAATTTGCCCTTTTGAGGGGCAGATTGTCGAAGTCTGCGTCAAGCTTAACGCTACGGTTCAGGAAGGCCAGCTTCTTTTTGTAATCGAAAAGGTTTAGAAAATGGGTTCTTCAAGACAGACTTAATCCTTTACCGGGAAAATATGAATTTCACAAAGGCGTGTCGAATATGGCGCGCCTCTTTTTATTAAAAAGGAGGGAAATGTATGTCAATAAGTGAGTCTGGGTGACCTCTTATTTCCACGCTGCGGGTCTGTGACAAATTTGTTGGTATTTTGAAAACCCCTCTTTGGAAAAGAGGGGCGAGGGGAGATTTTAAGCAGGGCAGCCACACAGGGCTGCCCCTACAAGAGAAAATAACGTCTGTAGGAGCGACCCTATGTGGTCGCCCTTACTGCCATAAAAATAG
>CAMTVV010000009.1:0-3280 GCA_947085305.1 uncultured Nitrospiraceae bacterium
TCACCAGGAACTGGACATCCCCGATTTTGAAGAGGATATGATTCTGTCCTATTATAGCAGAAATGCTCTCTGAACCGCTGAAAAACCTTCTCAGTTCGGCTGCTGCCTTCCTTGGCACGATCACCTTCTTTTCATCGGCGACCTTTGCCCCCAGCCCTTTCTGGAGAAGGGCGAGCCGGTGCCCGTCGGTTCCCACCACCGTGATATTCTCCTCCCCCGGCTTTATATGAAATAACAGGCCATTGAGCGTGTACCGTGTGTCTGTCTCTCCGGCGGCGTAAATGGTCTTTTCAATCATCTCCGAGATGACGTCTATGCCGAACCGTATCTCCTCGGCGCTTTCCACCCCTGGCCACGCAGGGAATTCCGCGGAGGGGAGACAGGCAAGCCTGAATCTGGACTTCCCGAAGGATACCTTTATCCACGTTTCATCTTCGGATTCGATGGTGATATCCCCCTCCGCTTCCCTCACGATCTCGAAAAGCTTTCTCGCGGGAATGCAGAGCTTTCCTTCGCTCTGCACAGCTGCGGCAAGGGGTTCTCTTATCGCTATCTGGAGGTCGGTTGCAACGATATGAGTGCCCTTCTTCCCCGCTTCAAGGAGAAAATGACTGAGGATGGGCATGGTGTTTCTTTTCTCCACGATGTTCTGGATATTCGCCAGTTTCTCCTGAATCTCGTCCTTCGCAATGCTCAGCTTCATACGAACCTCCTATCCTTTTATCCGTTTTATGAGATTTTCGACTCTCTTGCTGAAATCCTCGTCCTTCGTCCTTCTGTCTTCAATCTGTCTGCACGCATAGATGACCGTGGCATGGTCCTTACCCCCGAAGTTCTTTCCTATATCGTTCAAGGAGGAACCGGTGAGCTGTTTGCTGATATACATCGCCACCTGACGGGGGATCGCTATCTCCTTTGTCCTCTTCTTTGACTTCATCTCCTGGTGCTTAATGCCGAAGAATTCGGCAACAACCTTTTGTATCTGGTCAATGGTAACGGGCTGGTCGTCGTCGGAGATGATGTCCTTCAGAATGTTCTTTGCCATGACGACATCAATGGCCTCGCCTGTGAGGGACGACTGGGCGCCGAGCCGTATGAGGCTCCCCTCCAGCTCTCTGATATTGGACTTGATCTTCGAGGCAAGATAGTAGATCACCTCGTCCGAGAGGGGGATCCTTTCCATCTCTGCCTTTTTCTGGATAATCGCCATCCTCAGTTCGACCTCCGGCGGCTGTATTTCCGCTATGAGCCCCATGCCGAATCTCGACCTCAGCCTGTCGGTGATGTTCTTGATCTCCTTGGGTGGCCTGTCGCTGGAGAGCACGATCTGCTTCTGCCTCTCGTAAAGGGCATTAATGGTGTGAAATAACTCCTCCTGGGTTCCGCTCTTGCCCTCGATAAACTGGATGTCATCGATGAGGAGAAGGTCGAGGTTCCTGTATTTCCCCTTGAGTTCTTCCGCTTTTCCGTGTCTCATCGCCGCAACGAATTCATTGGTAAACTGCTCTGAAGAAACATAGAGGATATTGTACTCATGCCTTTTGTCCGCAACTTTATTGCCGATCGCGGTGATGAGGTGCGTCTTTCCGAGACCGACCCCTCCGTAAATGAACAAGGGGTTGTATACCATTCCTATGGAATCCGCCACTGCCGCTGCTGCAGCATGGGCAAATTGATTGCTTGACCCCCGAACAAAGCCGTCGAATGTATACTTGGGATTGAGGTATATTCCTTTGCCGGCGAGCCTCTGCCTCCTCCCCTCAAGGCGCGCATCGAGCTTCTTGATTGCAGAATCTTCTTTCTCCCCGATCCTGAACTTCAGGGTGACGGGATGACCGAGAATTTCCTCCATGACCTCACTGATAAGATTTGGGTAAGTGTCTTCCACCCAGTCCTTGAAAAACCTGTTCGGAATTTCAAGTGTTGCGCCGTGTTCCTTGAGCTGGATGAGTTTTATAGGTTTGAACCAGAGCTCAAATGCATTGGCTCCCACTTTTTTTTCGATGCTAGAGAGACTCTTATTCCATATATCTTCCAAAGGCATGGCTTCACCGGTATTCATAAAATCAGTATGGTTGCAAAAGACCCTTTTATTCACAAGTTACTAACAATATGTTAGTAACTACCCCTGTGAGCTCACTATTATACCTTACCCTCACACACATGGCAAGAAGATTGAGAACTTGCTGTGAAGAACGTGTGGCAAACTCCGCACATGAGAAACGGCTAACAAAGACGCATAAAAAATACCGGGCATATTCACATCTCCACTCCCTTGTTCCTTGGCTTATTTCCTTGCTTTCATGGCTCTCCACACTTATTCACAGGGGTTACTACTACTTCTATAAATATATATATATAAAGTAGAAGAAGAGTCCCGATTACTCTGGTCTGACCTTGCACTTTTCCCTTAAATACGCATCAATAAAGTTATCAATATCCCCGTCAAGAACCGCATCCACATTGCCCACCTCCAGGTCAGTTCTATGGTCTTTCACAAGGCGGTAAGGCTGGAGGATATAAGACCTGATCTGGTTTCCCCAGGATATGCCCTTTTTGTCACCTATAATACCTTCCATCTTTTTCCCCTGCTCCTTAAGCTGAAGATCGTACATCCTTGCCTTCAGAATCTTCATTGCCATGGCCTTGTTCCTGTGCTGTGACCGTTCATTCTGACAAGCCACAATAATCCCGGTGGGCATATGGGTAATTCTGACCGCGGACGAGGTCTTGTTCACATGCTGCCCGCCAGCCCCCGATGCCCTGAAGGTATCGATCTTTAAATCATCTTCATCAATCTTTACCTCCACATCTTCTTCAATCTCAGGAAAAACAATGACCGCAGAAAATGAGGTATGTCTCCGCTTATTCGCGTCAAAGGGAGATATCCTCACAAGGCGGTGAACACCCGCTTCCGCCTTTAGATATCCGTATGCATAAGGACCCGACACCGTTAGGGTGACGCTTTTTATTCCTGCCTCCTCACCGGGAAGGAGATCAATAATCTGGGTGGTGAAACCATGCTTTTCAGCCCATCTCAGATACATTCTCATGAGAATCTGCGCCCAGTCCTGGCTTTCTGTTCCCCCTGCGCCGGGATGAATCGTCATAATGGCATTATTGATGTCTATCTCCCCGGAAAGAAGATGTCTCAGCTCTATGGTCTTGATGGATTCCCTGAGGTTTTCTATCTCCTCATGTATCTCTTTGAAAAAAGTCTCTCCTCCTTTTTCCTCAAGGATATCCAGGGAATTTTCCAGGTAGGAGAGTTTTTCGTCAA
>CAMTVV010000010.1:0-11724 GCA_947085305.1 uncultured Nitrospiraceae bacterium
AAGTCCTGAAAACACTATAATTGTCATGCTGAACTTGTTTCAGCATCTAATAAAACCAATGTCCTGAATCAAGTTCAGGATCTGAGACCCTGAAATAAATTCAGGGTGACAAATTGAGATTTTTGCAAAAGGCTCCCCATTTTTACTTTTTGATAAAAACCTCATTGCCATCCAATGCAGGGGTCTTTATTACAGGATTTATCTTCCACTTCATGATCTCAAAAACTCCTTTACACTCGAAGTTTGGAATAAGGACGACATTTTCAGGCAGATAAGGGTCTATTTGCGCAGACAGCGTAATGCCGCCGGCGCCGGTAGAGACGTTCACATGATCACCATCCCCTATGGATAGTCTCTCTGCAAGAACTCTGGACATCTTTGCATATGGTTCAGGAGAAATGCTTTTTAAGGCTGAAGAATACCTGCTTGAGTTTTCTGAATGAAAAAGAGAGACATCCCTCTGAACATAAACGCTGCTCATCTGAGGTTTTTTCATGAGAGAGCGTATATCGGGCAGGTCAATCCCTGCTATATGTACATCATGCCTCAATGGTTCGCCCTTGTATGGCCAGATGCATGTGCCGCTCTTCATATCATCAGGAGTAATGTATCTGTAAAGGAGTGAAACCCTGGCGATCTCTGCAAATATGTCCGCCGCGCTCCTGAAGCCCATATCAAGGCCCAGTATCTTGCTCAGCTCGGCAATTGCCTTCCACTCCTCCATGCCCTTTCCTTCCACCGCCCTTCTTGTGAGCTGTATTCTCCGTTCAAGATTTGTGTATGATCCATCCTTTTCCGTCCACGCAAGGGCTGGGAGCACAACATCCGCAATCAGGGCCGTTTCTGTAAGATAGCAGTCCTGCACCACGAGGAATTCAATGTTATCAAGGGCCTCTTTCACATAGTTTGTACCGGGAAGACCGAGGGCCACATTTTCACCCATCACATAGAGGGCCTTTATCCTGCCGGCATGTGCAGCTTCTATAATCTCCACAAAACTGAGTCCGGGGCTGGAAGGAATCCCGGTCCCGATAACTGCCTCGCATCTCTTTCTGAAAGTCTCTATCTCCAACGGCCTTCCGCACGGAAGCATGTCGGGCTGGCAGCCCATATCCAGCAACCCCTGTTCATTGGGGAGTTCGGAAAGGAGATATATCCTGCCGTTTAACAGATATACAAGGGCTGCAAGGAGCAGCAGGTTTACATGTCCGTTCATTGTCTGGACAATGTCTCTTCCGATGATTATCGAAGGATTGGTCATACCGGAGAGGGTGTTCACCGCATCCCTTAACTCATTTAAATCTATTCCGCTGATAACAGCTGCTTCTTCCGGAGGAACAGAATGGATGTTATTTATTATTTCCTCAAAGGAAGGCCTTTCCCCCGGCAGAGATTTTTTATTCCTTATTTCAGTAACCAATGTTGCCAGAAGCACAGTCTCAGTAAGGGAATTCGGGATTAATTCGTGCGTCGAAAAATTCCTTAAGCCCCGGGAGTAGCCCACAACCACCACCGGCGCCCCTTTTTTATAGGCAGCCCTTATTTGCAGACCCAATACGGGATTTACAGAAGTGGGGTCGCCGCCGATGATAAAGACGCCGTCAGAGTTGGATATGCCGTGGATAAGGTTTGCCGTTACCCCCTGTCCGAATATCCTTTCAAAGAATTTCTGTGCAGGTCCGTACGCCAAGCTTGCCGCTGAATCTACGTTGTTCGTGCCGATGGCTCCCCTGAAAAACTTCTGAAACACATATGCGTCTTCATTTGTGCTTCTTCCCGATAATATGCCTGCTATGACCTCGCTCCCTTTCTCTTCTTTAATCTCCTTTAACCTATGGGCTATATGCGTAATTGCCTCTGCCCACGCAACAGGCTCCAACTCTCCATTTCTCCGTATTAAAGGGGTATCCAGTTTATTGCCGTTGTTTACATAGTCATATCCAAACCTTCCCTTACTGCAGAGGAGCCCTTTGTTCAGTCCCAAATCGCTTCTCGGCATACTTCTTACAATGGAATTGCCCATCGTCTGTATGACCATGGAACAGCCGACGCCGCAATATGAACATATGGTCTCAACTTCTTTTTCGATTAGCCATGGTCTGTAACCATGTCTATGCAAGCGTGATGTTATGGCCCCGACAGGGCATACGGTCAAACAGTTTCCACAATACTCGCAGTTGTATCTGCCGCCGGAAAACGGCTCGACATAGGATTTGCTGCCCCGGTTGGTAATGGCTATGGCTGATGCGCCCTGAACATCGTCACACATCCTCACACATTTTGAGCAGAGAATGCAGCGCTCCATATTCCTCACAATAAGCGGGTCGTCATAGCTTTCAGGATGTCTTCTTTTGCCTTCAGCAAATCTGCCGGTTGCCGGGCCATACTTCATAGCAAGGTCCTGCAAATCGCACTCACCGGCCTTGTCGCAGTAAGGGCAATCAAGAGGGTGGTTTATCAGGAGAAACTCGAGGATGGCCCTTCTCGCCTCAATAACACTATCTGTCTCGGTCCGGACCACCATGCCGTCGGTTACATATTGGGTGCACGCAGTCAGGAGTTTCGGCACTTTCTCTATCTCAACGAGACAGAGTCTGCACCCTCCATATGGTTCAAGGATGTCATGATGGCAAAGAGTCGGTATCTGTATCCCTGCGGTTCTTGCCGCTTCAAGGATGGTAACCGGTTTTCCCAGGGTTATCTTCTTTTCGTTTATGGTTATCGTGATCATATTAACTCCAAATCAAAATGCAAAAATCAAAATTGTGGAATTCCTTAATTTTAATTTTTAATATTTGAATTTTGAATTTTTATTTCAAACTCCTCCCTGAAATTCCCTATAAAACTCTGCACCGCTGTTGCAGCGCTGTCTCCCAGGGGGCAGAAGGCCTTACCTATAATATTATTTGAGACCTCCATCAAGAGGCCGATATCGTCATTGCGTCCGGCGCCCCCGCACATCCTTCCAAGGATTGCCCTCATCCAGCCAATCCCCTCCCTGCAAGGCGTGCATTTGCCGCAGGATTCATGTTCAAAGAACTTCGTTATCCTCAGGCAAACGTTCACCATGTCAACTGTTTCATCAAAGGCTATGACAGCCCCTGAACCGAGCAGACTGCCGACCATAGTCAGGCTGCGAAAATCCATATGGCAATCTATTTTATCCGGGGTAAGCACCGGTGTTGATATGCCGCCGGGGATTACAGCCTTGAGTTTTTTATCACCCTGGATTCCTCCGCAATGCGTGTAAATAATCTCCCTTAAGGTCACCCCCATAGGAAGTTCATATACGCCCGGTTTTTTTATATGTCCGCTTACAGAATAAAGCTTCAGACCGGGGCATTCAGGGCTTCCTATTTTCGAATACGCATCCCCGCCGATTTCTATAATATAGGGAATATTGGCAAGGGTCTCGACATTATTTATAATTGTGGGCTTTAAAGAAAACCCCTCATTGACAGGAAATGGGGGTTTAATTCTCGGTTGGCCCCTTTTGCCCTCCAGGGACTCTATAAGCGCTGTCTCTTCGCCACAGATATATGCGCCTGCGCCACAATGGACATGAAGATGAAATCCAACGCCTTTCCCAAGGATATTGTCGCCAAGATAGTTCTTTTCGCGCGCCTGCTTGATGGCGTTTAAGAGGATGTCTTTTATCTTCGGATATTCTCCCCTGAGGTAGATATATCCCCATGCCGCTCCAACGGCATACGCTGAAATCACCATTCCTTCTATCAACAGATGCGGATTTTTCTCGAGGATGACCCTGTCCTTAAAGGCGCCGGGTTCGCCTTCATCGGCATTGCAGAGCAGGTACTTCGGCATTTGAGTGTCTGCTACGGCAAATGACCACTTCATGCCGGTCGGAAAACCTGCGCCTCCTCTGCCCCGTAATCCGGACCTCCTCACCTCATCAACAACATCGAAAGGTTTCATCTCAAATGCCTTATGGAGAGCGCTGTATCCGCCTCCTTTTATATACTCATGTATATCAGAAGATTTCTGACTGTTTATATTTTTTAACAGGACCTTTTCCATGTTATTTATACTGCTCCAGGATGTCTATTATGTTTTCCCCTGTGAGACTGCCATGGAAGTCCGTGTCAACAAGCATGGCAGGCGCTTTATCACACGCGCCTATACACTCCATGATGACAAGGGAAAACCTGCTGTCAGGGGTGGTCATAGAGGGTTCAAGACCGTATCGTTCTTTTAAGATATCCAGGAGCTTTTCCCCTCCCATAATCATGCAGGCAACATTTGTGCATAGCTGGACAAGATGCCTCCCCATCGGCTTGTGTTTGAACATCGTGTAAAAGGTGGAAACGCCTTTTACCGTTGCCTTCGGGATATTCAGCGCTTCTGCCACCGCTTCTAAGACCTGGGGGCTTAACCATCCATACTCTCTCTGAAAAATGTAAAGAGTCGGCAAAAGGCAGAAACGTGAGTCGGGATATTTACTCTTTATTTCATTAATTTCCTTCAGGAGCTCTTTATTCAACATTACCATTTTATTGCCCTATTTCTGTTGCCCTATTTCTGCTGTAGCATAGAGGGCGGTAATTCCGGGCTTTTCGGCATAGTTTCGGGCCATAGGAGAATTTTAATAAAGTAGGACAAAAATGTAAAGCCTTGAATTTTTTGCATGGCAGGCTTAAGAGCCGCTTTAGAGCAGCAGACCACCTTTATGAGTTAGCGCTTTTCATCCATTCTTGCTATTATTACACTATGATCTCTGTTGAGACCTATAAAGGGAAGGCAGTTACGGAACATGACGTTGAGATCGTCGAGAGAAAGGGCACGGGACATCCCGATTTCATGTGCGATTCTATAATGGAGGCTATCTCCATCGCCCTCTGCAGGGAGTATATGAAGGTCTTCGGCGCGATCCTTCACCACAATATTGATAAGGGTCTCCTTGCAGCAGGAAGGACCGTAAAGACCTTTGGCGGCGGCAGGGTCACAAAGCCCATGGAACTCACTATCGGAGACAGGGCAACCTTCAGGGCCGCAGGCAGGAAAATCCCTGTTGCCGACATAGCCGTGGATACGGCAAAAAAATGGATGATGGAGAATATGCGGTTCATCGATCCCGGGAAACACCTGAAGTGCAGGGTTGTCCTTGCGCCCGGGTCTGAGGAACTCACTGATATTTTCTTAAGGCCGGGAAAAGTGAGGGCTGCCAATGACACTTCTGCCGCGGTCGGATATTATCCATTGAGTCCTACAGAAACAGTGGTGCATGATCTGGAGAGATACCTGAACTCAAAAAAGTTCAAGGACAGATATCCCGATTCCGGGGAAGACGTGAAGGTCATGGGCCTGAGACGCGGCGATATACTGGATATTACTGTTGCAATGCCCTTTATCGCCCGCTTCATCCGATCAGAAAAAGAATATTTCGAGAGAAAAGAGA
The DNA here is from genome assembly GCA_947085305.1 of uncultured Nitrospiraceae bacterium. GTDB lineage: Bacteria > Nitrospirota > Thermodesulfovibrionia > Thermodesulfovibrionales > UBA9159 > JAMCQB01. Next base: position 5,417 of record CAMTVV010000010.1, read on the forward strand.
TTGTCCGTGGAGTGATGATGAAGTTCCTCAAAAAATATGAGGGCTTCAAAAAGCGGGAAGTCCATTTCAACACCCTGGATGAAAGGGGCAGAGGGCTCGGCGGCATCTACCTGAGCCTGCTCGGAACATCTGCTGAGGATGCGGATTCAGGACAGGTGGGCCGGGGCAACAGGGTGAACGGCCTCATCTCCATGAACAGGCCCATGGGCACAGAGGCAGCAGCAGGGAAAAACCCGGTGAGCCATGTGGGGAAGATTTACAATGTCCTGGCCCATTCCATGGCGCGAAAGGTCTATGAGGAGGTGGAAGGGTTGAAGGAAGTGTATATCCTTCTCCTCAGCAGGATAGGCACGCCCATTGACGCCCCCCGGATGGCCTCGGCACAGGTACTGACCGACGGAGGGCTGAAACTGAAAGACGTTTCAAAAAAGATTACAGGCATCATCGAAAGGGAGATGGCGAATATCCGTAAGTTCTGCATGGACCTGAGCAAAGGGAAATATCCGATCTGCTGATTTCATTGCGCATCCATTCCACCCCTGTATGACCTGAGCTTTTTCTTTTCGGAGGTGATCTTCTTTTCCGCCAGCATCTTTTCCTTTGCCCTCTTTGAGCGTTTTCTCTTCTGGCGCCTTATCTTCTCTATCCTCTGTCTCTCCTCGCTCTCCCTGCCCTTTATCAATTCCCCGGCCTTTTTGACCAGGATCACCCTTGCCCTGTAACGGTTCAACGCCTGTGAACGCTCCTCCTGGCACTTCACCTCAATGCCCGTAGGGATGTGCTTCAGATAAACACACGTCGAGGTCTTGTTCACCTTCTGCCCGCCCTTCCCGCCTGAACGGACAAAGGATTCCGCTATCTCCTCTTCACGGATGTTCAAGGCCTCCATCTTCGCCTTCAGTTCCTTTGCCTTTGGCTGACTGACAGAAAATATTCCCATGGAGAGTATTTTACCACTTTTGGAGGACTGTCAGAGGGATCGAGGAAATATGAGGGATGATTGCGAGTATGGCATGGTGTCCGCGCCTTTCCAAAAAGATAAGGATGGTGGACCTGCCTGCCGGACTGGAGGTCATAAAAGAAGGCGCTGGCCTGGTTCGCGAAGCATGCGCCAGATGATACTGTGATATAATGGCAGAAGGTTTTAGTATGGATACTATCGACAAGCTGAAAGTGTTGTCAGAGGATTCACGGCATGATCTGGCTTGCGCGTGCGGCGCCGGCAAGGACGAGCGCCGCAGGAGAGGACTGGGAGGTTTTCGAGGATAAAATGCACCACTCAGTTCATTGTCGGGGCTTCCGATGAGACAGATGCGGAGATCGTCGATTCGATGTATGGTTTATACGACCGGATGAACTTCAAGAGAGCCTATTTCTCAGCCTATCAGAAAGGTCTCGGCAATCCTGAAATCCCGGGAGAGAAATACTTCTTCACGCAGCCTGACAAGTCTTTCCAGAGGGAGCATCGTCTTTATCAGGCCGATTTCCTCTGCCGCAAGTATGGTTTCAAAAGGGAAGACATCCTTTTTGACGCAAGGGGCAACATGCGATTGGACAAAGATCCCAAGGAAGTATGGGCTGACAGTCATCCTGGATTTTATCCGGTCAGACTCAACACAGCAGACAGGGAAGCGCTGCTCAGGGTGCCGGGCCTCGGACCGGAAACGGTGGACAGGATACTCAGGACACGGCGTGAGAGAAAGATCACCGGACTCGAAGATATCGGATTGAAAGGTAAAAGGTTCGAAAAGGTGAAAAACTGTGTGATCTTCGAATAAAAAATAAACGCCGGGATTGTGTAGAATAAACCATGCCATTCAGGGTGAGCAGAGAGGATTTTGAAATGCTTGTGGAAGAGGCGCTGGAAAGGCTGCCGGAAAAATACAAGAAGTATTTTGCAAATATTGCGGTCACAGTAGAAGATTATCCCGACGAAGAAGATGCCGGACGATTGACTTCAAAGAAGGAGCTTTTGCTCGGGCTTTTCAGCGGGGTGCCCTATCCCGGCAAAAGAGGGTTCTTTGAGATTCCCTACCCTCTCCCTGACCGGATAATCCTCTACCAGAAAAATATCGAAACCATCTGCTCCGGCGAAGAGGAACTTATCGAACAGATCCAGGCAACCCTCATCCACGAAGTCGGCCACTACTTCGGCCTTTCAGAAAGGGATTTGAGGAAGTACGAAAGGTAGTGGGAGGATTTTCTGTGGATAAGGTAAAATCTGAGGGTATGAGACGATTCACAACAGTTCATCCCCTGTTTATGTCGTTCTATTCAAAGGCCCTCTACCAGGATGTGGGAAAAAACTGGAAAAAGGTCTCTATCCTGTACCTCTTCCTTCTGCTTGCGGTCTGTTCAATCCCCATAGCGTTCAGGGTCCATTCCGCCGTCTCTGATTATCTCCGCAACGAAGCCCCAAAAATCGTGAAGCAGGTGCCCGTGATCGCCATTTCCAATGGTGAGGCATCGGTGAATAAAGAGATGCCTTACATCATAAAGGATCCCGAGAGCGGCGTCCCCCTCATCATCATCGACACCACTGGAAAGACGGATTCCCTGAAGGGAACTGATGCCGTTGTCCTGCTGACAAAGACAAAACTCTTCTTCAGGAGGAGCCCAAAGGACACGAGAACCCTTGATCTTTCCGAGCTTGATACCCTCACCATCGATCAGACAAGGGTGTACGGCTGGATCGAGACATTCCTGGACTATTTCATCTTTGTGTTCTATCCCTTTGCCCTCCTCTTTTCTTTCTTGTTCCGTTTAGTGGAAGCCCTGATATTCGGCGCCATGGGAATACTTTTTGCGAGAAATATGAAGGTTCCGCTGCGGTATCAGGCAGCCCTCAGCCTCGCCATCGTATCCATGACCCCGGCCATTATCCTTGACACTTTGTACAATTATGGAGACATCAACATCCCTTTCTGGTGGATCATCAATTTCCTCATTGCGCTGGGATACCTTTTCTTTGCAGTGAAGGCGACTGCTGAATCTGCGGGTCCTGAGGCAGGTATATGAATCGGGGACTTCTGTCTGGACTTTTTACTGAAATACGGAGATAATGAAACGCAGGAATGAAGGAGCTGAATCCCTTGCCGAACAAACGTCTTGAGAGGATATATGCGGATGACAAGAATCTCTGCAAGCTCTGCATGAGCGAGCTTGGGGGGATATATTCCGACCTTGGCCTGTCTGCCGGCGAACTGGAACTCCTGGCGATGCCGAGACGCTCCTTTACCGTCCACTTCCCGGTGAGGATGGATTCAGGGAAAACAAGGATGTTCCTCGGCCACAGGATACAGTACAACAGCGCGAGGGGACCTGCAAAGGGGGGCATAAGGTTCCATCCCGAGCTGACCATTGATGATGTGAAAGACCTCGCTTTCCTGATGGCTCTGAAGTGCGCCGTAATGGATATCCCCTTCGGCGGTTCCAAGGGCGGCGTCAGGGTCAATACCAAAGAGCTGAGCAGGAATGAGCTGGAACAGGTGACACGGGGGTATGTAAGGGCCATTGCAGACTACATCGGCCCGTTCAAGGACATTCCCGCTCCTGATGTATATACGGACGAAAAGACCATGATCTGGATACTTGATGAATATGAGCAAATAAAGGGGGAACATGTTCCTGCTGTGGTGACAGGCAAGCCTGTGGAACTCCAGGGCATAAAGGCGCGGCGGTATTCCACCTCCCTGGGGGGGATCTTCATCCTTGAAGAGGCCATGGGAAAGATAGGCATGGATCCGCTGAAAACAAGCGTTGCGGTGCAGGGGTTCGGGCATGTGGGAAAGAACGCAGCCCGTATCCTCCACGAGAAAGGGTACAAGGTCATCGCAGTAAGCGACTCAAAAGGAGCCGTCATAAACGAGAATGGGCTCGATATCCCAGGACTAGTGAACCATAAGGAAAGTACCGGCAGCGTACTCGGTTTTGAAGAGGCAAAGAACATCTCCAACAAAGAGCTGCTCGCCTCCCAATGCGATATCCTGATCCCTGCAGCGCTCTCCGACCAGTTGAACGCGGGCAATGCCCGGGAGGTAAAGGCAAAGATAGTGCTGGAGCTGGCCAATGCCCCCACAACCGCAGAGGCCGACGAGATATTTTCTGAAAAAAAGATCATGCTGATTCCCGATGTCCTTGCCAATGCCGGGGGTGTGGTGGTGAGTTATTTCGAATGGAGCCAGAACCTCAATAACGAATACTGGCCTGAGGAAAAGGTTCTGCGGAAGCTGAAGGACATCATGATAACCGCTTTCAATGACGTCCATTCATTGTGCCGCCGGGAAAACCTCGGGATGAGAAGGGCTGCCTATCAGCTCGGGGTGAAGAGGATACTGCACGCAGAGAGGCTGCGGGGGAATCTATAGATAGATGCATGGAGGGACTGATGCTATTGGATGTAACCCTGGATAATGATTCCGTAACCATCACCATCGATAATCCATTTCATTTCAATATGGACTCGGTCATGGGGAAGATCGAGGGGTTTACTGCATCAAAAAATACGGCGCTGAACGGGATCGATGTGAGGGGATTAATCCCGAAGATGATCAGGGGCATAACGGGATGCGAGGGCGGATGCCCGGCAAATGCAAAGAATCTTGTGGAAAGAGGGTTCAAGAACTTTGAACTGAAATATATTGAAGGAGGGATCCTTTCTGCCAAAGCAAGCATCCCCAACGGGAAGACCCTGCGCCTTAAAATGTTCCCGGAGTTCTAAAGGACCCCTGCGCTGTTGACGAGCTGCTGGCTGAAGGGGACAGAATGATGTACCGGCAGAAAAAAACCAGAAGAGAAAATATCACTCCAAAATCGTAATGGGCGAAGGGATGAAGGTAATGATGAAAATGATAAGTGCCAGTAGCCCTATGAGTTTTCTCCCCCTGTCCAGAGGAACTTCCCAGTAGATCACCGGGGGATGTCTCAGCCCCAGAACGATCATAAGGGCTCCCCACACCGCCCACATTTCCCAAAAGAATATTCCGAGCAGGAGAAGTATCGCCACAAGGGTTATGGAGAGAACCCTGTGACGTTCCCTCAGAAAAGCATACGCAATATGGCCGCCGTCGAGCTGCCCTATGGGAATAAGGTTCAGCGAGGTGACAAAAAGACCTATCCAGCCGGCAAAGGCCACAGGATGCAAAAGTATGTCGTACGAATCAGGAGGAGTCCCGATCACCACGCGCGTCAGCAGCGAGAAGAGGATTGAATCTCCGAGACGCAATCCCCCGCCGGTTGCTGAAACAGGCGCCACGCTGGAATAGTGCAACCCCACAAGAGCAGCAATCACCGACAGGATAAATCCTGCGATGGGCCCGGAAGCGCCTATGTCGATAAGGGCCTTCCTCGTTATAATGGGGGATTTCATCTTGATAAAGGCGCCGAATGTCCCGATCAGTGAAGGGGCGGGGATAAAATAGGGCAGAGTCGCCTTTGTATGATGCTTTCCGGAGGTGAAATAGTGGGAAAGCTCGTGGCTGAGGAGAATGACCATGAGGGTCAGGGCAAAGGGCAGACCTTCAAGTATCCTCCACGGCTCATGAAAGATATCAACCCCTTTCTGGAAAAGGGCGCCGGCAACGAGCATGGACAGAAAGGTAAGTATGAAAAGGACAAGGTGCAGATAGGGGAACTTTCTCATTGCGGATTCTTGATTTCAGATTTTGGATTCTGGGTTCTGGATTTCAATTCTGCATTCATCAATCTGCACTCATCAATCAAAACCCCCTTCAGGTCATAATCATAGGCCTCGGTAATGCAGACGTCGACGAAGTCGCCGGGCTTAAGTCCGGAAGCACGGAAGTTCGGAAGTCCGATAATTCTGGTTGCCTTCCCTTTTGCACTTCTGCTCTTCCGCACTTCAGAACTAGCGATAATCACAACTCCGTCTATCTCAGGGGCCTGGGAGGAGAGCCGCGCAATGGCGGTTCCCCCTTCGATCTCATCCACAAGAACTCTGAACTCTTTTCCCACAAGGGCCTTGTTTTTTTCAAGAGATATGAAGGACTGCAGTCTCATGATCTCATCCCGCCTTCTCTCTCTGGTCTTCCCGGGAACATTCCCCTTCATCTTTGACGCAGGCGTGCCCTCTTCCCTGGAGTAGGTGAAGACTCCCAGATGTTCGAATCCCGTTTTTTCGATGAAATCCTTTAGTCCCTTAAAATCCTCTTCGGTCTCTCCAGGGAACCCGACAATAAAGGTAGTCCTGAGGGTTATCCGGGGGATTACTTCCCTTATCTTCCTTATCATCCTCGTAATAGATCTCCTTGTCCCGCCTCGCCCCATGGCTTTCAATATCCTGTCTTCTG
>CAMTVV010000011.1:0-5264 GCA_947085305.1 uncultured Nitrospiraceae bacterium
CGTGTGCTCTTCCGATCTACAAAGGAACTGCAATACATCGCATGAGGGTCATTGACAGGATTTTCCTGCCACTCTTTTTTTATGATTATGGCCCAACCGATTGAATCATTTGTCCCCACAAGACCGATAGTCCCGGACCTATAATGGTCTGTAAAAAATTGAAGCAAACTATCATTTAATTTTTCCGCAGCCATAATCCCCCTTCTTCTATGAGAAAAGCCCTTGTATCTGTTCCAGTCCCTTCCTTGCCTTGGCATTCTCAGGGTCCAGTCTCAGGGCTTTTTCGAACTGGTGTTGTGCCTTTTTACCGAGTCCTGCTTTGAGGTAGAGGTGACCAAGGTTTGCATAGTGCTCACCGCTGAACGGTTCCAGTTTGATTGCCTGAAGAAGTGCCTCCTCAGCCTCTTTCAGTCTGTTGGGTATCTTGCTGAGGGACAGGGAGAGGTAGCTCCATGCTTTGGGTTTTTTCGGGAAATTCCTTGCCACCAGCCTGAAGAGTTCTGCAGCTCCCCAGTAATTGCCATTCTTAAATTCTTCAACGCCCCTCTTGAACTGCTCTTCCAAAAGGGAGGCATGGGTATCCTCGTCCTCTTTTTTCTTCAAAGACTGCTCTTCTTCCGTCACGGCCTCCAGGATCTCCTCACCGATGTCAACGGTCTCTTCCTGAGCCTCCCCTATCATTTCCCTCTCAACGATGAATCCCGTTGACCAAAGGACATAAAGGGTCTTCATCACGTCAAAGGAATTCATACGGGATTCCTCAATTAACTGATTGATGCTCCTCTTGCCGTCCACGAGGGAGAGGATGGTCCTGTCATTGGAAGACAGGTCAATTCCCTTGAAAATACCCGCGGGGTTTTCATTCAGCTTGAATACGGTCTTTACGTCGGGCATTTCCCTCCTGATTCTCGTTATGTTGTCAATCCTGCCGACCCCTTCATAAATGAGGTTGTTCATGCTGATCTTAAGCGTGATGACCTCATCAGGGGGGACGGCGTTTTCATTGAATTCATATACTCCTTCCTCGAGCTGGAAGAGGCTGTAGATGATCTCTTTTACCTGGTATTTGACGCCCCAGAAAAGGTCCTTCGGCGTTATATACCCAAGGTCAACCAGGATTGCGCCCTGACGTTTTCCCGAAGCTTTCAGGATCTCCACGGATTTATCGTATTGCTCTAAACTGATCTTGCCTGCCTTCACCAGCATCTCCCCAAGCCTGTCATCCTCAAAGGTGGAAGATGCAAAGATAACGCTGCCGTCCCTGACATAGATATTCTTTGTGAAAAGCGGGGTGGTCACGGAAAGGGTCCCGGTTGCCCTGTCCCTGTTGAGCTCGATGAGGATACTCGTCAGGCTGAAGTCCTTGAGATTTCCCTTGAACGGTATATCCATTAATGAAACCTTCTGACCTCGAACCGGTAGATCTCGGCATCTTCATCAGGGCCTATCCCTGCCTTCATCTTTGCGATCCTGAGCTGCTCCTCCACAGTGTCCACGCCTTCAATATCCGGCAGGAGGAGTCCTTTCATCCCGCCCATCACAACGATTACTCCATATTTTTTCGGATCCAGGTCATTCATGCCGCTTATCTTCTCAGGGGGAGAGAGAAGATCCACCGAGTATTCCAGGGAAGGGAGTTCATCCTTTTCCACAGGAACGAAACGGGAATCCTGCGTTGCTGCGCATACGGCATTTCGTATGATCTCTTCGGCCACCGTGCTGCAGCAGGGCATGAAAGTCCCGATGCATCCCCTTAACTGGCCGTGCTTCTTCAGGCAAACGAAGACCCCGGCCTTTTCCTTCATTTCCGGGATCAGGACTTCAGGAGGGGGAGCTGTTTTCCCGTTCCGGATATATTCCTCAACTGCCTTCTTTGCCAGTTCAACAACAGGGTGCATTATCTGTCCCTTCCAAGGGCATAATCAGATATTCCCAGCAGGGCGTCTCTTTCCGGCGACGGAGGGAAGAGGTTCAGCTCACTCTTTGCATCCCTGACCATCTCCTGCGCAATCAAATGGGACTTTTCTATGACGCTGTAGTTTTCAAAAAGGCGCAGGATTCTCTTCAGGTCGTTTTCATCTGATACGCCATTATTAATGATTTCCTTTATCTCCGCCCTTTCTTCAGCGCCGGCAACGCCGAGGAGGTAGATGAGGGGCAGGGTGATTTTGCCTTCAGCGAGGTCCTTTCCGAGCTTTTTCCCGAGCCCTTTTTCATCCGCCATATAATCGAGGATATCGTCTACCATCTGAAAGGCCATGCCGACCTTCATTCCGAATCTCGCCAGGGCTTCTTCTTTTTCCCCGGGAAGCCCGCTGATGATAGCGCCTATCCTGCACGCCGCAGAGATGAGGGCCCCTGTCTTTGCCGAGATGATACGGTAGTATTCTTTTTCTGTAATCTCGGGGTCCGCTACCCTGTTCAGCTGGAGGATCTCCCCCTCAGTCATCATGGTGGTTGCCTCTGAAAGGGCCTCCATCACCTTCTGGTTTCTCTGGAGCACCGCAAGCCTGAGGGCATTTGAATAGAGGAAATCGCCCACCAGAATGACGATCTGGTTGCCCCAGAGCATATGCGCCGTCCGCTTCCCCCTCCTCAATTCAGCGCCATCCACGACATCATCGTGAAGGAGGGACGCGGTATGAATGGCCTCAATAATGCTCGCAAGAAGAATCCTGTTTTCTCCTTTGTATCCGGCAAGGTCAGCGCTCATGAGGAGGAAAAGGGGCCTCAGTCTCTTGCCGCCTCCCCCTGCGATATGCTCGCCGATCATGGGCAGCAAGGGGGCGTCACTGAAAAAGATCTCCTTGAGGTTCTTTTCCACCAGTGTGAGCTCATTCTTGTATATAGGGAAAATATCGTGGCTTGTCATCGTCTTACAGGTGGAGCAGTAAAACCGCCTCGAGCTCTCCCCTTTCCTTTAGAGGCTCTTGCAAAAGTCTCACCACAGAGTTCACAGAGATAAAAATAAGAACACTGAGAAAATAAATTATTATTTAAATTAAATACGTTACTCTGTGCGCTCATTTTTTAGAATCTCCGTGTTCTCTGTGGTTTAAGTAGTTTTGCAAAAGGCTTTTTATTCATGATATTCTTTATATCGCCGGGGCGAAAAATGCCTTTTTCAGTAATTATACCAGTAATATACCGGTGAGGTGTTACATCAAATGCCATGTTCTTCACGCTGACGCCCTCGGGAGCGATCCGGACAGAGCCCCACGAACACACGTTGCCCTTAGTCTTCACCCTGCCGTAGATGCTGGTAACTTCAGAGGGATCCCGTTCCTCAATGGGTATCCGGTCCCCTGTGGGGATCGAAAGGTCAATACTGCTCAACGGCGCCGCCACATAAAAGGGTATGCAGTGTTCTTTTGCAAGCACTGCCACGGTATACGTGCCTATCTTGTTCGCCACATCGCCGTTTCTCACTGTCCTGTCGGTTCCCACAATCACAAGGTCTATCTCCCCTTTTCTCATCAATGCGCCGGCTGAGTTGTCGGTGATGAGGGTGACCGGTATACCCTCCTGTGTCAGCTCCCATGCGGTAAGCCTCGCACCCTGCAGCACCGGTCTTGTCTCATCAGCAAACACCCGTATCCGTTTCCCCTGGTCTCTGGCAAAAAGCATGGGCGCCGTGGCAGTGCCGTATCCCCCTGTGGCGAGGGCGCCGGCATTGCAGTGGGTGAGGATGGTGTCACCGTCCCTTATGAGTTCTGCTCCAAATTTTCCGATGGCCTTATTTATCTCCACATCCTCATTCAGAATCCTGCGGGCCTCGTCTACAAGCATCTTCTTGAGCTTTGCAACCGGCGTCTTTTTGTGGGCGAGGAGGAGCTTTTTGAGGCGGTCAACTGCCCACCTGATATTTACCGCTGTGGGCCGCGTGGAGAGCATTACATTGCAGAGGGGTTCAAGCCTTTCCATGAACTCATCGAAGCCCGCGGCTTTTATATCCTTTGCCCCCAGCGCAATGCCCATGGCAGCAGCGATGCCGATGGCAGGCGCCCCGCGAATCCAGAGCTTTTTTATCCCTTCCGCAACCAGCCGGTAGTCGGCGCATTCTATGAATTTCACTTCCGCGGGAAGCCTGCTCTGGTCGAGCATCACAACCTTATTGTTCTTCCATGCTATGGCGCTCACCATATTATATTTTTCCTCCCATGGGGAGGAGTAGGCTGATAACCAGAAAGGCTGTGAGACCTATGATCACCAGCACCGTTCCCCACGCTATATAATTATAACTCTTTGGATTGGTATATGTTCCCATGAGGCTCTTGTTGTTTATCAGCGAGAGGGCATATATCAGGACAAAGGGCAGCAAAAGCCCGTTGACGAAAGAGGAAAGCACCATAAGGAAGACAAGCGGGGCGCCGGGGATAAGGATGACGAGGGCTGCAAATGCAATCGTCAGGGTGTATATCCACATGAACTGGGGAGCTTCCTTAAAGGTTTTGTTGATCCCTGCCTCCCATCCCATGGCCTCACAGATATAATAGGCGGTTGAGATGGGAACTACGATGGCGCCGAGCAGGGAAGCATTGGCGAGGCAGAAGGCAAATAAGAGGGATGCATAGTCCCCGGCAAGGGGTTTCAGCGCAATTGCAGCCTCTGCTGCCTCATTTATCCTGATCCCCTCGGGAAACAGGAGCGCGCCGCACGTCACGATTATGAAAAAGCTGATTACATCTGTTATAAGACAGCCGGTGACCACCTCAATCCTTGAGGCCTTGTAGTTTGCCTTTGTGATCCCCTTTTCCACAATAGAGGACTGGAGATAAAACTGCATCCACGGGGTTATGGTCGTTCCTATGATGGCGATGCTGAGCATTATATATTCCGAGTTCCACTGCAATTGCGGCACGAAAGTTTTTTTCGCGATGACCGACCAGTCCGGCTTTGCCATAATTCCGGATACAATATATCCCAGATACACGAGACATGCGATGAGGAGCGCTCCTTCTACAAACCGGTAACTTCCCTTTGTCACGAGCATCCAGATGTATATGGCGCCCAGGGGGACCATGATATATTTGCTAATTCCGAGGATCTCTGTGCTGGCTGCCCATCCTGCAAAATTGGCAACAGTGGTTCCGAAGTTTGCTACGAGAAGGCCCAACATCATGAAGAAGGCGGTCTTCACCCCGTAGTTTTCCCGTATGAGGTAGGAGAGCCCTTTCCCTGTTATCGCACCCATACGGGCCATCATCTCCTGTATCACGACAAGGGCGATGGTCGTGGGGATAAGGGTCCAGAGGAGCCCATAG
>CAMTVV010000012.1:0-5581 GCA_947085305.1 uncultured Nitrospiraceae bacterium
CCCCTTTACAGCATCCTTCCATACCCTGTTGATTATGTTCCGTATACAGGTGCGCATGTTATTGACCAGCTTCAACTGCTCTTTTTCTCAGCTCTGGCATTTACCCTTCTCATGCGCTCAGGGATATATCCAGCGGAGATAAGAGCGATTAATATTGATACCGACTGGTTTTACAGAAAGGGAGCAACTACATTTATGTGGATGACAGACAATCTCACCTCAAAGGTGGGGTCAAAGGTTACTAACACGGTCTTTCATACCATACCAGCATCCCTTATATGGGTGAGCAAAAAACCCCTTTGGCGCTATAATGCTAGCTAAGGACATGATATTGCTTAGATTAACAGGTCTATCAGGATACACTAAGGCTAACCTCGAAGAAATGGTAAAGAAACAGAAAAAGATATATCCTCAAGACCTACACCTCCGTATTCCATTAACAAGAACCGTCTTTTGGGTATCTGTCTCTTGCTGCTCATTTATATTGTAACCCTGCTCATGTAATCCACCCTATTTCACTGTCTCACACTCCCAGAATACTATACAAAGACATAATACTTCAAGTTTAGCCGGTTTTTTAAATCAAACCGTTATCACATTATATCCAGACGCCCTTTTGAGTCTGTCCAGAACAGCCAAACCAATGCCTTTACCGTTCAACGACTCTGAAATAATAAGGTCAGCCCCTTCTTTATCTATTCCCCTTAAAATCATAAATAATCTTTTTGCTATTGTCCTTGTATATGTGCCGGCATATTTGACAATACAGCCTTTTGGGTATTTTACATTTTTTTGAAAAGTAATAATGCCGACCTTTTTGCCGTTTTTCAAAGCATTTTTTGACATTTCCTCAATCTTTTTTTGAACAGCGTCAATTTGTCCCTGCACAATAACCATCTCTGCCTGAGGAGCATAATGCCGATATTTAAGTCCGGGAGATTTGATATGGTTTTCCCCTGATAAAAAATCACTTTTTGCAATAACCCTTACATCTCCGATAACCGCCTCTATATCTTCAACAGCAATGCCCCCGGGCCGGAGTATCACAGGCGGCGATACAGTTAAATCTATTACAGTGGATTCCACACCTATCATTGTATCTCCTCCGTCTATAATCAAATCCACCCTGCCCATCAAATCTTCAATGACATCCCTTGCCCTTGTTGGACTTGGTCTTCCTGAAAGATTTGCCGACGGCGCAATAACCGGCACGCCTGCTTTGCAAATAAGGGAAAGGGCTATTTTATTGTCAGGCATGCGTATGGCAACGGTTTTGCCTCCTGCTGTAACAATATCCGGAACCGCCTTCCTTTTTTTGAGAATTATCGTTAAAGGTCCGGGCCAAAATCTCTCCATGAGGAGCATCGCAGTCTTTGGGGGCCTTTTTGCGAGGAGTTGCACATCTCTCACATCTGCTATGTGAACTATTAATGGATTGTCAGAAGGTCTGCCTTTGGCAGCGAAGACCTTTTTTACAGCCTCAGGATTTAAGACATCAGCCCCAAGGCCGTAAACCGTCTCTGTCGGGAATACGACAAGACCGCCCTGTTTTATAATTTCCGCGGCCTGTTTGATTTTATGAGGCTCAGGATTTTGTTTGTTTATTTTTAATATCTCTGTCAAATAGCTCAACCTTTATTTTATAACTTCTTGCTTGTCCTGTGTTCTTCCATAATTATTTGATAGTTAGTCAAGATAGCGCCTACCAGCAAATTCAATAGTAGAAATGCGGCAATGACAAACCATAAAACATGATATATCGTTATTATTATTTCAGAAGGTGAAATCAGATTCATTTTACCGGCTTGCACCAGATTGTAACGCAGGTCTGTCCAATCCTCACCGGTAAGGATGCGAAAAAGTGTAAACATGGTTTCACCAAGTGAGCCATATGGGTCAGGCGCTATGCTTGGCGCATTAGGCGCCTGCTTCAGATATTCTGACAACGCTTTAGATGTAAAATAATCTGCGGTGGCAGGGTCAGGCAGCTTGAAAATGGTTACTCCAATAACAGAAAATAAGTACATGAAAACAAAGAAGAACATAGCGCTGTACGCAAGGGACCTGAGAGAACGAACTACTACTGAAACCATAAGTTTGAGTTCAGGAAATGCACGTAACAATCTGATAATTCTAAATGCCCGCAGTACCCTGAGAGTCGTTATTAATGTAGCATCGGCAAAAAGAGATTCAGGTATATAGCTCACTGCTACTATAAAAAGATCAAATATGTTCCAACCGTCGGCAAAGAATTTTTTAATGTTTTCTTTAGCTATCCACCTTAAAATAATTTCAATAGTGAAAATGCCAAGAGCGATACTTTGGACAAACCGAATTTCGGGACTTGTAAAATATGTTTCAATCCCAATAAAAGTGCAATTCACCAATATCACCCCAGCGATAAACCACTCAAAAGTTTTGTGAATTACAATACTCTGACTGCGGCTCTGAAAGTCCCTTAATTTAACAATTTTTTTCATCTATCAACTTTATCCTTTAGGGAAAATCCGTGTTAATCCACCTTTGTTTTATAACTTCAGAATATTGCAAAATGATTTGAGGTGTTATTTGTTTTTCTTCCTTTATATTGAAAAGGCGCTTTAGCCCTGTGCGTTTCAAAATATATTCTTCTGAAGATGGAGTTGGCTTACCGTTGAAAATGATTCCTGCAACAGGAATATTTCTGCTTAAAAGCGCTTCGGCAGAAAGCAAGGTATGGTTAATGCTTCCAAGGTAATTGCGTGAAACAAGCACTGCTTGTGCTTGCAGTTTCTGAATCAGGTCAATGATAAGAACATCATCGTTAAGCGGAACCATTAAACCGCCCGCCCCTTCTATAATAAGAGTATTGTTTGCAGGTGGAGGATTAATAGATTCTAAATTAATTGTTATGCCCTCTTCCGCAGCTGCTGCGTGCGGCGACATTGGTTTGGCAAGGCGATATGCTTCCGGATGAAAAACAGATATTGGATTGGTCACAAGTTCTTTTACTTTCATCGTGTCCGTATGATGAAGTTCTCCTGCCTGAATGGGTTTCCAGTAATCTGCTCCCATCGCTTCAACAAGAATGGCTGCGGCAATTGTTTTTCCTACATCGGTGCCGATGCCTGTTATAAATAGTCGGTTCATTTTTTGCATGTTAAAGGTTGTCCTTTTATTTAAGGATTACAGAAATCACAGAAACGCGGCTCACAATATTTTTGCCCGTCAGGATATTCAATTTCTTTTTTGTAACTGCATTTTTTGCAGGTGTAAATGTGGTTTGAAACAGACTTTGTCGGCATAAAACAATTTTCACAAGGAAGACCCTTTATCCATTCTGTAATTTCAAATCCGGGCCAGGCGCATTGAGGACACAAGCTTTGTAATTTATTGAGCAGGTTTATGGCTGCTTTTTCAATCACTTTCATTCTTGTTGGGTTATACATAGCGCGCATGTCGGGTTCTATTAATGCTTTCCCATCCTGTGAAGCGCTGATACATCTTGTTACGGCATCTTTCAGCATTTTTTCAGAAGTTATCCCCTTAAACAAAACACTGCTGTTGTCGCCGCCGGTATTAGGTCTTATTACCATTCCGTGCGCAGGAAAGCCGCATTTTTCAGCAAACTTCAGAGCTTCTGCAACAGAGGCTGTTTCTATATGATTGTAGTTGGTGTCTGTGGAAATTTCCCACCCCTGAATTTCTATGTTGTTGCGGGCATCCGTAAATAATACCAGTTCCATATTTGCAGGAGCAAAAAATATTTGAGGATGAGGCCCAAAGCTTCCTTCACTCACTATTACTAGGCTTTCACCGTTAATAACTTCAAGCGCTTTTTTGGTTTTTAGCCGTGCAGTTGCAAGTTGAGTGCCTTCGCGGGGAATATCTCTCGTAAAAGTACCAAACTGATCAGTATCAATGCTTAAGACCGATAGTTGCATTCCCAGCGGCTCCAATACAGGAAAAATTACTTTTTCCTTATTATGCTTGGTGATCAGCGCTGCGTTTCTGTTTTTAAATAAATCAAACTTTGTCATTTATCCTTTCCAATTCCCAACTGCTTTTTGCCTAAATTGAGCGATTCCTGCACTTTAATCTTTAAAGCCTCCGACATTTGGTCAAGTTTTTCCGAAAATAGGTCTTCATAACGCCCCCTACCCCCCTCTTATCTTAAGAGGGGGGACTTTAAACTTCCCCTCTTGGGTTAAGAGGGGATTGAGGGGAGTTGCTCTAATTTTCATCCCCCTTTGTGCCGACCTGTCGGCATGCATGAGGGTTTTTCCTGAATTTAGCCGTCCTGTTGGCAATCAGGGCAGCTAACGACCCAGCTCCGAAACCATTATCAATATTAACCACAGCAAGTCCCGGCGCGCAGGACTGGAGCATTGTCAAAAGCGGAGCAATCCCCTTGTCTCCTATTCCATATCCTACTGAAGTAGGCACGCCTATAACAGGCAGATTCACGAGTCCTTTAACCGTAATTGGCAGCACAGCATCCATTCCAGCCACCACGACAATAACATCCACATCTTTACTCATCATATCAGACAAAGGTTCAAGAACCCGGTGAACTCCTGCGATACCCACATCATAGGCATGTAAAACCTCACAGCCCATCTGTTCCGCGATGATGCGGACTTCCTCAGCTACGCCGATATCCGCGGTGCCGGCAGCCAATATGCCTACCAGACCGCCGGTCGGGATAATTTTATAATCCTTTTTTTTTACCAGGACTACGCGCGCATCCTCATACACTTCAACAACACATTCCGAAGGGACGGATTCTTTCAGCTTTTCGGCCAAATCAGAATCTGCACGGGTGACAATAGCCCTGCCCTGTTCTTTAGCCATCTCTAATGCAAGTTTAACTGTCCATAAGGGCTTTTTCCCTTGCGCTAAAATAACCTCCGGGATGCCGGCTCTCGCTTCACGATGCACATCAAGCCGCGCTAAACTCTCAACCAAATTGAGCTTTAATCTGTCAAAGGCTATTTTTTCGAGACCGTCTTGAGCCTCATCAACAGTAATCTCATTAGCTTTAAGTCTTTCTAATATCTCTCTCATGCCTTTCCAACTGTTCACTATTCACTGGCTTTATTGATACTTGCGCCTCTATAAAAATTGTGTAATATAAAGATTTTTTCTTATTATCCCAACCTTCAACTCTTGAATTTTCCTCCCCTCACTACCTGAACATCATGCAGGAAGGTTATCCCTGAATAGTTATTAAAGAACCTCTCCACAACAGAAGATGCAATCTTTTCAGCAACATCCTTTGTGGCAATCACTTCAACCTTTATATTTCTTAAGTACTCACCCAATAAAGTATCATCATCCCTCAACCCCCTCTCCCCCCTGCCGCAAACAGTATCAATTGTATAACCCTTTGCACCGAGGGACATGATAAGATTGAGAAGCTCATCTTTAATGGTAGCCTCTGTGATTATTACCACCCTTTTCAATACTTCAAGCTCCATGGTTCCTCCTACGAACTAAAAAAATCTCAATAAATATTTTGCGCAATAATAATAAACCGGGATCCCGACAAATACATTGAAAGGAAAGGTGATCCCCAAAACCAGTGGCATAGAGATGGATA
>CAMTVV010000013.1:0-5706 GCA_947085305.1 uncultured Nitrospiraceae bacterium
CGCTCTTCCGATCTTCGTCGAAGTGAAGGAGCCATGCAGCAGGGAAGTCAGGGAATATTTCAGAGAGTCTTCTATTGAATTATCAAAAGGTTACAGAACTGAAGTTAATCTAAAACTTAAAGAATGGCTAAGGGATGTTGACAGCAAACTCAATGAAGGTTTTGTCTTGACCATTGATTACGGCTACCCTGCGTGGGACTACTACAGCGAGGACAGGAACAGGGGGACGTTACTCTGCTATTACCAACATCAGGTCAATGAATATCCCTATCAGAACATCGGTGAGCAGGATTTAACGGCCCATGTGAATTTTTCATCCCTGAAGAAATGGGGAGAGGAATTTGGGTTAAAGACCATCGGTTTTTGCCCCCAGGGGACATATCTGGTTTCCCTTGGCATTGATGAAGTGATAACAGAGCGTTACGGAGATTCACCAGATGCATTTGAGATTGCAAAGATTAAAGGACTTATTTTACCCCAGGGAATGGGCGAGTCCCATAAAGTGATGATTCAATATAAAGGGCATGGCGAGCCGAAATTAAGAGGATTTACTCTCAGGAATCAGGCAGCGAAGTTGTAATATACCCTCTCAATCTCTCCAAACTCTTCAAAACCTTTTCCGGGCTGTGCGCCTCGATTGTGCAGAGGCAATCTTTCCTGTTGAGGGACGAAAACAGAGTTCTGAAGTCAAAGGTGCCGTCACCGATGGGAAGGTGCTGATCAAAGCTCTTATCATTGTCATGCAGATGAAGTTCAAAGATGTAAGGCTTGAGACTTTCGAGCCATTCCTCCAAAGGCGCCTTTGTAAAAAGGTTGCAGTGGCCCGTATCGAAACATATCCCGAAGTTTTCCGAATGAAGCTGCTCCATCAGTAAGTGGAGATTTGATGGTTCATCCTCGAATATATTCTCAATGGATAGCTTAACTCCAAGATCGGCCGCTTTTTCTATAAGGGGTCTCCATGTCTTAAGGCTCTCCTCAAGCCATATATCCACCCTGTGGGCATATCTCCACTTCTCATATCCGGAGTGAAATACGATAACCTTGGGGGAGAGGACTTCGGCGAGCTCCATAACGTGCAGGAACCGCTCAAGAGTAACGGCCCTCACCTTTGCATCTACGGCGCCCGGTGACATATCCATGAACGGGGCGTGAATGGACAGGGAAGGGTGGTAATCAAGTTTTTTCTTCAGAGCCTCGAGATCTCCCTGCCTGAGGGAATCCAGGGAGGAAGAGGGAAAATAGATTTCGAGATTCAGCCTATGCTGCCTGATATAGGCAAGATAATCCCCCACCCTCGGGTAGGGGACGTGGACGTGTGCGGTATTCACGAGGTCTTTGTGGCGGTCTCTAACTTTGGTTCGGACTTCGGTTCAGGCGTCGTTTCCGTTTTCTTATCAGGTTTTGCACTGTCGGCCTTCTCACCATCCGTCGTCTTTTTGCTGCCGCCGGGAGCGTAATCGGTTTTATACCAGCCAGTGCCTTTAAGGACAAAGGATGTGTTTGAAATGAGTTTCTTCATCTCTCCGCCGCACTCCGGGCATTTGGCGAGGGGTATGTCGGTGTATCTCTGCATTATCTCGTGAAGTTTGCCGCATGACCGGCATTGGTATTCATATACGGGCACTGCAAACACCTCCTTCGTACGATACGTTATAGTTTAGCCGATTTGTTGAATCCGGGTCAAATTTGACCCCCGGTCAATGCTGTCATTCCGACTTGTTGGCTCCGGTGAATCAGCCGGTGTTCGAAGAATGATCCCGGACAAGCCGGGATGACAAAAAGAGAGGCGGGCTGCCTTTTTCTCCTGAGCTTCTTCGTCAGTTTCGCCGGTATGAGGTATAATACCCTGTGCTGATAGTGGGACTTACCGGTAATTACGGAATGGGAAAGAGTACTGTCCTGGGAATGTTCAAAAAACTCGGGGCAGTAACCCTCGGGGCGGATGAGATCGTGGATGAGCTTCTTTATGACAGGTCAGTCCTCGCCGGCATAAGGTCGTCCTTTGGAGACGGTGTATTTTCAAAAGACGGCAGTCTTGATCGGGAAAGGGTTGCGTCTCTTATCTTTAACGATAAGGGAAAGAGGGACACCCTTGAGGAGATACTTCATCCCCTTGTTTTTCAAAGGATAGAGGCTTTTCTGGAAAAGCTGGAGAAAGAAGATGCTCAGGACAGGGTGGTTATTGTGGAGATTCCCCTGCTCTTCGAAAAGTCATATGCCGGAAGGTTCCAGAGGAGGATAACAGTCCATACCGACGAGAACACAGCCCTCAAGCGTCTTGAGGAGAAGGGCATTGCCGGGGATATGGCCATGACCCGTCTTGCTGCCCAGATGCCCATTGAAGAGAAGATACGGAAAGCTGACTTTACCATAGATAATAACGGCACTTTAGAGGAGACAAGGGCACAGGTAAGGGCGCTCTATAACAGGCTTATTGATGAGGCAAGAGATGTTCATTATAAAAGGGCTTGAGAATCTTAAAGAACGATACAGGAATGTGGTTCTCACCATCGGAAATTTTGACGGCGTGCATATCGGGCATCAGAAGATATTCAGGAACGTCGTGGAAAGGGCAAAAACTATTGAGGGGACTGCTCTTGCTGTGACCTTTGACCCCCATCCCCTGAAGGTCATTGCCCCGGAAAGGGGGGTGAGAATATTGACTCCCTTCCCTGAGAAGGCGCGGCTTATGGAATTATTCGGGATTGAGGCCCTCCTCTGCATACATTTTGACAGGGAATTTGCCAATACGAAACCGGATGATTTTATAAGGGATGTGATTGCGGACAGGATCGGCGCCAAAGAGGTGATCGTCGGCCATCGTTATGCCTTCGGCAAAGGAAAGAAGGGGGGCACTGCGCTGTTAAGGAGAAGGAGCAGGACATACGGATTCACCTTCAGGGTGGTCAGGAATGCAAGGCTCTACGGCGAGGTGGTGAGCAGCAGCAGGATCAGGAGTCTTCTGGCAAGGGGCAGGGTATGCGAATCCTCATGGCTTCTCGGGAGACCTTATATGATAGAGGGAAAGGTGGTCAAGGGCGCAGGGAGAGGGGGGCGCCTGCTGAACGTGCCTACCGCGAATATCGAGACATCCAATGAGCTTGTTCCAAAGGAGGGGGTATATGCCGTTAAAGTCGGCCTTGAGGGGAAAATATTGGACGGCGCTGCAAATATCGGCAGAAACCCTACGTTTGGAGGACAACGGATGAATTACGAGGTCCACATTCTTGATTTTTCCGGGAACATCCTCGGCAAGGAACTCAAGGTCTATTTCATTGACCGTATCAGAGATGAAAAAACATTCCCCGACTTCAAGGTTCTTCATGAAAATATTCTCAGGGACATTGAGCGCGCAAAGGAGATCCTGAGGACAAAGAAATACCCTAAAGCGCTATAGGGTCAACATCAACCACTAGCCGCAGTCCCTTTTCTTTCTTCAGGGTTTCCAGAACGTTTTTCGCATACTGACTTAGCCTTTCCTTTGATGCAGATTTCAGTATGACCTTCCAGGAATGAATTCCCTTTCCTGGCAAGGGAAGCGGGCCGATGCATTCGATCTTATCATCTGTCTGCGGAAAGGCATTCATCAAGGCTCTGCTTATATCAAGCCTCGAGGAAAGCGTTATTACGATCACGCGCGAGAACGGCGGGTATGCAAGAGATCTTCTCATTGTGAGCTCTTCCAAATAAAACTCCCTGAAATGATAGCCTTGCAAACAACGAAAGACATGGTTTTCGGGCATCTTTGTCTGAATAATTATGAGGCCGTCCGGTTTTACATATTCGGACATGCCGACGAGCTCCTGGAAGAGAAGTTCCGATGATCTGAAATCTGGCACATGGAGGCTGATGTCAGGATTCAGGAAGACGCAGAGCCTGTAACCTTCTCCCGGGCGCAGTTGCCCTATGACCGCCTTTGTTCCCACAATGATCGCAGCTCCCCCTGCGATACCAGGAAGACCTTTCAGTCCCGGCTCTTCCCTGAGGGTGTCTCTGTCAATCCTCAGAGGTTCGATATCGAGGTGTCTCCTGATGTCGGCTGCAATGCGCTGTGTGCCCGCCCCTATGGTCTCAAGTTTTGAGCTGCCGCAGTTTTTACAGGTGTCCGGCGCCTGGGAAGCATAGTTGCAGTAGTGGCACCTGAGCGCCATTCTGTTTTTGTGGTATATAAGGGGTATTTTGCACTCAGGGCAGGTGAAAACAGCGCTGCAGTCAGCACACTGTATCAGGGAGTACCCCTTTCTGTTGATTAAAAAAAGAACGCCTTCCCTGTTCCTGACGGCAGACGCCGCAGCCTGGAGAGACCTTCGGGAGATATAAGGTGTTGCCTTCCCCGTGGTCTTCATATTGATGACTTCCATCCTGGGCCGGCGCACTTCTCCGTCAGCGCTGAGCAGCCTGTATTTTGTCTTTTCTGCGTTGTAAAAGGATTCCATTGAGGGGACTGTGGAAGACAGAAGAACTGTGGATTTTTCGATATAGCCGCGCATGACCGCCACATCCCGCGCATGGTAGCGGACCCCTTCAAGGTTCTTGTATGACCGGTTCTGCTCCTGCAGGACCGCAACTAGAGAGACCGAGCGGAGGGGAGCAGTCACTGCAATCCGTGTCCCCAGAACAATGTCGGCATCTCCGGAGAGAATGCGATGGATGGCGCTTCTCCGCAGGCTTTTTGAAAGCTTCCCGTGGAGAACCGCCAGTCTCTCGCCGTACGATTCCGTCAGAGCAGGTAAGAGGAGTTCAATGTGCCCTATCTCCGGGACAAGGATGATGATATTCCTGATCCCCTGCATGGCAGAGAGCAGAGATGAAATCTCGTAGGAGATGGTGGGCGCATGAAGCAGATATGTCCTGTATTCCTTTTTTGCCAAAGATTCCCTGATCGGCGATATGATGCCCGGAGAGACCGGGGGGAGCGACAGACGTTCCAATATCTGCGGTGATTCTTCCTGCTCCTTCCCGCGTCTTTTTCTTGCTTTTGCAGGACGACAATATTCTATGAGGGCTGCAGTTTTGAGCACGGCGCCCTCGGGAACAAGATAGTATTCCGCCATCCATTTCAGGAGTCTCAGAAAGGAGTCGCTTGCCACTGCCTTCCCGGAGCTCACTTCGGCTATCTCCTTGATATGCCCTTCAGGCTGACGGACTGCTTTGCCAAGGACAATGCCGTACCGGGCGCTTGTTTTCACCTCTGCCTTTACCATCATCCCCGGGGAGACTTTGCCCTGAGCAGAAGGCCAACGGTAGGTGAGAGGGCCGATATTGAGGGGGAAGATCACGTCGAAAAAATCCATGGAGGATTTTACCATGAAAAGGGATAAGACCTGTAAGGTATAATGAATTATGCGCTATTTCCTTACTCCTCACTGTTCGCTGAAACGGCTCGAAGTCCCCTCCGTCTATAACGTGCGCTCCGACGAACCCTATGAGCTTGACCGGCCCGCCTTTACGTTTCTGCAACGATGCGCTGATGAAGAAGGATGTTCATCTGAGGGATGCGACAGGGAATTCCTCGAGTACACACTGAAAGAAGGCATCCTGACCGACCGGAAGGTCAGGGCGAAAAGATCACCTATAGAGAAGAGTCCGGTGGAGCGCCTGGTTAGCAGCAGGGTGTCAGTGTCAGGTCTTGACAATTGACTCAACCTTTCTCACCAGTTTAGCTAATTCCTTATTGTTTGCCAATTCCTCTTTAAATCTTGC
>CAMTVV010000014.1:0-1708 GCA_947085305.1 uncultured Nitrospiraceae bacterium
ATCAGGGCCGTTACCGATATATTTGAAGGGCAGCCTTTGAGCGGCGGGGACTTTGAATTTTCATTGACCGAAACGGGCGCATTGCTTTCCGAGAACGGCGTGGGAAATAGACTGACGTTGACTGAGGAGCAGATTTGGGACAATGTAAGAAGGATACAGCAACGGAATGAAATTAACACACCCCCGACCCCTCTTGAATGAAGTTTATGCTCCGTCGGACTGTTGAGGAACACTTCAAAAAGGAAAAGTTTTATAAGGGCAAAGGAATTAAAGTCCTTTCTCTGTTTTTCATAGACAAGGTCAGGAACTACCGGGAATACGACATAAACGGGAATCCTGTAAAGGGCAAGTTTGCCGGGTGGTTTGAGGAGATATATCGGCAAGAGGTTTCCAAGCCTGTTTACAGCGGACTTTTGCCGTACGCCGTTGATGATGTTCACAATGGCTATTTCTCACAGGACAACAAGGGAAGAGTGAAAGATACCGAAGGGGAGAGTCAGGCGGATTATGACACTTACAAACTGATAATGCAGGACAAAGAGAAACTTCTTGACCCTAATATTCCTCTTCGCTTCATATTCAGCCATTCCGCATTGCGGGAGGGGTGGGATAGCCCGAACGTGTTTCAGATATGCACTTTGAACGAGACCAAATCAGAGATCAAAAAGAGGCAGGAAATAGGACGGGGCTTACGCTTATCGGTGAATCAAAACGGCGAGCGGATATTTGACCGCAACATCAACAAGCTGACCGTTGTTGCCAATGAACGTTATGAAGATTTTGCAAAGGCATTGCAGAAGGAGATACAGGAAGATTGCGGGGTGGATTTCTCAGGAAGGGTAAAGAACAGGGGCGACAGGCAGAAGGTCAATTTCCGCAAGGGCTTTGAGGCAGACCCGAAATTCCTGCAGATTTGGGAGAAGATAAAATTCCATACCCGATACAGCGTTGATTACAAAGCAGATGAATTGATTGCTATGTCTGCAAAGGCATTGAAGAACATGCCGGAAACGAAAAAGCCCTCCATTAAGTCAACCAAGAAAAAGGTCTTGATAACTCAGGAAGGCGTTGACGGGCTTTTGGTAAGCGACAGCATCAATGATGATTACGGATTAAGGTTTGAAATGCCGGACATGCTTGCTTACATTCAGTCAAAGACCGAGTTGACGCGGCATACCATTCTAAAAATACTCAAAAAATCAGAGAGATTAAGTGAAGTGCTGCTCAACCCGCAGTTCTTTATGGATAATGCTGTAAGTGTTATCAAAGCGGCGCTGTGTGGGTTGATGGTGGACGGCATTAAATATGAAAAAATAGGGAACAAGATTTATGAAATGGCATTGTTTGAAGACAATGAGCTTGAAATATACATTGACCGGTTCACATTCACAGTAAAGAAACCTGAGAAAACCGTTTATGAAAATTACATCCCGCTTGATTCGTCCGTAGAAAATCAGTTTGCCAGAGATTGTGAGAGCCACGAGAACATTGAGTTCTTTTTCAAACTCCCTTTTTGGTTCAAGATAAATACGCCCATAGGCATGTACAATCCCGATTGGGCAATAGTTTTTAAGGGAGAAAAGAAAATCTATTTTGTGGCTGAGACAAAAGGCGCAGGACAGGAATTACGGGGCAGTGAGAAACTTAAAATCAAGTGCGGAACAGAACACTTTAAGAAATTTGAAGGTGTTATTTATAAAAGAGTTTC
>CAMTVV010000015.1:0-20655 GCA_947085305.1 uncultured Nitrospiraceae bacterium
AATTTGTAGCCTCTCCCCTTCTTTGTTATCACATGTACCAATGTGGGGTCATCAGCGGTACTGACCCTGCTCAAGGTCTCAATGAGCAGGTCGATGTTATGGCCGTCTATGGGGCCGATATAGTTGAATCCCAATTCCCTGAACAACATGCCGGGCAGAAGAAACCCCTTCAGGGATTCTTCTGCCCGCTGGGCGATCTTTGAGACCTGCCCGCCGACCTTGGGTATCTGCTCGATCAGGGACTTTGTCTCTTTCTTGAAACGCTGATAAGCCTCTGCGGTAAGTATCCTGTTGAGATACGCTGAGAGAGCGCCCACGTTTTTAGAAATGGACATCTCGTTGTCATTGAGAATGACGATAATGTCCTTCTTCATCTGCCCCGCATGGTTCAGCCCTTCAAAGGCAAGACCCGAGGTCATTGCGCCGTCGCCGATCACGGGGATCACCTTAAAATGCTCTCCCCGCTTGTCCCTCGCCTCGAGCATTCCGACAGCAGCTGAAATGGATGTGGAACTGTGGCCGGTACCAAAGGCGTCATAGGGACTCTCCTCGATCCTCGGGAAGCCGGATAAGCCCTTATATTTTCGCAAGGTCGAAAACATCCGGTATCTTCCTGTGATGAGCTTGTGCGGATAGGATTGATGTCCCACATCCCAGATGATCTTGTCTATAGGGGCATTGAAGACATAGTGGAGTGCAATGGTCAGTTCCACCACTCCGAGATTGGATGCCAGATGCCCTCCTCCGCAGGAGACATGCTCTACGATCAGCTCCCTCAGTTCTTCAGCAAGAACGGGAAGCCGGTCACGGGAAACTTTCTTCAAATCGTCAGGGGATTCAATATTCTCTATGAGCATATTTGCCACATGCGCTCAATTCGTCCTTTGGAGGATGTATTGAGAGATCTCCCTCAGGGGAGCTGCCTCATCCGGAAAATCAGCAAGGGCCTCAAGAGCGCCGCGCACAAGATCTTCGGCTTTTCTCATTGAGGGGTCGATTCCGTAAAGGCCGGGATAGGTCAATTTTTTCTTCCTCTCATCGGAACCGGTAGGTTTGCCCAGTTCTGCGCTGTCTCCCCTTACATCAAGTATATCATCGATGATCTGAAAGGCAAGACCGATGTTTTCCCCGTATCGCGTCAGGGAAGCGAGTTTTCTTTTTCCCGCGTTGGCGAGGATCGCCCCCATCCTTACCGACACCGTAATAAGCGCTCCTGTTTTATGGGCATGGATGAATGAAAGATTTTCGCTGTTCTGGCCCATGCTTTCCGCCTGTATATCTTCAGCCTGGCCCGCCACCATCCCATAGGCGCCCGCAGCCATGGCCACCTCACGGATGACTCTCAAGATTTTAGATTTATGATTTATGATTTCAGGTTTATTGCTACTTAAATCTGCATTCTGCAATCCGAAATCTGCAATCAAAAAGAATGCCTCGGTCAACAGGGCGTCGCCTGCGAGGATAGCCATCCCCTCACCAAAGACCTTGTGGCTTGTGGGTTTGCCCCGCCTGAGGTCATCATTGTCCATGGCAGGCAGATCGTCGTGAATAAGGGAATAGGTGTGGATGAGCTCAAGGGCCGAAGCACAGGGAATAATATCGTCTGCAGTCCCGCCGCACGCCTCGTATGACGCGAGGGCGAGGACAGGCCTGATCCTTTTTCCCCCGGCAAAGATCGAATATGCCATGGGATCACTGAGAATTGCAGGGAGGACAGGGGAGCCGAAATATTTTTCCAAGAAAGAGTCCACAAGCTCTTTCTTCTCTTTGAGGTACGTCTTTATATCCATCATTATGATTTGTGATCTGTGATTTATGGAATCTGAAATCTGCAATCTCAAATCTGAGAGCTGATTATTCCCATTCAATGGTGCCGGGTGGTTTGGAAGTGATATCATACACAACCCTGTTTACGCCCTTCACCTCATTGATGATCCTGTTCGAGATCCTTCCCATGAGCTCATAGGGGATATTTGCCCAGTCCGCGGTCATGCCGTCCACGCTTTCGACACATCTTACCGCAATCACGTTGTCATAGGTCCTGCTGTCACCCATGACCCCCACGCTTTTTACCGGAAGCAGCACCGCAAATGCCTGCCATATCTTATGGTATAAACCGGCCGCCTTTATCTCTTCCAGGACTATGGTGTCCGCCTTTCTCAGAGTCTCCAGCCTTTCCTCCGTTATATCTCCAATGCATCGTATGGCAAGGCCGGGGCCGGGGAAAGGATGGCGGTGAATAACCTCATCAGGCATGCCAAGCTCTTTTCCGAGGATACGCACCTCATCCTTAAAGAGCTCCCTCAGCGGTTCCACAAGCTTCAGTTTCATCTTCTTGAGAAGGCCGCCCACATTATGGTGGCTCTTGATCGTCGCCGACGGCCCTTTAAATGAGGCGCTTTCGATCACGTCGGGATATAAGGTGCCCTGGGCGAGAAAGCCCACATTCTTTATCTTCATCGCCTCCTTTTCAAAGACCCGGATAAATTCGTTCCCGATGAGCTTCCTCTTCCTTTCGGGGTCAATCACTCCCCTGAGCCTTGCGAGGAATCTCGGTGAAGCATCCACGCAGCGGATTTTCATGTGGAAAGACCTGCGAAGAGTATCTTCCACCTTTTTTGCCTCTCCAGCTCTCAGCAAGCCGTTGTCCACAAAGATGCAGGTGAGGGCGTCTCCTATGGCCTCGTGAACAAGAACTGCGGTGACTGCCGAGTCCACGCCTCCGCTTATGCCGCACACGACCCGTCTGCCGGCGGTCTTTTCCTGAATTTCCCTTTTTGCCGTATCGATGAAGGACTTCATCGTCCACGTAGGCTTACAGCCGCATATCTTCAAGGTGAAGTTCCTGAGTATCCTGGCGCCGTTCACCGTATGAACCACTTCCGGGTGAAACTGGAGGGCATAAAACTTACTTTCCCTGTTGGACATGGCGGCCACCGGAGAATTGGCCGTATGTGCGATACCCGCGAACCCCCTGGGGGCTTTCTCGATCCTGTCTCCGTGGCTCATCCATACAACAGTGACGAGTGAACTGCTAATGCCTTGAAACAAATCCGAATCATCATCTATAAACAGTTCGGCTCTGCCATATTCCCTTTTTGAAGCTTTTGCAACCCTGCCTCCAAGCAAATGAGCCATGAGCTGCATCCCGTAGCAGATGCCGAGGATCGGGATGCCCAGCTCAAAGATCGCCCTGTCCGGAATAGGTGCTTCCCTCTCATAAACGCTTGACGGTCCGCCGGAGAGGACAATCCCCCGGGGCTTGAAGGACTTTATCTTCTCCATGGAAGCGTTAAAGGGGAATATCTCCGAATATACCCTGCTTTCCCTTATCCTCCGTGCGATAAGCTGTGTGTACTGGGATCCGAAATCGAGAACTAAAATTTTATCGTTCGTCATCAGTACTGTCTTACTGTTCTATCCTGTAGTTCGGGGCCTCTTTTGTTATGATCACATCGTGCACGTGGCTCTCCCTGAGGCCCGCGCTGGTGATCCTGATGAACTTCGCCTTTGTCCTCAGCTCTGCGAGATTCTTGCATCCGCAATATCCCATACCGGAACGGAGGCCTCCGATAAGCTGATGCACACTCTGCGAAAGAGGTCCCTTATAGGGAACCCGGCCTTCCACGCCTTCGGGTACCAGCTTCTTTGCCTCGACCCCTTCCTGCATATAACGGTCCCTGGCGCCCTGTTCCATGGCGCCCAGAGAACCCATCCCCCTGTATACCTTGTAACTTCTCCCCTGGTAAAGCACGGTCTCCCCTGGAGATTCATCGGTTCCTGCAAAAAGGCTTCCTAGCATCACGGAATGAGCTCCTGCAGCAAGGGCCTTAATGATGTCCCCTGAATATTTCACTCCGCCATCGGCAATGATGGGTACCCTGTGTTTTTTCGCCACTGAATAACAGTCCATGACCGCAGTGATCTGAGGAACCCCCGCTCCTGCCACGATCCTCGTGGTGCATATGGAGCCGGGCCCGATCCCCACTTTTATGGCATCCACCCCCGCCTTAATCAGATCTGTGGCCCCCTCAACAGTGCCCACGTTTCCTGCGACGATATCCATGTCCACTTTTTTCCGGATATTCTTGATGGTTTCTATGACCGTCTTTGTATGGCCGTGAGCAGTATCGATTACAATGACATCAACGCCCGCCTTTGCCAGTAACTCGGCCCGGTAGAGGGCTTCCTCCCCGACACCCACGGCTGCGCCTACACGCAGTCTTCCCATTCTATCCTTGCAGGCATTGGGGTATTTCCTGCGCTTCTCTATATCCTTGATGGTGATGAGTCCTTTCAGGTTGAAATCCTTGTCCACTATGGGAAGCTTCTCGATCTTGTATTTGTGCAGCAGCTCTTTGGCTCTCTCAATGCCGGTGCCCACGGGCGCGGTTATCAGTCGCTCCTTTGTCATCACCTCCGAGACTTTCTTGGTCAGTTTTGTCTCGAACCTCAAGTCCCGGTTGGTGAGGATGCCGATGAGTTTTCCCTGCACGGTGACCGGAACCCCGGATATCCTGTATTTTTCCATGAGTTTCAGCGCCTCAGATATGGGAGCTTCAGGAATAATCGTGATAGGGTCGATGATCATCCCGCTTTCGGATTTTTTAACCTTATCCACTTCGGTCGCCTGCCTCTGGGGTGACATGGCCCTGTGGACAATTCCGATACCGCCTTCCCTTGCAATGGCAATGGCCAGGGCAGTCTCGGTAACCGTGTCCATGGCAGAGCTGACCAGCGGTATATTGATCGTGATGGATTTTGTCAACTGGGTTTTGATATCCACATCCCTGGGGAGGATATCGGATTTTGAGGGCACGAGTAATACATCATCAAACGTTAAACCTTCAGAAATTTTCTCTCCCGCCATCTCAGTCTCCTTGTGTCCGCTGAATTTGAATAGTTTAACATCTTTCCTTTCCGTAACGCAATTGAGACCGGACAAAAAAGCCTTGAACTTTGACCGCTGTTTATGCAAAATATCCATATCCCTGAACCCCCTGGAAAAATGAAGAAGGTATTCTGTCCATCAATTGGATTGAATGAGTATTTATTTCTTTATGGGGGTAGGGGGAATAAAACCAATGGAAGAGATCACTTACAAGCAGTCGGGCGTTGATATCAATGAAGGGGAAAGGTTTGTCAGGATAATCTCGCCCCTTGTACGAAAAACCTTCAGGCCGGAGGTCCTGACCGACATCGGCTCCTTTGGAGCCCTCTTTAAACTGGACACTGCAAGATATAAAGAGCCCGTCCTTGTGAGCGGTACTGACGGCGTCGGGACAAAGCTGAAGGTCGCCTTTATGATGGACAGACACAACACGGTAGGCATCGATCTTGTGGCCATGTGCGTGAACGACATCCTTACCAGCGGAGCAGAACCCCTTTTCTTCCTGGACTATTTTGCCACAGGGAAGCTGATGCCGGAAAAGGCGTCCACCGTGATCGAAGGTATTGTAACGGGCTGTAGAGAGGCGGGATGCGCCCTCATCGGCGGCGAGACCGCTGAAATGCCGGGTTTCTATAAGGATGGCGAATATGACCTCTCAGGGTTCGCCGTGGGCGTTGTTGAGAGGTCCGCAATCATCGACGGCTCCGAAATAAAAGCAGGGGACAGCCTTATCGGGCTTCTCTCGACCGGCCTTCACAGCAACGGTTATTCTCTGGCGAGAAAAGTCTTCTTTGACGTGAATAAATTGGATGTGTCTTCCTATATCCCTGATCTCGGGACGACCCTTGGCGAGGAGCTTCTGAAGCCCACCCGGATTTATGTCAGGGCGTTTAACGCGCTGAAGCAGAGGGTGCGGATTAAGGGGATTGCCCATATCACTGGCGGAGGGATTT
Source organism: uncultured Nitrospiraceae bacterium (assembly GCA_947085305.1). Lineage (GTDB taxonomy): Bacteria > Nitrospirota > Thermodesulfovibrionia > Thermodesulfovibrionales > UBA9159 > JAMCQB01. The sequence goes on from CAMTVV010000015.1 coordinate 5,845, forward strand.
CGGGCAATCTCCCGAGGGTTTTCCCGGAAGGGATGGGTGCAGTGGTGAAAAAGGGCTCCTGGCCTGTCCCCCCCATCTTCACGCTGATCAGGGAAATGGGCAACGTTCCGCCGGATGACATGGCCTGCACATTCAATATGGGAATCGGCTGCATCGTGGTCGTCCCTCAGAAAGACGCTGAAAATTCGGTTTCTCTCCTAAAAGAGAGCGGTTTTGATTCATATGTAATAGGCAGTGTTGTACAGGGTAAAAAGGAGGTAAGGTATGAGTAGGTTCAGGAAGATGTTGCGAAAAGCTTTCACTCCTATCACCATTATGCTGATACCCCACAGCAGCTCCAGGCACTTAAGCTTGAAGATTCCCTCCATCGGGGTAGTCCTTTCCGTAGCGATGTGGCTTATCGGCTCCCTCTATGTCTTATCCATTGCCGTGAATACCTTTGAGTACCGTATGATGAAGGAGAAGCTGAACTATTATTCCGGGCAGTTTATCGAGATAAGCGCCACGATAAACGCGCTGAAGAGGACAGAATCCGAGTTCAGGCGTCTCTTTTCCCTTGGCTCAAAAGAGAAAGTCCTCGAAAATGTTCACCCCACTGACAGCGGTTCTATTGACGTGGATGCGCTGAAGGACCAGATCAGGAGCACCATGGAACGGGTAAACGGGATTCGGGAATACCTGAAGGAGCAGAAGGACATTTATCTCGCGACCCCCAGGGGATGGCCGGTGCCGGGGAATATCACTTCAGCCTATGGCAATCGGAAGAACCCGTTTCACGGGGGCTATGATTTCCACTCAGGCATAGATATCTCCACAGGCTCAGGAACCCCGGTCAAGGCTACTGCTGACGGCGTGGTGAGTTTTTCAGGTTGGAGCGGCGGAAGCGGCAACCTCGTGGCGCTGGAGCACGGCTTTGGCTATTCCACGTTCTATGCCCACAACAAGCGTAATACGGTCAAAGTGGGACAATTTGTAAAAAGGGGCGAGGTCATCGCCTATGCTGGATCAACTGGAAGCAGCACGGGTCCCCATTCCCATTATGAGATATGGAAGGATGGAAAACATATTAACCCCATGCCGTTCATGGAAGGGAGGAATTAATTATGTTTTCGAGAAATACCGAGAAACTTGAGTCCTTTGTCGGCGTGAACAGCCATTTCAAAGGCGATATTAAATCCAAGGGGACTCTCAGGATAGACGGATCAGTGGAAGGCAATGTTGAGGCGGATTGGCTTATCCTCGGTGAAAAGGCGACTCTGAAAGGCGATGTGTCGGCAAGGGGCATTATCGTGGGAGGGAGAATAGAGGGCGCTCTTGCGGCAAAGGAAATACTGGAGATAAAACCAAAAGGACAGGTGATAGGAGACATCACTACGCCAAAGCTTATGATATCCGAGGGAGGCCTCCTTGAGGGACGCTCTTCCATGAATAGGGAAGACTCCAATGTGGTGGAACTCCCTGTGAAAGAAAGGGCGGGGTGATGAATCCTTCCGCCCGCAGGACATCTACGAAATTCAGATAGTATTTCGACATTCCTGCGTCAGACTCGTCTGATCCGCCGAGGCGGAAAAGCAGGAATCCAGTCTGGATTCTCGCCTCGGCGAGTCGCTGGGGCGACCGCATCCCCCGATTAAGGACTTCGAGGGCAGGCAAGTGCGGAATGACGGAAATGGACTCTCCCGCCTTACTTGCTTCGCAAAAAAGATTAATGGTATCTTTAAACATGCCTCAAAAGAAGTTTAAGATCATAACCTTCGGTTGCCAGATGAACGTCCATGATTCGGAAAAGATCTCGGGGGTCTTGTGCAATGAAGGTTTCAGTCCATCAGATGATCCGGGAGATTCCGACCTTATCATCTTTAATACCTGCAGCATCCGGCAAAAGGCTGAACAGAAATTTTTCAGTGAGCTGGGACGCATAAGAAGGCTGAAGAAGAAAAACCCCAATCTCAGGATCGCGGTGGCCGGGTGTATTGCTCAACAGCAGGGCAAAAAGCTCTTCAGGCGTGCGCCCTATGTGGACTTTGTCTTCGGCCCCCAGAACATCCACCTGCTCAATGAACTGATCAAGACCGGCGCAACTTCAGTTGCCATAGAGGATAACCCGGATGTTGCCGACACGGATCTGCCGGCAGCGAGAGGGGCCGGGGGTAGGGCGTGGGTATCCATCATGTACGGCTGTAACAACTTTTGCAGTTACTGTGTGGTGCCTTATACAAGGGGGCCGGAAAGGAGCAGACCGTCGCAAAACATCCTCAGGGAGATATCAGGGCTTGCCGATGAGGGCTATAAAGAGGTAACCCTTCTTGGCCAGAATGTCAACTCGTACAGAAGCGACCTGGATTTTCCCGGGCTTCTTGAAAGGATAAATGCTATTCGGGGGCTGGAAAGGATCAGGTTTGTCACCTCCCATCCCGGGGACTTGAATGACAGGCTCATATCAGCCATTAAGCGCCTTGTCAAAGTCTGCGAGCATATTCACCTGCCATTGCAGTCTGGCTCAAACAAAATTTTAAGGCTTATGAACCGGGGGTATTCCTATGAGGAATATCTCAGTAAGGTCAAAATACTCAGGAACACTGTGCCCGGAATCTCAATCACCTCCGACATAATTACCGGTTTTCCCGGAGAGACTGATGAGGACCATAGAAAGACCATTGAGGCGATGAAAGAAATCGAATTCGACGGCATATTCGCATTTAAATACTCCCCCCGTGAGGGGACGAAAGCTGCTGCCATGGATGCTCAGGTTGCTGATGAGGCAAAGTCGGAAAGAATTTCCGAAATACTCCAGATACAGGACAGTATCACCTTGAAAATAAATAAACAACTCGAAACTTCAATCCAGGAAATACTCGTGGAAGGGCCCAGTGAGACGGATGGGAAAGTGCTATCGGGAAGGACAAGATCGAATAAGATCGTGAATTTTAGTGGAATGGATTCCTGCATTGGGAATATCATTAAGATCCAGGTGGTTAATGCAAGAAAACATTCCCTGGATGGTGAGATTATATGAAGGTCGCTGTGCTGACCCTGGGGTGTAAAGCTAATCAGTCAGAGAGCTTTGTTATTGAAGCAAATCTCCGCTCCCGGGGATGTGAGATCGTGGACCTGGTGGAGCAACCTGATTACTGCATAATCAACACCTGTTCGGTTACGTCCAAAAGCGACTACCAGTCGCGACAGCTCATAAGACGAGCCTCTAAGTCCGGTTCCAGGGTCATAGTGACCGGCTGCTACTCTGAACTCAATAAAGTGTTTGTCCGAACCATGGATGGTGTAGCAGGTGTAGTAGATATTAATAATAAACACAATATACCTGATATGTTAGCTCACGTTTCATCATGTATTCCTTTAAATTATTATTCTTCGACTAAAAGCAGGTTTTTTCTTAAAATCCAGGATGGTTGCAACAGTTCCTGCAGCTACTGCATCATCCCAAAGGCAAGGGGGAGGTCGAGGAGTATTCCCCTTGAAGAGATAATTGAGCAGATACAGGCGATATCCAATAGTTACAACGAGATTGTTCTTACAGGAATTCATTTAGGAGCATATGGTTATGACATCATTCCTAAAGTAACACTTACTGACATGCTTTTAACTATATTACTTAAAACAAAAATCAGGAGAGTCAGACTTGGTTCCCTCGAAATTAGTGAGATTGATGAGGAGCTGTTAGACTTAATTCAAGACAATAGGGTCTGCAGTCATCTGCATATACCACTTCAAAGCGGAGACGACAGGATTCTGGGTTTAATGAACAGGAGCTATACCGCCCAAGAATTTTTTGAAGGTGTAAAGAGAATACTTAAACGCATTCCAGGCGCAGCCATCGGAACAGACATTATCTCAGGCTTTCCCGGGGAAGGCGAACCTGAGTTTAAGAATTCCTTTAGTTTTCTTGAATCTCTTCCCTTATCCTATATGCACGTTTTTCCTTATTCAGCACGCCCGGGAACAGCGGCTGCTGAAATGCCCAATTTTGTTGATTCTGCAACCACGAAAGAGAGGTGCATCTTACTGAGGGAGCTTGGGATGCGGAAAAAGAGGGAATTCATGAAAGCCCAGATCGGCAGAACCCTTGATCTTCTATTGGAAGAGAAGGCTTCTGATTCGACATTCGTCGGAACAACAGGGAATTACCTTAAGGTGAGGGCTTTGATCACTGGCGCCTGCCCGAAAGATATTGTCCCTGTAAGGATAGCGGGCCTTCAAAACGATATGCTCGTCGGACATCCCATTCCGGACGCACAAGTAACCGAATATTAAGATATTTTTATTTGCCTAATTCCCGTTCAAAGACGTGGAAACCATTGACAGTATACGGCCCGGCTATGTTTTCAATCCGATCAATAACATATTACTAACAATTCCTGCTTAAATGTTATGTCTGATAAGATATATTATGTTAAGTATTATACATCTACCGGACAGGAACTATCGGACCTATAACGCTAATTAATGAGCTGGATTGCCCTCTTTCCTGACTAAGTTAATGCTATGCCTGAGGCCCAGATTGAATAATACGCAGCATCATTCACAAAGGTTGTGAGCAATGCGCCATGGGCTGTTGCCTTGTAAAGCCTGCCCTTCCCCGGCCACAACTGCCACGAGGTATAGGGCTTGTACCTGACGATGTATTCATTCAGTTTCTCAGCATCAGGCCCAGGCTCTGCAATCTGAGTCAATGTCAATTTTTCTGAGGGCTCACAGAACAGATGAATCGGAAAGTGTATTCGGAGGAGGGCTCCTTCTAACCGGCTTTTCCCTTTTTTATCGTCTTTGTTGTTGTAATGATGATCCCGGCCGTGACCAGGGCAATTGCGAGCAGTCCGGCTGATATAAGGATGTTGTTAAGGAGTGCGGGCTTGACCAGAAGCACAAGGCCGAGATTGAACATCATAATTCCCGATATAAGCTTTAGTACCTGCCCCTGCCATTCGGTCATTTTCTTCGCGCCAAGGGTTATGGTAAAGGTCAGGACGATTGCTGCCAGGGGGATTACATAAATGACATTATAAAACACAAGATAAAGGTAATACTGGAACGTGGGCAGCTGATGCAACGTCAACGCCCTTGTATATACCATGGGGAATCCCGCAGTGCAAAGCAGTTCATAGGTGTTGGCGGCAATGGCCAATACTACGGTCCCGAGCATCATGGAGGGAACTGAGCTCTTCTTCATCAGACCCCTGGTCCGTTCAAAGAGTTTCGGTTTTGCCTTCTCCGGGATGGATAACGAGACTCCCTTTTTTAAAAAGAAAAAGTCCTTGATGTTTATGACTGCAATGAGTAACGCGATGGTTCCTGCCCCGATGGTGATAATCTTGAGCTGGCCGAAGAGCAGAAAAAGATTGAGCCAGGCAGCCATAAACAGAAAATAGACAAATCCTGAAAAGAAGACGAAGGTCCCCCCGATCAAAAGCATTATTCTCCTTGAACGCGCGTAAACAAGAACGCTTAGCAGCACTAAGAGCACAAAGAATGCGCAGGGATTAAAGCCGTCCATTCCGGCAATGACAAGGGTCAATACCGGCAGTGACGTCTTTGAGGTATCTATTTCACCGAGAAGCGGCAGGCTGACGGTCTTGGTTTCCTGGTCGGGAACATCCTTCTTCGCAACCGGGTCTGCTTCCCTGACAACGGCATCTTTCCTTGCTGGTTCCTGCTTTAAGGAAGCCCTCTCTTCTGATCGTCTTTCCGCCTCAGAGACCTCCTCAGGAGCAGCTTTTATTAACGGCCCTTTAGTCTTCGGCGTCTCCCACTTTGGCTCCTCCTTTTGCGCCTCTTTTATCTCAGGGGGTATGCGTATCCTGTCCAAGGGGTTTACACAACCGTGCTCGATACAATAGACAATCCTCTCCTCTATCAATTTTCCGGTGGTCTCGTCACTCAGGTATCCAACAATGGGTTCAAAATTACCAATAAATACTGAAGGAACTCCTTCGATCTTCTTCCCGTACGCCTTTGCCATCTGCGCAAAGAGGCCGGCATTCTCCAGGTCATACCATACCTCATATGACTTTATCTCGAGCTCCGGGTATTTTTTCTTCAGATGCCCCAGGAATACCTTTTCCTTGTTGCAGTGGGGACAGCCGTTTCCCCAGAAGAAATGCAGGGTCGTCTTGTTCGCTGCCAGGGCTGCGGCTTCTCCAGTCATAAACAGAAGAATCGTCACAATAACATGCATTATTGTCCTATTGAGGAGCAGCCTTTTTGTATTCATATCTTTGAATTATAACACAAGGGAGGCTCTTGCAAAAGTCTGGGGAAAAGCCCTTCTGTCATTCTGAGCTTGTCGAAGAATGATGGAAAATCAAGCGCTTATGTCACCCGTTCGACAGGCTCAGGGTGACAAATCCGTACTTTTGCAAGAGCCTCAAGGGTTAATTATGCTTCCCTTCTGTTCCTTGTCATCCATTAATATCTCTATGCTGAACAGACCTTTCTCCGTCACCTTAAAAAGACTTTCGTTGAAGTGTTTTGTGAGAGAGACCTTTTTGCTTTCCCGGCTTTCACCATGCGCCAGGCTCGCCTTCTGAAAAGTGGCAGTCGGAATAGTTCTGATGGGACCCGCCTGCCCCAGCCCAGCGCCGCCAGTAGGATGATGCGCCCACGCATTACTGCTTATAAATACAAGCAAGAAAATGCCGAACATTACCACCTGTCTTTTCACCATAAATCTTCCGTTGGAACAATCGGTTTCAGTTTTTCTTTTTCCTCAACCGGGTACGGCTGGCAGTTGCCAACCACAATGACATATTTACATAAATCTATGTATAAAAGTATATCGTCTCACAAATGAATACTCAAGGAGGAGATCAACTTACCGCTGATCTTGATTTAGAGATGGTGAGCATGTACTATTTTAGTAACGAGTTTCTCATTATGTAAGGAGGCGGAGAAAATGGAGATTCAGGACAGAGCATTTGAGGTGCTACGCCTGTTAAAGAAAAAGTATCCCGGTCCAAGGACAGTTCTTCATTTTAAAACACCCTTTGAACTCCTGGTCGCAACCATACTTTCTGCGCAGACCACAGATGTGCATGTGAACAAGGTGACCGAGGGGCTCTTCAAGAAGTATAAAGCAGTTAAAGATTACGCCGACGCAGATCCCGGGACGCTCCAAAACGACATCCGTTCCATTAATTTTTATAAGACCAAGGGGAAAAACATCAACGAGGCTGCTAAGATCATCGTCGAGCGATTCAAAGGCAAGGTTCCAAAAACCATGGATGAACTCACCAGACTGCCTGGTGTTGCCCGCAAGACCGCAAACATCGTGCTTTCCAATGCTTACGGAATGAATGAGGGCATTGCAGTGGATACCCATGTGAAGCGCGTTGCGTTCAGGCTCGGCCTTACAAAGAACGAAGACCCAGTGAAGATCGAACGGGATCTAATGTCCCTGCTCCCAAAAGAGGATTGGGGAAATTTCTCTCACCTGCTCATATTTCACGGCAGAGAGATATGCCGGGCAAAAAAGCCGAAACACGGGGAATGCGTCTTCTACGACATCTGTCCTTCAAGGAACATCTAAGAAGCCGGCGCTTTTCATTTGAGTCTTGCCTCTGCCGCCTTCCAGTCAATGTTCTTAAAGAATGCCTCTATATAATCCGCCCTTTTCAAACCATAATCGAGCATGAAGGCATGCTCAAACACATCCATGATCAATATCGGATTGCATCCTGCAGGGTGCGAGACATCATGTTCATTTATCCAGAAGTTGATAAGCCTGCCGTCAGCGCTATCCTGGTACAGCACGGTCCATCCGATACCCCGCATGGAGCCTGTGCCCTTGAAATCCTTTTCCCATGCCTCATAGCTTCCAAAGTCAGCCGCCATCTTTTTGGCAAGCTTTCCCTCCTTGTTAATTCCTCCCTTTGCGCCGAGGTTCTCAAAATAATATTCATGCAGTCTCATCCCGTTAAATTCCCACCCCAGCCTCCTCTTGAGCTCGGCAAATTCCGGTGCGCCTGTCTTCCCGTCCTTGAGCATCTGGTCCAGGGCATCCATAACTTTGTTCGTGTTCGTCACGTATCCCTGATAGAGCGTGAAGTGATTTTTGAGAAGCGCTTCGCTGAATCCCTCCATTCCGATAAGCTTAGAATAATCCTTTGCAGTGTAAGGCATTGCCTTTTCCTCCTTCCGTCAGTAGTATCGTACATTGTGCAGCCTTCTAAATAAAGTTTACCCCATCCATGAAGAATGTCAAGATCGTTGCGCTAACCTAATAAAAATTAAATTTCCTTACAAATCCCCTCCCCTTGCGGGAGGGGACTAAGGGGAGGGGTAACCTTAATGGTTATTGTTCACCCTCACCCTTTCCCTCTCCCGTCTCTGTTTCAAAGAAACCGCCCCTTACCCTGTCCCAGAATTTCCCGATACACTGCTCCATCAGTAAATCCGCCTGTTTGCGGTAGATCTCCCCGCCGGTTATCTCATAGGCGGCGATCTAGGCCTCTATGATCTTCACATAATCATCCAGCGCCGCCTTTACCCCCTCAGCATGAAAAAGCTCGCCATCCACGTAATGGATGTCCATTATCCTGCGCAGACTCTTCAGGGCGAACTCTTTGAGCGCATCCTTTTTCAGCGCCCTCCAGGCCTTTAGATACGCAGTGATGAACTGACCATTGAGGGATGTGTAAAGTGTCCTGTCAACGAGGGGCGACTGCCGTTTCAATCTCTCCCGAAGAAGCTTTCCCTTGCCGGCTGAGATCACTTCATGAATGGTTTCTACCTCCATCCCCAGGTTTCGGGCAATCTCTTCGGGCTCTGTTGCCGTAAACAGCACCATATTTTGCCTATACAACGCCCCCCTCGCCCCTTATGTCAGCTATAATATGCACATCAGGTTTGGGCAGTCCCGCTATTTTCCACGCTTTTAAGGGGTCAATGAATTTCTCGCTGAAACAATCCTTCGGCTGGTGAACATTCTTACAAACAGCCCTGAGTATTGGAAAGGCATTATAAATCCTGTAATATTCCCGCATGAACTTTATTATGTCCATCCTTTCCTTTGTGAGCTCTTCTACGCCCTCCCGCTCTGCAAGCGCGCAAGCAACGCCCTCATTCCAGTCATCCGGATTTGAAAGATATCCCTCATCGTCAAGCTCAATCTTCATTCCCTTAGATTCCAACGTCTGCATTTTAAACCTCCTCAATGAATTAAAAGGTTGAAGGGTCTTCGGCAGGAAGTGCCGCCTCGTCAAAAGGCATGACTTCAAGCAGGAAGAACCATATTATTTCTTCTTCGGTTTCATCTGCTTGCCGCAGCAGATAATGTCGCATACATCCGCACAACCACATACCTCGTCTATGCTAACTACCATGCCGCATGCACTGCAATTGTAAAATGTCAATTCTTTCAAAATTAACTTAAGTCACAGTGGGTTAGCGCCCGTAGTTATGCCGCAGACATCCTTATTATGGATGAGCTTCAAAAGCCTCTCTTTGTCGAGCTTGAACCCCTTGACATTGCTGTCAACAATAACCCCTTCTTTTTTCAGCCTTGACATCGCTCTTGAGACGACTTCCCTCACCGTGCCTGTCATCGAAGCAATATCCTGATGGGTCAATTGGAGCGATGCGACCTTGGCATTCGGGGCCCGCTCTTCCGCTAATCGCAAGAGCGTTGTAATGACCCTTTCTTCAACATCTTTAAAGGTGATATCTTCCACCAGCGTTGAGAGATACCGTATTTTATTGCAGAGCCCTGAAATGATCTTCCATCCTGTTTCGGTCATTTCATTCCTCAGCGCTTTTTTAAAATCTTCCGCCGGAATGGTGACGAGGAGAGAATCCTCGACAGCAATTGCTCCCACGAAATACTTCCCGCCGGTATAGAGGGGCGCGCAGCAGAAGTAGTCGCCGGAATTCATGATCCTGACAATAAGCTCTCTGCCCTTTTTAGAAGTCTTATACAACTTTATCGTTCCCTGCTTTACGATGAAAAAGAATTTAACGGGCTCCGACTCCTCAAAGAGAATATTGTTCTTCGAAATCCTCTTCAGTCGCGCCATCTGTTCCATGAAAGAAAGATCCTCCTCTTTCAATCCCGAAAGACACGGCAGAACGCGCAGGTCACGATTTATTTCTAAAAAAGGGTTCATGATATTTAAACTTTCAACTTTATTTCTCTGTATAGCAATAAGTTTAGAGAGTTCTCAGAAAAATTCTATCACTTTTTTTGATATTTGTCACCATAGCGGATGGGTTAAAGGGGCGATCTGAGACCCTGAAACAAGTTCAGGGTGACAAAAAACAGACTTTTGCAAGAGCCTCCAATATATGAAAATCTTAGCATGTTATCTCTGAAGGGAAAATTATGTATAATGAATCCATGGAACTCTCAGAGAACGCCCTCAAGGTTCTCCAGGCACGGTATCTTCTGAAGGACGAGCATGGTCAGGTTATCGAAACCCCTGAGGGACTGTTCCATCGCGTCGCATCCACCATTGCCTCGGCTGAAAAACTTTACGGCAACGATGCTCCTTCATGGGAGGAAAACTTTTATGAGCTCATGGCGAACCTCAAGTTCCTCCCCAACTCCCCTGCCCTTATGAATGCAGGCAAAAGCATCGGTCAACTGGCTGCCTGTTTCGTCCTTCCTGTGGAAGACTCCATGCAGAGCATCTTCGATACACTGAAAAACGCTGCCCTTATATTGCAGAGCGGGGGAGGGACAGGCTTTTCCTTCTCGAAGTTACGGCCCAGGACAGATGTGGTGCGTTCCACCGGCGGAATAGCCAGCGGGCCGGTCTCTTTCATGAAGATATACAATACCGCCACAGAGGTCATAAAGCAGGGAGGCGCGCGCCGCGGGGCAAATATGGGAATTCTCAGGGTTGACCATCCCGACATCATGGAATTCATCAGGATCAAGAGGAACGAAAGGGAATTGACGAATTTCAATATCTCTGTATCTGTCACAGATGCCTTTATGGAAGCTCTTAAAAACGATGGGGAATACACTTTGATAAACCCCAGAAGCAAGTCTGTTGCGGGAAGGTTAAAAGCAAAGGATGTCTTTGGTGAGATTGTGGCGAGCGCCTGGGAAACAGGGGATCCCGGGCTGGTTTTCATCGACAGAATAAACGCGTACAATCCGACCCCGAACCTGGGCAATATGGAGAGCACCAATCCGTGCGGGGAACAGCCGCTTCTCCCCTACGAGGCATGCGTCCTGGGCTCCATCAATCTCTCAAAGTATGTTACCCCCCCATCGCCCCCACTTAATCAGTGGGGGGGTAAAGGGGGGGTGAGTGCGAAGATAGATTATCCTTCCCTTGCTGTGGATATAAAGACAGCGGTGAGGTTCCTTGACAATGCCATTGATGTGAATAATTACCCCCTCCCTGCCGTGGAAGTCATGCACAAGGGCAACCGTAAGATAGGCCTCGGCATCATGGGTTGGGCTGATATGCTGATACTCCTCGGCATCCCCTATAACACCAAAAAGGCGTTCCGCCTTGCCCGGGAGCTTATGAGATTTTTCAGAGATACGGCAAGGGAGACATCTGCTGAACTTGCTCATAAAAGAGGGGTCTTTCCAAACTTCACTGGTTCGATATACGATGCGCCCGGCATGCCGCGCGTGAGGAATGCCACCGTCACGACTATTGCGCCCACCGGAACCCTTTCGATCATTGCAGACTGCTCAAGCGGCATAGAGCCTATCTTTGGCCTGGCATACAAAAGGCTGATCCTTGATACGGAGTTCTATGAGATCAACAAGTATTTCTTCCGAGCTGCAAAGGAAATGGGGTTTTACACGAAAGAACTGGAAGAAAAAGTGATCAGTAAAGGCTCTTTAAAGGGAATTTCCGAGGCGCCCTCCGACGTAAGGCGGCTGTTCAGGACCGCTCATGACATCCCCCCTGAAGACCACCTCGAGATGCAGTCCGCGTTTCAGGAATTTACGGACAACGCTGTCTCGAAGACCATAAACATGCCCCGTCGGGCTAAGAAGGAAGATGTGGCAAGGACATATATACTTGCTTACGAAAAAGGCTTGAAGGGCATAACTATCTTCAGGTATGGAACGGCAAAAAAGGGAACACTCGTCAGGTTCAGCGAGTCGGATTAGACATTTTATTTTACAAATTTCAGGGGCGGTCACTTCATCACTACGTACTGAATGAAAGCCCCGGCCAGGACAATCGCTGCTGCAGGGATGGTCTTTTTGTAAATGCCCCATATATCCGCCTTGAAGTATTCCCTGGTGAGAACAAGGCAAAGATGTACCGGGGAAAGCAGCACCCCCATGTAGCCTGACACGAAGGCGAAAACTATCTCGTGAAGATGGGCGCCCCCTCCCAGGCTGAGGATAAGGGGAAAGGCGCTCCCCACAAACCCCACGGTCAGACCTGTAAGGAGTCCGCTCACAAAGGGGATTACGAACAACACAGGGAGGAGGGGTATCCCTCTTTCAGTAAAAAACTGGCTCAGGCGCACTACAGCCCCTGAATTTTCCATGGTGAACTTAAAGAGCATGGTCCCGAAGATAAGAATAATCACGTCCAGGGTGAAGCCGTGTTTCAGCGCCCGGAATGCCTCTCCAGGTTTGAATTTGTAGAATGCAAAAAGGGCAAGGATCGTAATTCCCAGGGCATAATGAAGCTCCACGTGCAGCACCATGACCATGAAGAGAATGAAGACGATAGGCAAAAAGCTCAAAAGCCCTGACCATAATTCAGAAGATTCACAAGTTCCAAAACTGCTTCCATGCTTCTGCGCTTCCGCACTTTTGCGCTTCCCATCCTCTGCCTCGTATATCCCCTTGACCCCTCTCAATCCGAAGAGGAGTCCCGTTACGACAATGAGCGCTGCAAAGGTTGCATTGGCCAGTAGAAAACTTCTCAGTTCAAGGGCGGTGATAGCGGCAGCGAGGAGCACTCCCGGGTACAGGGGAAGCACGCATTCCCACGGGTGTCTGAACCAGTAGTTGATGAACCCTTTCTCTTCAGGGGACATTTTAAGGTTCCTTGTGGATTCTTCCACCATGGGAGCAGAAAAATAGGCGCCGCCGATGGAAGGGAGAAGTCCTATCAACATCGGCATTGATATGATCACTGCCTTTTTCTTCTTCAGCAGTTGTCTTGATGCCTCCGTCATCCTTGCCAGCGCCTGTTTCTCTCTTAATACCAGCTCCAAAACTTTTATAAGGGTAAGGGCAAGAAAGAGTTTTATGGTCACGGGATCGATCAGGGCTGATTTCATGGTAGATCCCATAACAGGAAAGGGCATCCGGTAAAGAAGCGCCAGAACCCCGGATGCCATGAGGAGAACGTATCCCACGTTCCACTTGCGCCTGAGGAATATCAGAAGAACAGCAAAAACTATGGTGATTCGAATAATATCGAGCACAGAGAATTATAACGCATAAAGAAATCCCTTGCTCGTCCAGCTTACTGCCCTGTCGTTGCGACCCCGGACTCGATTCGAGGGAAGCAATCCCATTTCTCAACCTGTAACGCGTTACGCGTAACGGGTAACGCGTTACAGGTTGCTACTTGCAGTCCCCGATGCGGCGCCCGCTCATATGCTGGGTAATCTCCATTTTTCCCGTGTCTTTGGTATTCATCACAGCTTTTATGACACCATCGAAATTGCTGCCCTTATAGGTAATCTTGCCGGTGCTGTCCATGGTCCCGTCCTTCACGATGCACTTCGCTACCCAGGTGACCGTATTGCCGTCCACCTTTGTGCTTATCATTTTGCAGTCCTCGTTCTTCTCTTTCTTCTGGGGCACCAGATCCTTTTTTGTGAGACACTGGTTGAATTTCATGGGTGGCATTTCCATCGGCATTCCCGGCATCTCCATCTTCATGGTCATTTCCCACATGCCGTCCTGCATATTGGGCTCTCCAAAGGCGAGCCCTCCAAGAAGAAGGGAAAAGATAAGCGCTGCTGCCAAGGCTATTTTGAGCTGCATGTTACAACCTCCTCTATTATTTGCATTCCGGGTTAACTGCCGGCACTGTTTGAATATACGCCAACGCCTTTCTTTCTGTAAAGGGAAAATTCACATTCTATAGAGGCTCTTGCAAAAGTCTCAATTTGTCACCCTGAATTTATTTCAGGGTCTCAGATCCTGAACTTGATTCAGGACATTGATTTTATTAGATGCTGAAACAAGTTCAGCATGACAATTATAGCGTTTTCAAGACTTTTGCAAGAGCCTCACCTCTGAATAAATTCCGGAAATAATTCCAGGGACATCCATACATAATTATTTTAATTCGTTATCTTTGGTCCAGGTTTTCCCTTTCTCAGAGGACGGTTCAATTGCATCTCAAGGCCATTATTGAAAGTCTCACTTCCCATTAATGATTTGTGGTAGCTAATTTCATGCAACTTTGTGTTTTGCAATTAGCTTACGGATCTCTGGAACCAGCTCTGAAGGGACTTCCATAATAGTTTGGCCCGGCGTTTCAAATGTTGCCTCGTCTTCGGCTACCGCTTCTTCCTCAGACTGCGATTCATAATGAGATAGTACCCTTTTTACACGTTCTAAGTCCCATCCCGGTGGAAATTTGTTCTGACTCATTTTTGTTTCCTCCTTCTACGACGGCGATATGCGATTAAAGGCTTTCCACGCAGTTCATAGGCTGTTATAACAAAGACACTGTTCGGTTCCTGGTCAGAAACATATATTACCCTGAGATAACGTCCGTTCAAAGTACGTCCAATAGTAATCCTTGATCCTTCTCTGCCTGGGCGGTCTTCGCCGGGATTTGACAAAACTTCCTCAACTTCCATCTCCTTAATATTATGACCGGAAATGTGGGGCAAGTCTGTCTCTGG
>CAMTVV010000016.1:0-11546 GCA_947085305.1 uncultured Nitrospiraceae bacterium
AAGAGGCCCTCCAAACAGATGGTTCAGAAGCACCAGCGTCCCGTAGCTGCCGAAATAAAACCCCGGAACAATACCAAATACCAGAAATGCGATCCCTCCGAGCGCTGCTCCCACCTTTGTCCCCATCCTTACCATCTCTTTCCTTGCTTTCATCGTCTTGCCCTCCTTTTCAATGTTCTTCCAGATACCCTGGGATGTCCTTTATTTACTCTTAACCTCTGCGGTCACTGGCCTGCCTGTCCTTAATGCATCAATCACATATCCGATAAGCCAGCCTGCCACTGTTGCGCCCGATATGAAGACAATGCCTGATACCAATACTCCCAGAAGCATGGATACGCCAACAATCAGCCTCGGCAGAAGCGCAGAACTCACCGGCATCCCGAAAAGGCTCCCTGCTATGTTCAACCCCACTACCCCTCCGAGAAAAGAACCCGGCAGCAACCCTATCACTGCAAAGAGAACCAATCCTGCGCCTGCCCCTATGTATGCCATCTTTTTTGCCATCTCTCCTGTTTTCATCTTCCTGTCCTCCTTTCTTTCGTCTTACCAATATAAAAGCAGGTTCCATGCCAGACAAAAACAATTTGATTTTAAACGATATTTCTGATGAGGACTTTTGCAGAACTGAGAAAATGAGAGATTCGCTTTCGCAAAAATGCAAAAAAGAGGGGGAACATTATGAAGAAAGAGATCGTATAGAGGCTAGCTTACTTCAGCATACTCTTCACTGATGTTAGTCAGGAAGATATCCACCAGTTCGGGGTCGAACTGTGTACCGGCATTCCTTCTCAATTCATCAAGTGCCTGCTGAAATCCACTGACCGGGGGCTCCACGTTCTGAAGGATCACTTTGCCGACTTTCTTATATGAGTTGCCGCTTATGATCGCGTCAAAAGCTTCAGCGATATAGATCATCCTCGACTCCAGGGGAATGGACTCTCCTTTCAGCCCTGTGGGGTATCCGGTGCCATCATAGCGTTCATGATGATAAAGAATGATGGGGGCGATATCCGCATAAAAATTGATCGGCTGAAGCATTTCATAGGCAAGACGAGGGTGTCTCTGGAATTCCTCAATGGATACCACGTCAGGGCCGATTTTCAGGAAGCCGATATCATGGAGCAGGGATGCCCGGTACAATCTTTTTTTCTCGGATTCCGTCATGTTCAGGACACGGGCCATCAAGATGGTGTATTTTGCAACCCGTCTCGAATGCCCCTGCTTTTCGGGCATATTTTCCATGGCCTCGATGAGAATGTTGGTGAGATAAATCTCGTAGTTCTTTTCGTCCTCAATAAACCTTGCCCGTTCGATGGATATGGCGGCCTGCTCAGCAAAGTAGGATATGAACTCCTCATCCTCCGGCGTAAAGGGGCCTTCTTTCTTATTCACCAACTCCAGCACCCCGATGATTCCCTTGCCCGACCTCAGGGGGACGCAGAGCAGCGACTTCGTATCATAATCGGTTATCTTGTCCACCGAGGGATAAAACCTGCTGTCGTTCTTCACATCGTCAATTCTCACAGGACTGCCGTTATTCAAAACCCAGCCCGCAATACCTTCAGACCCGGGAAACGAAAATCCCGGGAGCTTCTTTGACTCGCGTCCCTTGACTATCTTGAAAACAAGATTCTCGCCTTCAAGGAGGAGGATGGAGCCCGCGTCCGCACCGGTAATCTCCAGGGAAACGTCCATGATATTGTCTAGGAGCGTGTCACTATGGACTATTTCATGTACATTTTTTGTGGTGGTGAGGAGGGTGGTCAGCTTATAACTGTAATCTTCTATGGCTTTGATGGCATTCCTGGACGCATTTCTTACCAGGAGTATGCCCAAAAAAATCAGCCCTGCAGTGATGGACAGGAGGGTGACCAGGGATTGTGAAGGGAGGTAATCAAGAAATGAATAAGTGAACCTGACAATTACAAAAAGAAGGACAAAGACAACAAGCAACACGATGGAGTTAACGATCCGGATCTTCTTCTTTATGGCTTCAACCGCGTCTTCTTTGTATGCTGTGGAATTGGCCATGCCCGCCTCAAAAAATATTATATATGAATCTCAGGAGGTATGCAACAAAAAAGGTATGGTAAAATATTCCATGAGCGGAGAGCGAGCATGGCAGATTCGATTCTCATAAAAGATACAGAGATGCAATTTCCCCACTTCACGGTACTGAAGGCTTCTGCAGGCTCGGGCAAGACCCGCACCCTCACAAAGAGATTTGTCCAGTTCATCCTCTCTGAAAAGATCCCGCGTAATAGGCTGCGGAACATGCTGGCGGTAACCTTCTCGAACAATGCCGCCAAGGAAATGAAGGAAAGGACTCTCTCATGGCTGAAGTCGGTCTATTTCGGCGAGGAGAAGGATTTAGCCGAACTCTCGCAGATAATCTCACCGGACAGGGAGGAGGCAATGAAGAAGGCCGGCCTCCTGATAGAGGAAATCCTTGACAGTTACTCCGATTTCCAGGTCAAGACCATCGACAGCTTTATGACCACTGTTTTCAAGGCCTCTGCCATTGACTTTGGATATAACCCTGACTTCGAGATCCTGATGAGCAATGACGCGCTCATGGAATACTCCTTTAACCTTTTTTTGCGCACCGTGAGGGAAGGGGGTTCCGAGGCAGCCTATCTTGAGGAGATCATCGACTTCCTCCTCGAGCAGAGAAGGGCTGAGGCAGCCTATCTCTGGGATCCTTCAACAGCCCTTCTTGATGAGATAAAGAAGATCTACCGGAAGCTTTCCTCCACAGGGAAAAGACTGAAGATGGCGGAGCACACCGCTGATCTGAAAAGGGTGAAGGAGAGGATAACCGAAGTCATCGAAGCTATAGAAAATGAGATCGAGGGCTCAGGGCTGAAAAGGCACGGAGGTTCGTCTTACAAAACGATCCTTCCCCTGGTAAGGGCGAAAAGCTTTCCTGACCTTATCGGCAAGACCTTTGCCAACCCGCCTGTAACAAAACCACAGAAAGGCGGCGGGCAGGCCGCCTATGAACGGATAATCGGGCTGTGGTCCGACACAATTGAGCTCATTCACCGGTTCGCAGTCTTGTACGCCCGTTCCCGCTGCATGCCCTATGTGAAGGCGTATGATGCCTTCAGCAGGACCGTAGAGACAGCCAAGAGGCAGCAGGGCAAGGTCTTCATCGAGGATATCAATATGCATCTTGCTGAGTACCTCAGCAGCGCTATAGTCCCGGATGTCTATTTCCGCATCGGCGATTCGGTCTTCCATTTCCTCATTGACGAATTCCAGGATACCTCACCCATCCAGTGGAAGAATCTTTTCCCTCTCATCGAGAACTCCCTTTCCCAGGGTGGAAGCCTCTTTGCAGTGGGGGACACGAAACAGGCCATTTATGGCTTCCGCAACGCCGACTACACTATCATGAAAGGGCTGGAGGCGGATAATCCCTTCCTGTCGGCAAAGCATGAGGTGAAGGAGCTCGACACGAACTACAGAAGCGGGAAGAGGATCCTCGAGTTCAATGAGAAGGTCTTTAAAGAAAAGGTCGCCGGGAGCGACGCATACAGAGAGGCAGGGGAGAGAAGCGGGCTTACCTCATACATTCAGAGGCCAAAGGAAGAGGGAAGCGACGGATATGCAGAGGTATTGCTCCTGGAAAGGAACGATGAAGATCCTCCGGAGAGGGGTGAGATTCAGGCCCTCATTGAAGGGCTCCGGAGACGGGGATACTGCTACGGCGATATTGCTGTCCTGACCCAGACGAATGAAGATGCGGTGATGACCACCGGCTGGCTGAATGAAAGGGATATCCGTTTCATCTCATTCAGCAGCCTCGATGTGAGGAGGCGGAAGATCACCGGCGAGATCGTGGCCCTTCTGAACTTCCTTGATTCACCCACCGATGACTTTTCCTTCGGGACCTTCATCCTCGGGGAGGTCTTTGCAAAGGCCCTTTTGAAGGATCAGGGAACCGGTAT
Organism: uncultured Nitrospiraceae bacterium; assembly: GCA_947085305.1. Classification (GTDB taxonomy): domain Bacteria; phylum Nitrospirota; class Thermodesulfovibrionia; order Thermodesulfovibrionales; family UBA9159; genus JAMCQB01. The sequence goes on from CAMTVV010000016.1 coordinate 3,957, forward strand.
CGAAAGGCTGAGGGAATTCTGCTTTTCGCATAGAAAGAAACCGCCCCTCTATAAGGCATTCGAGAAGGAGTTCGGCGACCTCTGGAAGCGCTGCTTTGAGGGACTTTTCAGGGCTTCGGGGTTTCTTCCCCTCTACGACCTGGTCACCGAGATCTTTGCGGTCTTCAAGGTCTTTGAAAATATTCCGGAAGAGGAGGCGACCCTTGTGAAGATCCTCGAGGTGGTGAAGGACTACGAGGGGGCAGGGTTCAACAGCCTCAAGGATTTTCTTGAAACCGCATCACGGGACAACGGCGAGTCCGAATGGGACATGGCTGTTCCAAAGGGCGCCGATGCCGTACAGGTGATGACCATACACAAAGCAAAGGGACTGGAATTTCCCGTGGCCATCGTGTTGCTTTATGAAGTGAGGAACAGGGGTTTTGAGTATATCATCGAGGAAGATGTTGATTCTGTCGCCCTTGTGAAGATCAATAAACCCATAGCAGCCTGCGACGAAAGCCTTCGGCGCCTCTATGACGGAGAAAGGATGAAGGAGCTGGTGAACAGGTTGAACAGCCTTTATGTTGGTTTCACCCGTCCGGAACAGGAGCTCTATGTGATCGGTGTCGGAAGCGATGATAAGAGATACCCCCTCGACCTGCTCCCTGCTGAGGAGTATCCTCCTTCAGTGAAACCTGAAAGGGGCGCTGGAAAGCTATCAGGTGATATAGGCGCTCCTGCCCCATGCCCCCTTCTTCACCGCCACAGGCAGATGGAATTCCCTGCCGGTTCCGAGGAGTTCATGACTCTGGAGGAAAAGCGGCGGGGTGAATTCATTCACAGGGTGTTGTTCTTTATCGATTACATGAAGTACGGCTTTGAAAGGGAGCTGTCTGAAATCATAGGGCGGGTCAGGAATGATATGGGAATTGATTATCCCGGTGAAGAAGTAAAAAAGGTCATCATGGCAGTGATGGAGCATAAGGAGACAGGAGCATATTTCAGGGAGGCCCCTGGAAGGGAGATCAGGAAGGAACAGGAATATTCGGACGGTTCCGGCAAGCTCTTCAGGATGGACCGGGTGGTCATCGACACTGAACGTATCACTGTCATCGATTTCAAGACAGGGCAAAAAAGGGAAGCCCGTGAAAAATACAGAACCCAGATGAACAACTATATGAAAATACTCGGAGAGGTCTATTCCGGGAAGGCTGTTCTGGGCGTCATCTCCTTCGTTGACCTTGGCGAGGTCGAAAAGCTAGGATGAAGACGCTGATCATCCCCCCTGAACTGAGCATAATTGAAGAGATCGTTGCCTGGATGAAAGGGGCTGCGAGGGATTACTCATCCACTGCAATCATCTTCCCGGGCAAAAGACCGTCTCATTTCCTCAGAAAGGCTCTGGCTGACAGGGTCGGTTCGAGCTTTATTCCGCCTTCTGTATTTTCGATGGATGAGTTTGTGGATTTCCTCTATGAGGAACTGACTCCGGGAAGGAAGCTCGAGTCCATAGACGCAGTGGCTCTTCTTTACGAAATCCACAGGAAGGCTTCAAAACCCCTTGGGGGGACCGGTTTCATGACCCCTGACAGTTTCTTTTCCCTTGGCCTGAAGATATACCGCGATATAGAAGAGCTGACCATTGAGGGCATCAACCCCCATATGGTGAAGGGGATCGAGTCTCTCATTGATGAGGGCATACCTGAGATGACGAGGAACAGGTTCCAGAACCTCTCCTTTTTCTATGAAGCATTCTATAAGGAGCTGGATGCACCGGGCTTCTCCACCAGGGCAAAAAGATATTGGGTTGCCGCTGAAAGAGTGGATGAAGCGAACCTGGACAGATACGAAAGGATTATCTTCGCGGGCTTTTTTGCTCTCACCCGGGCGGAAAAGGCGCTCTTCAGCAAGCTCCTTGCACGGGACAATACCGTCTTCGTCTTTCAGGAGGGCACGGGCCTTAGGGAAAAACTTAAGGAGCTGGGGATCAGCGCCGAGTTTCCGGAAAAGGGAGACACTGAAACTGAAGTGCGCTTTTACAGAAGTCCTGACGCCCACGGCCAGGTCCTTGCCCTCGGGAACGCGCTTGAAAAAGGAGAGGGTCCCCTTGACGAAAATACAGTCATTGTCCTTCCGTCATCAGAGACCCTCTTCCCTCTCATACGCCAGGGGCTCTCGGCAATGCATGAGGACAGCTACAATGTGTCCATGGGATATCCCCTCTACCGCACCCCGGTTTTCGGCTTTCTGAACAACCTCATGGAGCTGGTCACCTCCATGGATGGGGACCGCGTCTATATCCCCGACTATCTGAAATTCGTCCTCCATCCTTACACAAAGAACATCTATTACCGGGGAAAATCAGAAACCACAAGGATCCTTTTCCATGCTGTGGAGGAAGAACTCCTGAAGCACAAAGCAAAGTCCTTCATCACCCTTGCCGAGCTCGAGGAAAACGGCAAGCTTTTTGAAGAGGTCATGAGAAAATTGCCGAAGGATGAAAAGGGGATAACAGCAGAGCGCCTCAGGGAGCATCTGAAGGCTATCCACAAAAGCATTATCCAGGGGTTTCTCTCCTTCGAGGACGTCAGGGATTTTGCAGGAAAGTGCAGCGAGGTTCTCATCCATATTTTCAACAACAGCACTGCGCGGCTTCACCCCCTCTTTTATCCTTTTTCCGAATCTTTCATAACAGCCCTTGACCTTCTATCCCGGTCGCTCATGAAGGACATCGCCTTTAAAGAGAGGTCCAGCTATTTCACCTTTTTCAGAAAATATATCATGACCTGCCACACCCCTTTTGCAGGCACGCCGGTAAGGGGACTGCAGGTCCTCGGGTTCCTCGAGACGAGGAACTTGAAGTTCGAGCGGGTATTTGTCCTGGACGCCAATGAAGAGGTCCTTCCCGATACCCGAAAGGAAGAGACGTTTCTCCCCTTCAAGGCCCGGGAGAGACTGGGACTCCCTACTTATATTGACAGGGACAGGCTCATTGCCTATTATTTCGATATCCTTCTCAAAGGGGCAAAGGAGGTCCACCTCTTCTTCATCGAAAACGACAAAACAGAGCGGTCAAGGTTTGTGGAGAAACTCCTATGGGAAAAACAGAAGAGGGACAGAGCTACAGACACAAAACCCTACATCATACCGATCCAGTATCAGATAAATCTTGTGAACAAGGCCCCTGAATCCATCCCTAAAACCGATGATATCATCGCTTTCCTCAAGGACTTTGCCTATAGCGCAACCACAATGAATCAGTATCTCAGATGCCCCCTCCAGTTTTACTATGCCACGGCGCTGGGGATCAGCAGGAAAGAGGAGATAACCGGGGATATTGAAAGGGATGATCTGGGAAACTTTGTCCATACTGTCCTGAGACAGTACTTTTCCGGCAAAAAGGGGAGGCCCTTAAAAGAGAAAGACATGGAGCTCGGTGAAATGGACATTCTCATCGAAGGGCTTTTTGAGAGGGTGTACGGCAAAGACCCCTCAGGCGCCGTCTATCTCCTGAAGAGGCAGGTCAAAAGACATATGAAGGATTTCATCAGGGATTACTACATTCCTCTTGTGAAGGAAAAGACCGTGACCGTTCTCGAAAGCGAAGAGACCATACAGGTGAAAATGGAGTCCTTTCTTCTGAAGGGGAGGCTGGACAGTGTTGAGCAGAGAGATGACAAGACCGTGATCGTAGATTATAAAACGGGTTCAAATCAAAACCCTCTCAGGATAAACATGGAAAAGCTCGATCTTGAACAGAGGGAGACCTGGGACAAGGCAATAGGAAACCTTCAGCTTCCTTTTTACCTGCTGCTTTACTCTGAGAAGAAGAAAAGGACCATCAGCGAGCTCAATGCCCTCTTTCTGCTCATCGGCCGTTCAAAGATAAGCAGGGAGATAGAGTTGCCCCTCTTTGACGGTTCATCTCCGGCTGAGACGTTTGAGCCGCTAAAAACGGTGATCCTTAAGCTCCTCAAGGAAATAACCGATCCCCGGATCCCTTTTATCCCGGCTTCCGACAGAAAAAAGGCATGCCCCTCATGCGATTTTCAGTATATCTGCGGCACCCAGTGGATTGTTGAATAACCTCGCTTTTTTCCATTATTAATGCCTGTAATATTAATGTCCTATCTTCGGATTTTTGTCATTCCGGCTTGTCCGGAATCCTTCTTCGGAAAGACTCCAGACAAGCGGGAGTGACAGGATAGGGGCGGACATTTATTATGGGGAACAGAGTAGGGTCAAACCTTCAAAATTCATTTAAAATCAGGAATCAATAAGCGTAAATCCAATAAGTTTTTCCAATAAATTTTCCTTGAACGGAAAACTTACTAAAAGAAACTATACAATCCAATAAAAAGAGAGGCTGTCCAAATTGGCTAACCTCTTGATTTTAAATGGTAGGCCCGGGCGGTATCGAACCGCCGACCTCTTCCGTGTCAAGGAAGCGCTCTCCCCCTGAGCTACGAGCCTTTGAGCGCATATAAAATAACATTTTGTCATCCCTCCTTGTCAACTTCATACGGCCTGTGAGGGCAGGCAAAGCACATTTTGCGGGGCGTGATGATGTATAATTTAATTAAGTAATAATCCGGCGCATTCATGAACGTCATTCTGATAGATTACTCTGAACTCTCTTATTCCCGTGAAGCGAAAGGATCTGTCCCGGCGAAACGTTCCGGCAAGTTCGTTCAGATAAGGAACAGGGCCACGGAATATTTTGTGCTCGCTCCAACGGAATTTGCCCCTTACCATGCCGATATTGTGGAGCGTTTCTGCAGAGAGAAGGGGATCTGCGGGTCCTTTCATGGTGAAGGCAAACGTTTTGACATACATGATCCTGCATGGGTTATTGTGGGCGGCGGCAAGTTCGAATTGGACAAAGAGAAAAGGCATATCCTGTTCTATGATAATTCCATGTCCTATGGGAGATTCGACTCACAAGGATTGAAGGAGAAGATTCTTTCCATGGACGAACTGTCGGATTACACATTAACCATATCGTAAAAAATGTTCTGAAGAGGTTCTGTCCGCTGACAGTTCAGCAAACAGTTGTCCGGCAAGGGATTGCGAAGCAGTGCAGGAAAGTTATTCCGCGGACCTGATGAGAAAGCTGAAACATAGTGATTTTAAAGGAGTTTCCGCCTGCATAAAAATTGTGCAAAATGGAGAAGTTCAAGAGCCTGCCATGCTTCTGAAAGGTGTTCCACAAACTTACTAACAATTTCCTAACCTATGTTAATATCTCATATCTTGAGTTGATATTATTTCAGGGTATAACGGATTTATGCAATTAATCACTTGAGGAGTGAAGAGATAATAACTTGAATTTTAATGTCTTCCTGTTTTGTCTGCGTGGAGAGGTTCGGGAATAGTGCGCGTCTTTCTTCATTTTTGTGATCGGCTTTCGCGTTGACAAAGAGAGGTTTCAGTAAATATAATTAAAGACCAACTAACTTCAGGAGGTTCATATGGCAGAAGGCATTGTGGAAGTGACGACCGCAACATGGGATAAAGAGGTTATTCAGGGTCAGTGCCTGGTAATGGTGGATTTCTGGGCAGTGTGGTGCGGACCGTGCAGAATGATCGCTCCGACGGTTGAGGAGCTTGCAAAGGAATATACGGGAAAGATAAAAGTGGCGAAACTGAACACGGATGAGAATCCGGATATCGCAAGCCGTTACAAGATCATGGGGATACCGACCATAATGTTCTTTAAGGACGGTCAGAAGGTTGACCAGATTGTGGGAGCGGTTCCCAAACCGCAGCTCAAGGCAAAGCTCGATTCCCTTCTTGCCTCCTGAAAAATTTTTTCTAATCAAGGAAGGAAAATCAGAATAATGGCTTATCTGAAAAAACTCTGCGTAGTGGCGTCCCTCCTCGCGATTGCCATTTTTGGCGTGTCGTGCAAGAAGGCTCACGAGAGGGTTACTGGAGGCGGCGAGGCCCCTGATTTCACCCTCAGCAATCTTCAGGGGGGCAGCATGACGCTTTCCAAGCTCAGGGGCAAGGTCGTGCTCGTTGAATTCTGGGCCACGTGGTGTCTGCCATGCAGGGAATCGGTTCCTGAACTGAACAAGGTGTATGAGAAGTTTAAGGACAAAAACTTTGAGCTCCTCGGCATTTCGGTTGACAGGGGCGGGGATGCCCTCTCCCGCGTGCGCGCCTTTGTGAAGGAGTATGCCATTATCTACCCAATAATGGTGGATAGCGGGACCGTGAATGTTGCCTATGGAGTGAGCGGCATACCTGCAATGTTCATCATCGACAAGGAAGGCAAAGTGGTGAGTCGCCACATGGGCTTTATCCCAGGCTTTGCCCAAACCATTTCGAAAGAGATTGAGGGACTGCTGTAATGCTCGAAGCCTTAAGCGAAAAACTCGAAGCCATATTCAAGAAACTGAGAAGCAGGGGTATTCTCAAGGAAGAGGATATTGATTCTGCAATGAAAGAGGTGCGTATCGCCCTGCTGGAAGCTGATGTCAATTTCAAGGTCGTGAAGGACTTTATCCAGAAAGTCAAGGAAAAGGCAGTGGGCAAGGAAGTCCTTGAGAGCCTCACCCCCGGTCAGCAGGTGATCAAGGTTGTGAATAATGAACTCTGCGAGCTTCTCGGGGGCGCCGGCGCGAAGATATACCTTTCGCCGAATCCGCCGACCGTCATCATGATGGTAGGTCTTCACGGTTCAGGCAAGACCACCACCTCTGCAAAGCTTGCGCGCCTTTTCAAAAAGGAGGGCAGACGCCCTATGCTTGTGGCTGCGGACCTTCAGCGACCGGCTGCCATCGATCAGTTGATTACCCTGGGAAAGCAGCTTGAGGTGCCGGTCTTCCATTCCAGGGAGATGAAGGACCCTGTGGCGCTCTGCGATGAGGCGGTGAGAAAGGCGAAGCTGGACGCCCATGATGTTCTCATACTGGACACCGCAGGAAGACTCCACATTGATGAGGGTCTGATGAAGGAACTCTCAGATATAAAGGTGAAGGTGAATCCGAAGGAGGTCCTTTTTGTGGCCGATGCCATGACCGGACAGGATGCTGTGAATATCGCAAAGAACTTTAATGAGCAGATCGGCATTGACGGGATCATCCTCACCAAGATGGACGGTGATGCCCGGCGCGGCGCGGCCCTCTCCATACGGGCCATCACCGGGAAACCGATAAAGTTCATCGGAACAGGTGAAAAGATCGAGATGCTCGAGGCCTTCCATCCCGAGAGGATCGCATCGAGGATCCTGGGGATGGGTGATGTGCTGAGCCTCATCGAACAGGCAGAGCAGGCCTTTGACCGGAAGGAAGCGGAAAAACTCCAGGAGAAGATCCTCGGGGAGTCGTTCACCTTTGAAGACCTGAAGGAGCAGCTCAAGAAGATACGGAGCATGGGACCCATCGAAAATCTCCTGGGTATGATCCCCGGTTTCAGCAAGGCGAAGAATGTATCCGTGGACGAGAAAGAGATTGTGAAGGTGGAAGCGATCATCAGTTCAATGACCGCTGATGAACGGAGGAACCACAATCTCCTCAACGGCAGCAGACGGAGAAGGATCGCTGCAGGCAGCGGCACGACCGTTACCGATGTGAACCGGGTGATCAAACAGTACGTGGAGAT
>CAMTVV010000017.1:0-5058 GCA_947085305.1 uncultured Nitrospiraceae bacterium
CGACTGTCCCTTCAGGGTGGGAAGGGATGAGATCGAGCGCGTGCAAAAAGAGACAAAATGCATCATCGTGGATTTCCATGCAGAAGCCACCTCGGAAAAGATCGCCTTCGGCTATTTCATTGACGGAAAGGTCAGCGCTGTCATCGGCACGCATACCCATGTTCAGACTGCCGACGAAAAGATTTTACCCGGCGGCACTGCATATATAACGGATATAGGTATGACCGGCCCGGCAGACTCGGTCATAGGGATAGAAAAAGAACAGATCATAGAACGTTTTCTTCTCCAGATGCCGAGGAAGTTCGATACAGCCAGGGGAGGCGGAATACTCTCGGCAGTGGCGATAGAGCTCGATGAGAAGTCAGGGAAGGCGACGGCCATACAGAGACTACAGTTGACGTATCCGTAATAAAATGCGCCCATAATGAGTTGAAAGAATTTAATTTTTATCTTTGATTTTATATCGTGAGGAGGATTTATGATGCAAGCGAAGGTTAAGTATGTCGATGGGATGCAGTTTGTGGGTGAGGCCTCATCTGGCCATGCCGTTGTCATGGACGGGGACCCGAAATTCGGGGGGAGAAATACGGCGGTCAGGCCGACTGAGCTGCTTCTCATCGGCCTCGGGGGCTGTTCCGGCATGGATGTGATCTCAATCCTAAAGAAGAAAAAGCAGGATGTCAGGGGTCTCGAAATCAACGTAACCGGCCAGAAGGCTGAAACCTACCCTCAGAAGTTTACCGACATATCCCTCGAGTTTGTGATCACTGGCAAAAATGTTTCCGAGGAAGCGGTAAAGAGGGCGGTTGACCTCTCCATGGAAAAATACTGCTCGGTGAAGGCCACACTGGAAGGGTCTGCGAAGATTACCTTCAGCTACAGGATTATTGAAGAAACATAATTACCTCGATGCTGCTCCCAATGATCCTTAAGAATTTTTCCACCCTCGGCTTCATAGGCTATCTCCCCTTTGCGCCTGGGACCTTCGGCACAATCGCTGCAGTGATTTTTTTTGCTCTCCTGAAACCGTCTTTCGCAGTCCATGTTTTTCTCTTAATCACAATTGCTCTTTTCGGCGCATTCGCTTCGCACAGGACAGAGAGGATCCTGAATGAAAAGGACAGCCGGCATATCGTGATTGATGAATTCGCCGGGTATGCCTTGTCCATCCTCGCCCTCCCTTTCACCCTTCCCTATTTAATTACGGCCTTCCTTTTATTCCGCTTTTTCGATATACTAAAGCCGCCGCCCATACGATGGATTGAGAAGATCCTTCCCGGCGGAGCAGGCATCATGGCGGATGACTTGATAGCGGGGATTTACGCAAACGCGTTGTTACAGGCATGGAAAGTTCTTGCATAGATACGGTCGAGAGAATTCATAAGCGCTTCAAGGCCTCGTGGATGAGGCTTTCTGTTGCCGAGTCCTGCACCGGGGGCCTCATCAGTCATCTCATCACCAATCTTCCCGGCGCATCACTTTTCTTTGACTCTTCTGTTGTCTGTTACTCCAATGAAGCCAAAATTAAACTCCTCGGTGTCAAGAGGTCACTGATCAGGAAGCACGGGGCAGTGAGCAAGGAGGTGGCAAGGGCAATGGCAGTTGCCGTGAGAGAGAAGAGAGGCACGGACTTCTCCCTGGCGATTACGGGCTATCTCGGTCCTGAACCCGTGGAAGATAGGAAAGTCGGCCTTGTGTATATGGCTGTGGATTGGGAAAAGGAGACCGTTTCCAGGGGAATGAGCTTCGAGGGGGAAAGGGAAGAGATAAAACTTCAGGCTGCTGTTGAGTCTCTCCGGTTTCTTGCCGAGGTCGTAGAGACGTGGACATGAGGTATTTCATCGCCATAAACCTCGAGGAGTCCCTGAAAAAAGAGGTTGGTTGCGCGATAGAGGGTCTTAAGGCAGGCAAATGGGATGTGAAATGGGCGCCTGCTGAAAACCTTCATATCACCCTTAAATTCCTGGGTGATGCATCCGATAATATTGTGCAAAGGGTCAAAGAACATCTGGCAGGGATTTCGAAATGCCACGGACCATTTGAGGTCAAACTTTACGGTGTCGGCGTATTTCCTGATAGGAGAAGGCCCAGGGTGGTCTGGATAGATCTCCTGAATTCAGAGGAGCTTATAAAACTTCAAGAAGAAGTTGAAACTTCAATCATAACTATAGGTTTTGCAAGGGAAGACAGGCTGTTCTCCCCTCACCTCACCATTGGAAGGATACGGTCACTGAGGAACAGGGATTCTTTTATCAGCGCTATAGGAACACTTAAAGACAAGGATTTTGGTAATATAGGAGTCAACAAAATCTCTTTAATGAACAGTGACTTAAAATCCACAGGGGCTCAGTATTCCATTGTGGCTGAGTTTCCCCTAATGAAGGAGGCACAATGACCGATAAAGACAAGCTAAAGGCCCTGGATATGGCCATCTCTCAGATCGAACGGAGCTTCGGCAAAGGTGCCATAATGAAGCTCGGGGCTGCGGAGGTGGCGGAAGGGGTTCAGGCAATACCCACAGGCTCCCTCACCCTGGATATTGCCACAGGAATCGGCGGCTATCCCAGGGGGAGGGTCGTAGAGATATTCGGACCTGAATCTTCGGGAAAGACGACCCTTGCCCTTAACGCCATCGCCGAGGCCCAGAAGGCCGGCGGGGTGGCGGCATTCATAGATGCAGAGCACGCCCTGGATATAAATTATGCAAAGAGGATCGGCGTGAAAACAGAAGACCTGCTGGTATCACAACCTGACACCGGTGAACAGGCCCTTGAGGTGGTCGAGGCCCTTGTGAGAAGCGGCGCCGTTGACATCGTGGTGATCGATTCGGTTGCAGCCCTTGTGCCGAAGGCCGAGATAGAAGGGGAAATGGGCGACTCCCTCCCCGGACTCCAGGCCAGGCTCATGAGCCAGGCATTGAGAAAGCTTACTGCCGCCATATCAAAATCCCTCACCACAGTGGTCTTCATCAACCAGATACGGATGAAGATAGGGGTGATGTTCGGCAACCCTGAGACCACCACCGGCGGCAATGCCTTGAAATTTTATTCATCCATGAGGTTCGATATACGGCGGATAGACAATCTCAAGGAAAATCAGGAGACCGTGGGAGGAAGGGTAAGGGTAAAGGTGGTTAAGAACAAGGTCGCTCCTCCTTTCAAACAGGCTGAGTTTGATATATACTTTAATGAAGGAATATCAAGGGCCGGAGAGCTTGTGGACCTGGGAGTTGATGCAGGAATCATCGAAAAATCCGGGGCATGGTACAGTTACAGCGGCACCAGGATCGGCCAGGGAAGAGAGAATGCCAAAGAGTTCCTGAAGAACAATCCCGAAGTATGCGAGACCATCCGGCAGAAAATCATGGAACTTAAGATGAGGAGATAATCCATGGAAATCAACGAGCTTCTGAAAAAGGCTGTTGCGCAAAATGCGTCTGACCTCCATATCAAGGTCGGCTCACCCCCCATTCTCCGGGTGACCGGAGATCTGATGCCTATGCCCTCAGAGGAGAGGGTTTCACAGCAGGAGGCCATGAAGATCGCATTCGCCGTGATGAGCCCCGGCCAGAGGGAAGTCTTCAAACAGAAGAATGAAATTGACCTTGCCTACAGCGTCCCCGGTCTCGGCAGGTTCCGGTGCAATGTTTTCATCCAGAGGGGCACCATCGGCCTGGTCTTAAGGGTCATCCCCATGAGGATTCCGTCCATCGAAGAGCTCAACCTCCCTGAAGTGCTCCAGAAGATCTCCCTTGAAGAGAGAGGCCTCATCCTTGTCACAGGGACAACGGGAAGCGGCAAGTCCACGACCCTCGCTACCATGATCGACTACATCAACATGAACAGGACGTCCAACATCATCACCATTGAAGACCCCATTGAGTATCTCCACAGAGATAAAAAGAGCATCGTGAACCAGCGGGAAGTGGGAAGCGACACCGAGTCCTTCGGAAAGGCTTTGCGGTCGGCCCTCAGGCAGGACCCCGACGTTATACTCGTGGGTGAAATGCGTGACTTCGAGACGATCCAAACCGCCCTGACCGCTGCAGAGACAGGTCATCTCGTCTTCAGCACGCTTCATACCATTGATGCCACGGAGACCGTGAACAGAATCATCGCGGTCTTTCCTCCCTATCAGCACAAGCAGGTGAGGATTCAGTTGTCCTCGGTGATCAAGGGTATCATCTCCATGAGACTGATGCCGAGAGCTGACGGAAAAGGCAGGGTGCCTGCGGTCGAGGTCATGATTGCGACAGCCACTGTAAAGGATTGTATACTCGATCCTGATAAGACGAAGCTCATCCCCGATGCCATTGCCCAGGGCAAGATCCACTACGGGATGCAGACCTTTGACCAGTCCCTCTTCGATCACTTCAAGTCAGGGTTGATCTCCTACGAGGAAGCCCTGAGGAGGGCGTCGAACCCTGATGATTTCGTCCTGAGGGTGAAGGGCGTCCGTTCCACCAGCGATCTCACCTACGATGAGCCTGGAGCGCCCGGAGCAGCGGAGCAACAACAGAAGAAGTCAGGGGTGGAGATTGAACGCTTCGCGAAATGAGAATTCACGATCCTCGCCGCTCTGTGTTACATTATGCGTATAAGCTCCTGAGCTGCAGAGGCAGAAGCGAAGCGGAGCTGGTCGGAAGACTGAGGATAAAGGGCTTTGATGAAGCCGCTATCAGCAAGGCCGTCATCCAGCTCAGGGAAAGCGGCTTTCTCGACGACAGGAAACTCGCTGCATCCCTCAAACGATACGCAGAAGAATCTAAGCAACTGAGCATCACCGGCACACGGAGGTTTCTCTTCCAGCGCGGCGTTCCCGCAGAGATGATCAACGAAGTGGTGGGGGATATCGACGAGCTTGAAACAGCGAAAAAGCTCGTGGAGAAAAAAATTGCGGCGTGGGGAAAACAGGGCTTTTCCCGGAAGGAGCCGCGCCTTGACGATGCGCTTATCAGAAAACTTTACGGCATTCTTTACCGGAGGGGCTACCCTTCGGAAGCGATAAAAAAAGTTCTGCAACACTATACGGGAAAGGAGGATACAGATCGGAAGAGCA
>CAMTVV010000018.1:0-9653 GCA_947085305.1 uncultured Nitrospiraceae bacterium
CAACCATGATCGATATAACCCCTGTCGGGCATGAATCATGGGAGAAGTTTTATCAGCGATGCAGACAGGAAGGGGTTGTGTGCGGTAAAAGCATATCTGCAAATGTTGACGACCCGGCCTTTTCAGCGAAGGTCGGCCAGTATGATGTTGTTCATTGTTCAGGTGTTGTTTATCATTGCCCGAATCCTCTCTTTACCATTTCTCAGCTCGCAAAGATCTCAAAAAGAGTCCTTATCCTGGGAAGCACCATCATACCGCTTACCATCTCGAATAGTAAGGGGACGATCAGGATGGAGAATAACTCTGCCCTTTTTGTTCCTGCGCTGAATGAAAATCAGCGGGCAGTCGCAACTCATTATCTCGAAGAAGTCGGCGCAAAGGCGTTCGGGATCAATCTTCCCCTCGAAGAGGGCTGGTTCCTCAACAACTATGTTCCATGGTGGTACCTTTTTACAACGGGTTATATTGCCGGATTACTGGAGGTCTGTGAATTCGATGTTTTGGAAATAAGCTCTGACTGGCACGGAAGGGCCGCTTATTTCCTGGCTCAGAAGAATACAAGGTAAGCATGGATTACTCTCTCTCCGTTATTATCAGGACAAAAAACGAGGCGAAATACCTCAGTAAGGTTTTGCAAAGACTGAAAGAACAGCAGTATGCAGGACCTGTCGAGATCATCGTTGTCGATTCCGGCTCCACCGACACGACGGTTTCGATTGCCTACGGGTTCGGATGCAGGGTGATTTCCATAAAGGAGGATGAATTTTCTTTCGGCCGTGCACTGAATATCGGTATAGAAAACGCCTCAGGAGAAATCATAGTGTGCCTCAGCGGGCACTCTGTTCCTGTCAACCCTGACTATTTCAAGCTCATGATTGAACCCTTCGCCGATACTTTTGTAGCAGCGACTTTCGGAAGGGACATCCCCTGGCCCGAGGCCTGCCCCTCTCAGGCAAGAGATATCTTCACCCATTTTCCCGAAGTCGGTCCTGACGGCAACAAGTTCTCGAACGCGAATGCGGCATTACGGCGAGGTGTATGGGAGAAAATAAAATTCGATGAACATATCTCAGCTTCCGAAGATTTATTATGGGCAAAACAGGTTATGAGTTCAGGGTATGAGATTCATTATATCCCTGCGGCAAGAGTCTTCCACTCCCATACGCCGGCGTTAAATTATATTCGCAGAAGAGCCTATGTGGAGAGCAAGAGCGTGAACAGCTTCCTTGAAACAAAGAATCATTTCGGGATTTACCGGTTCGTGAGATTCTTGTTGGGCCATATCATAAAAGACATGATCTTCTCCATAAGAAACAGGTACTCTTTGTTCTGGCTTTTTCATATACCATTATACAGGCTTTTCCAGGGGGTGGGTTTCATCAAGGGGTATAGAGAGGGTTCAAATCTACAGGTCGATGTATTATCTAAGGTCGGGAAATATTCTTTTCAGCGAAGCCAGCCCAAGGAGAGAAGGAAAGTCTTGCTTGTCACCCAGTGCTTTTTCCCAGATAGTATCGGCGGTACTGAATATGCTACGCTCAATCTTGCAAAAAACCTTGCCGCAAAAGGCTGGGATGTAAAAATCATATCCGCTTTGAGAGATCTCAGTCAGCAGCGATATAAGGTTATCGAGTTTCAGTTTGAGGGAATAAGCGTTATTAAGATTAACAATCCCTCTGAACTTTACTCGAAATTTACGGATTATTTTATCGATCATACTATCGACAGTATTTTTAAGAGAGTCATCAGGGCCGAAGGACCTGATTTAATACATTTCCAGCATACCGCATATTTATCAACAAGATTGCCCGAGATTTCACATCAGATGAATATCCCCAGTGTCTTTACGCTCCATGATTATTGGTATATGTGCGTAAGAAGCCAGATGATAAGACCGTCTGAAGGTGTCTGCCCAGGGCCATCCGACGGCCTCTACTGCGCGTCCTGTTTCGATCCTGCCCAGCCAAATGTGTCTGCGGTCCCGAGATTCCCTATCATCGCCAAAGTATTGCAATTTCCTTTTATCAGGTTCCTGAATGTCAAGGCATGGCTGTCACCGAAGCTCAAACAAAGAATTAAGAAATTATTATATAAGAAACCGGAGTTTGTGCGTCCTGAAAGCCACGCAGACGTGTATTATCCTAACCCTGACTTTTGGTGCATACTTGAACATTCCTTCAGAATGCGCTTTATGAAGAGACAGCTCTCATTCCCCACTTTTGTTATAAGTCCCTCGATGTATCTTAAGAAGCGGTACGAAAGTGAGGGGTTTCGTGAGATCCTTTATATCCCTCATGGTTTTGAGCCTCAAGGGACAATAGACAATATTTCTTTTAATGGGAGGCTTGTGCTGGCTTATATGAGTAATATTGTTCCCGCTAAGGGTGCCGATGTTTTATTGAAGGAGCTGCAATATGTGAAAGAAAGACAAAAAGTGAAGATGCTCCTGTATGGGAAGGTGTTAGACGCAATTTATCAAAAACATCTTGAAGCTTTGGCAAAGGAATATCCTGATGTCGAGATTTCCTTTATGGGGCCTTACAGAGGGAAAGGTGAAATGAAGAAAATTCTTGCAAATACCCATCTCGTTGTCTTTCCATCCTTGTGGGAAGAAAATCATCCCCTGGTCATTAGGGAAGCTCTTCAATACGGCATTCCGGTCATCAGCTCTTCACTGGGAGGAGCGCCGGAGGCGATTGAAGACGGTATAAACGGTTTTGTTTTTGATCCCTATAAGGATGGAGACCTTGCAGAAAAAATTAATCGTATTCTGGAAAATCCCGAATTATTAAAAAAGATTACGGAGGGGGCTCGCAATACAAAGATCGAAAGTATGACCGATCATGTAGAAAAAATAATAACCCTGTACGAAACAGCTATCGGCAGATGACTGGGCTTGCCGAATGTTCCGAGTTCAGCGTGAATGTTTCAATAATTATCAGGACAAAAAACGAAGAAAGTCATATCGGCCGGGTTCTGGATAAGGTTTTCTCGCAGGATATCAGGCACCCCTTTGAGGTCATCGTCGTCGATTCGGGATCAACCGACGGAACGCTGGATATAGCGCGGCGGTATGAAGTCAAAATCCTGAGCATCCCTTCATCCAAGTTCAGTTACGGGCACGCCCTTAATTACGGCATCGGGAATTCATCAGGAGATATCCTTTGCTGTCTTTCAGCCCACTGCATTCCTTGTGACGATAGCTGGCTTTCCGAACTGGTCATGCCTATTCTGGAGGGCAACGTCCATGCGACCTATGGAAGGCAGGTTCCCGCGGAGGGGATAAATCCCTTTGAGGAGCTTTTTTTGGAGACGCACTTTCCCGCAGATGAAAGGACATCCGGCAGGGTCTCGTTCTCGAACGCCAGCTGTGCCTTTATCAGAAAAATGTGGGATGAGGTGAAATTCGATGAACAGATATCGGGCTGGGAAGATTATCTCTGGTATCTTCTCACAAAGGACAGGTTCGTATTTCGTTATACGCCAAATTCCCGCGTGATTCACAGTCATCCTTTCTCGGTCAGAAGGATGGCAAGGACTGCTTATCAGGACGGCAAGGCCTTCCGCCATATGAGGGAGAGATATAAACTCGATATCATGGCGGACAAATCTTCTGTGACCGGCAAGCTCAGATACGCAATAAAGGATGTGTTAAGCCATGCCGTATTTTTCCTGAGAAAGGGCTATTCTGGCGCCGTACTGATGTTGCCTTTTCTAAAGGCATATTCGTATCTCAATTACTGGAGAGGATACAACTCCTCTGTCACAGACAAATAACGATGAACTGGAAATTGAGCACAGGCACATGAGTAAACCCGCAAAAGGGGCGAATGAACCGAAGGTCTCTTTTATTATCCCCAACTGGAATAACCGGCAGTTGCTGGCTGAGTGCATTGCTTCCATCGGTGAGACTTCAGCCGCGCTTTCCCATGAGATCATTGTGGTGGACAATGCCTCCACGGATGACAGCGCTGCCTTTGTTGCGGAAAACTTTCCTCATGTGCTCTGGATTCAGAATGAGACGAACCTCGGGTATGCAAAGGCAGTGAACCAGGGAGTGAAGGCGGCGCAGGGTGAACTTCTTTTCCTCTTGAACAATGACGTGAAGCTCCTTGAAGGCAGTGCGGAGACCCTGGTCCGTTTCCTTGCGGCGCACCCCTCCGCAGGAGCTGTCGCTCCGTTGCTGCGCTATCCCGACGGGAAGATACAGGCGTCGTGCAGGCGGTTTCCGGCACCGCCAGCGCTTTTGCTGGAATATTTCGGCATTGACAAGGCGGGTCGCTATAGACGGTGGAAATTGAAGGCAGAGGAGCATCTCAGTACAGGGAGGGTTCAACAGCCCATGATGTCGGCCCTGATGGTGAAAAAGGACTGCTGGGACGCTGTCGGCCCTCTGGATGAGGGCTTTCCCATATTCTTCAATGACGTTGACTGGTGTTACAGACTCTGCAGAAATGCGAAGTACGAGATTTACCTCTGCGCTGAAGCTGGGGCAATACATCATTACGGCGCATCAACGAACCGGCTCGGCTGCAGGAAAAAGTTCGAATGGCACAGAGGACTTCTGAGGTTCTACCGGAAACACTTCCCGTTCGCTTCCACGGGGCCTTCATCGGCTTGACAACCCCCTGCAAATGGATTATTGTAGATTACTTTGTTTTTGTTAAGGAGGATGTTGTTGAATAGAAGATTCCCCGTTGCAGGAAGCATATTCCTGTTGTTTTTGTCCTTATTTCTTTTTTCTTTTGGAGGAGCATCTGAGGCGGAAGCGGAATTCGCTCTGACGACACAGCCCGAGATCCCGCCTGCGGCGCCCCCACAGGTTGCCCCTGTCATGCCTCAGCCTTTAAGTCGAGCAGCTCAGCAGGCAGGCGGTCCTGTGAGCTTTTTCTTTGATGACGCAGACATCTTTGAGGTTGTCCAGACAGTGTTCGGGGACATCCTCAGGGTAAACTATCTCATCGACCAGAGGGTCAAAGGCAAGGTTACTTTCAGAACTGTAACCCCTATTCCGAGGGAAGAAGTCCTGGCGGTGATGGAGACGATCCTGAGAATAAACGGCATTGGTTTTGTGGAAGAGAAGGGGATGTACCGGATCGTTCCTTTGGCTGAAGTTTCGAGGGAGCTTGTGTATTCCCAGGTCGGAAAGGACCCCGGCAAGGTAGCCATTGAGATGTTCACCTTCAAGAATATGAACCTGAAGGAAGCTATGGCGGATATTGAGAGCGCCATAGGGTTGAATGTTCAGGGCGGGACAATCAGGATACTCCCGATATGGCGTCTGAATGCGCTGCTTGCCGTTGCATCCACAAAGGAGCAGATGGAGTATGTGAGGAGATGGATCGAAGCCTTTGACGGCATGTTCGCTGAGGCGAGGCCCAAGGTCATGGTGTATCCCCTGCAGAACAGCAAGGCAGCCCACGTTGCTTCAATGCTTCAGGCGATATTAGGGGGAGCAGGCGGAGCAGGAGCCGCTCCAGCCCCTGCTGCGACTGCGCCAAAAGCGCCTACCGCAGGGGCAGCGGCCGCGGCCCCTCCGGCCCCGAAGCCCGGACCCGCAGCAGTTGCTGCAGGAACGGGATTTCTCGTCTCTGCCGAGACGAGAATCTTTGCCGATGAGATCACCAACGCCCTCATAATCCTCGCAACCCCTGCCGACTATGCCTTTATCGAGGAGACAATAAAGAAGATTGATGTGCTGTCGAGACAGGTAGTGATCGAGGGGCTCATTGTCCGGGTGGACCTCACGGACAACCTGAGCTTCGGGGTTTCATGGGCTTTAAATACCGATGTCAATATCAAAGGAATAGATCCCTTTAAGAGGGATATCAATCTGGCCGGGGGCGTCACTGCCCTGCCTTTCGGCACAACCCTTGATAAAACCCCTGGGTCCGGTTTTACTTTTGTGGGCACTGATCCGAAAGGCATTGTCAGGGCGCGGATAAATGCCGCCTTAAAAGATTCCAGGGCAAAGATTCTTGCCGCGCCTCACATTCTTGTATTGGATAACCGCGAGGCGAGGATCCAGGTGGGGTCGCAGGTTCCTCTGGCGACGCAAACAACAACTTCTCCGCTTACAGGAGGCGAGGCAGCGTCGAGCACGGTCACCTCCACGATTCAATATAAGGACATCGGGATTATCCTAAAGGTGAAACCGCAGGTGAATGACAGCGGCCTGGTTTCCCTCGACATATCCCAGGAGGTTTCCTCGCTGGGAGACAACGTAAGCATTGCCGGCCAGCAATTTGCGTCCATAAACAAGACGGAGGCCACCACTAATCTTGTGGCGCAGGACGGCGAGACGATCATTATCGGGGGCCTCATACGGGAAGATACGTCAAAGGTGAAGGAAGGAATACCGCTGCTCAGTCAGATTCCGATCCTCGGCAGTCTGTTTTCGAATACAACAAACAGCAGCACAAGATCCGAGCTCATAATCCTTCTCACCCCTCACGTCATAAAGAATATGCAGGAGGCTGAGAAGGTGACGCAAGAGTATGTGGACCGGTATAAGGGCGCGACGAAAGACAAGCAGATAGATGAGTTCATAAAAGAGAGAGGGCAGAAAGGGAAATGAGGCGGTGAAGCAGGGGATATAATGAAGGCATTCGCCGGCAAACGGGTTTTAATAAGCCTGACAGCGATAGTAATAGCAGCCCTTGCTTTGGGAGGGACATATTATTTAAAACAAAAGGAAGAGCTGAACAAGAAAGTTCTCTCCCATATAGAACTCGGCCACAGCCATTTTATCAAAGGGGAGATTGACAAGGCATATGAGCAGTATCAGAAGGCATGGTCTTTAAAACCGAGGGTCACAAATCCCGTCGAGAGGAACGCCGCCGTAAACCTCGCCCAGATAATGATGACGAGGGGGGAGTTGGGGCCCGCAAAGGACATACTAAAAAAATCCTCTCTCCATGACCCGTATTTCTATGCGTCCTACCTGTTCTTGGGAGATATTTACCTTAAGGAAAGGGATGCTGAAAGAGCAATCTTCTATCTCGAAAAGGGACTGAGCCTCAAGGATTACTTTATCAAGGAAGACCCGAACGCTGCGTTGATGTACTACAATATGGCGGAGGCCCTTCTGCTCAAGGGCGACAGGGACGGCGCGAGGAGACACCTGGAGACTTTTCTGTCAATGGCAGGCAAGGATAAGAGGCTTGAGGGGCTCGCAGCAAAGGCAAAGGGAACCCTCGCGAAAATGAAATCATAATTGAGGCTGATACTAATACACAGCGTCATAAGTAATTGCGCATCAATTGTCATTCCCGCTTGTCGGGAATCTTTCTGAAACAACCCCCTCAATCCCCCTTTGTTAAGGGGGAATAAGAAGGATGCCGGACAAGCCGGCATGACAGACTTTTCGAGAATTTCATTGCATGAGCAATTATATAAGTCGTCATGTATAATACGAAGAAGACCACAAGCAACGAGAGCAGGGAATGTGTGGCAGAAATTATACAGGTATGCAAAAAAAACACAGTTCCAGCAGGTTTTTGAGGCGAACAGGCTCTATTTTCAGGGAGGGAAAACTGGCCTGTTTTTTGCATAATAATTAGAGGCTTGAAAGTGATTATTAGGAGCGTCACCGAAAAATAGACATAGAAATTTCCCAATAGCTCCCTCTCCCTTGACGGGAGAGGAAAAGGGTGAGGGTGAACAATAACCATTAAGGTTACCCCTCCCCTCAGTCCCCTCCCGCAAGGGGAGGGGATTTGTAAAGAAATTCAATTTTCCATGTCTATTATTAGGAGCGTCAAAAAAGTCTTGACAATGAGGTGGACATTATTTATACTTTTCTTACCTTCGGAGTATGCGGGATGAAGGGAGAAAAAAGTCTTGACAATGTAAGGATGCGTTATTTATACTTTTCTTACCTTCACCGGTACAACAGCATGCGGGATGACGTTGCAAAAAAAGCTTGACAAGCAAGGATTTGTTAATTATACTTTTCTTAAACCTGACAGACATAGGACAGGGTAATACCGTCGGAGCAGGAGCTTTTAGGCGGGATGTTAAGGAGGTGATGCGGCAATATTCCTGAGCAGTGGTTTTTGTCATTCTATAGAAGTCCATTACTTCCGGACTGATGAAGGAAAAGGAGGTGGGAGGGAAACAGGAAAAGAGATTTAAAAGTTGCAGACGAGTTTTTCAGGGTAATCCCCGTATACCGGGGAAATAAAAACCGATGAGGAGGTTGAAAGTGAGAAGGATTTTATTAGCTTTGTTTCTTGTGTCTTTAATGATTGTGGCATCCGTCGGCACTGCAAAGGCAGAGTCAATACTCTTCCCATACATTGCCAGCACGACCGGTGCGCTGGATACGGTCATCACAGTGATCCACGCCTCTGCGCAGCCACAGCTCCATTTCCGCTACTTCACAAAAGCAGCGGGCGTTGCAAACGAGGCCGTCAACCCCTGCAACGAATATGACTTCTTCAGGCCTACCACAATGAACGACATTGTGACCTTTGCTGTCGGAGGGAATGCAGGCCTGGGCGGCGGCAATGCGATGTTCGGAGATACGACAAACTATGGTGTCGGCGTGGGCGCGCCGAACTTCGCGCATATCCATGGCTCGGGGAGATTTGGCCTGCTCCTCGTGACAACTGCCAACGCAAATGCTGATGTAGCAGCCGGAAACGCAAATACACTTCTCGATGGTGAGGCATCACTTTATGACATCGCCACAGGCGCTATGTGGGGTTACAGGGGACTGCCGAGCAACGCTGATAATGCCGGCGCCGGTGTTGCGGCAACGATTAACTCCTTTGCCTTTGCAACATGGACCCACGCTTCAGGCTCGACATTTGCTACCTTAAGCGAACAGATTGCCGTTGCGGCTAATACGCCGAGATTAGGCATCTATCCACCAAACCAGTTCACCACCCGCCTCTTTGTTACACCTCTCGTGAGGACAACAGGTGCTGCTTTTGCAGCTGCTGACGCTGATATGAGAACTCCTAACTTAAACAGCACAGCGGCCCAGATCGTCGATGCTACAGGCGCCGCTGCCATGTATGACAGGAACGAACAGCCTGTGTCAGGAGCCGGTCCTCTTACTGTAAGGTGTGTCGGAAGGCTCGGTATTGTTGACCTGGTCGGTGGGGGCATCGGACCACTGGCGCCAACCGGCCCGCTGTTTGCAACAGGCGGCTGGGGTTATTTTGACCTTACCAACCCCGGCGCAGTTGCTCCGGCCCCTGCCCTTGTCGCAGGTGTTGCAGCAACTGACCACCAGGCATGGGTCGCAGACCTCAAGTTCGGTAATGTCACAGGCATGACCGGAATGGTTAATGACGGAAAGAATATGTGCGACTGGGGCGGCTGCAGATAATTCTGCGGACAGCTATGTTCAAAAGGGGCAGGCAACTGCCCCTTTTTTTTGGGCTCTTTTATCTGCAGGAGGCAGCTCCTGGAATAAATTCAGGACAAGGTTACAGAGGATGCATGCATGTTTTAAGGCGGAAGGTCATCAACCCTTAAATATCATCCCTGTAAAATGTGTGGCGCAACATCTGCGTTGGGGTGTGCGACAAATCTATTGGTAAAGGCACATTGCTATCAATATTCCCCCTTTGGCAAAGGGGGATGAAGGGGGATTTTATGGCAGTAAGGGCGACCACATAGGGTCGCCCCTACAGACGTTA
>CAMTVV010000019.1:0-6746 GCA_947085305.1 uncultured Nitrospiraceae bacterium
AGGTTACCCCTCCCCCCCCCGCCCCCTCCCGCAAGGGGATGGGGTTTGTGAGGATTAACAACTTTCTATCTCTATTTTAGGGTACTATTACTTTTCGGTGCGGACTTCAGGAAGAACAGGTGAAGCGTGGTGGCGCTCTACCTTATATACGTCCCGTAAATGGAATAAACAAAGTGTCCCGTGATGGTGAGGGCATCTTTGCCCCATTCATCAGGCAACGGCCAGTAGGGTTCAGCATCCTTCAGCGCCTGGATTGCTGCCTGATCAAGGCTTCTGTGGCCTGAAGTCCTCACCAGCGCCACATCGCTCAGCCTCCCGTTTTTCTTTATGGTAAAGCGTATATAGAGATCGCCGTAAATCCCCCTCATTGCAGCGTCCGGGGGGTATCTCCATATCCCTTCGATCCGGTCCTTCAGCCGCATCATATAGGTTTCATATTTGAACTCTTTCGTGTCGAAGGTGATGCTGTTATCATGCGTGCTCTCTTCCCTCTTTGCAAACTTCTGCACGATCTCCGGGTCGAACGGGTCGAACTTGTCCTTAAACGACGGCGAAGGAGAGGCAAGAGGCCCCCTCTGTGCATTGGGTGTACCGCCCACCCCCGGTACGCTCGCACCCGGAGCGCCGGGAGAAGCCTCCTGCCCCGGCGCTTCCTTATCCCTCATCCCCATAGGAACCAGGCCCTTTTCAGCCTCCCCCTGCCCTGGTTTGACAGAGGGAAAAGGAACGGCAGGGGACTCTCTCCGGGGCACGGCAGGCTTTGCTGCGCGGGGAACCGCAGGCGCGGGTTGAGAAGGCCGCGATCTTAACCCCTCTTCCGGAAGCCTCCTTACAGAAGGCTGAGGCGGAAACACTCTGCTCAGCTCCTCAGGGCTGACAAGCCTGGTCACAAAAGGGGCCCCGGTTTCCTTCTTGGCCTGGGGAACATAGAAGATCAATGCCACCGCGAGGATGTGTATCATTAAGGAAAATGTCAGCGACATTTTCCACTGGAAAGCTCTGTAACTTCCCCTCTCTAAAAAGAAAAGCTTCATCTGCTCATTTATAGGATCAAGATCATTTGTGAGAGCGATCAGCTAAGGATTCTTGCTGTCCATAGAGGGAAATCTCCTGTCTCTCTTTCAGCTATGAATTTCTCCAGGGCAATGCATCTCCGGGATTCCGCCCTAACAGGAAAACATCAGTTCAGGAAACCCGGAGGAAAGGGACAGTGAATCCTTGCTCGTTTTGAGGTATTCTTATTGATGAAATAGGCTGAGATCTTAAAGAAGAAATCTCCCGCTGATCCCGATATAGTGCCGTCTCTGTTTTCGCCCCACCCCACGGTCTTTTCATGATTATTAATGGCGACAATAAGATAGATGAGACCCTGTTTCATGCCTGCGATGTCCTCTTCGCTGGGGAACGGGAGTCCCTTGGTGGGGCCGAACTGGGTGTGGGAATGAAAGTCGCCGATGATCTGGAGCTTTTCGAATTTGTCGAGGATAGGTTCTATCTTCTTATGGTTCTTTTCGTGAACCACAACCCCTTTGTGCTTCCTGTTTGCAGTCTGGAAGCTGAAGGCGTGCTCCACAATAAACCTGTCCTCAAGCCGGTAACCGAGCAGATACCCGAGGCATTCCCTCCTGTATACTTCAGCGGAACTGAGCAGGATGTCGATAAATGCATTTTCAGATAGATAGACCCTCATCGCACTATAGGAGAAACGTCCATTATTCTCTACTGTCCCTTCTCTTTCTTCTGCACAGGAACCCCCACGGTGAGAACGGCGCACGGAGCGTTCCTTACCACCCTCTCCGCTGTGCTGCCGAAGATAACCCGGTCCAGCCCCTTCCTGCTGTGGGTTCCCATAATGATCATGTCGATCTTGTTCTCCTCGGCAAACTTCAATATCTCCTCGTGAGGCACTCCTTTTAATATCTTATATGCAATATCCTTGTGCCCTCTGAGCTCTTCGCCACAGCACTTTTCTATTTCCTTCATGGCATTGGAGGAGATGTCCTTGTAGAGCTCGTCCATGCTTATATGGGGGACATACCATCCTGTAGCCCGCGCAACATCGTATATGACATGAACAATGTACAGTTTTGCCCCGTAGTGTTTTGTCAGGTCGGCAACAAAGGGCACTGCGTGCGCCGAACCTTCAGAAATGTCGGTAGGGAAAAGAATCCTTTCGATCTCCATAATTAAGCCTCCCTTAAATATTTTGCTGCATCCTCAGGGGATGTTGTCAAGACATAAAAATCCGAACCCCACTCAAAACCGCTCATCATAACAAGCCGGGGCATAATCTCTATATGCCAGTGGAAATCGTCGCCGAGGGTATGCCAGTGATTGCGCCTCGGGATCCTGTTCGGCGCCGTATGGATGAAATAATTATAGGGAGCATCTCCGAGGATGCGCCTCATCTTCTTCAGGACTGTGAAAAGCATGAGACTGAGGTCCTCCATCTCGATGTCGGTAATGTCCTGGAAGGCGCATCCATGTCTTTTCGGCAATATCCAGGACTCAAAGGGAAACTTTGGGGCAAAGGGGCTGAAGGCAAAGAAATCCCCGGTCTCGAATATCACTCTTTCACCCACCCTCAACTCTTCCCTCATAATATCACAGAAGATACACCGTTCCTTGTATGCGTAATACTGTTTTGCGCCGTCCAGCTCTTCCTTGATGAGCTTGGGGATTATGGGCGTGGCCATGACCTCTGAATGGGGATGGCCGTAAGCGGCGCCTGCGCTCTTCCCCGAATTCTTGAATATAAGGGTATAACGCAACCTCGCGTCCTTTTCGAGATCCACAACCCTGTCCCTGTACAACCTTATGATACACAGCACCTGTTCAACCCCCATGTCCTCGGGCTGCTTGTTGTGCTCAGGGCTGTCGATGATTATCTCATTGGCGCCGATGCTGTTCATCTTGTCATACATGCCCAGGCCTTTTCTGCCGAGCTCGCCCTCCACGCGCAAGACCGGCCTTAAATTTGGAATGACTCTCGTCCACCACTTGCCCCCCTCCCTCACGGCAACGATCTCGGGAGGCGTCTCCTTCTCCCTTCCGGGACAGAGGACGCATGAAGTCTCTTTTGACTCCTCAACTGCAAAGCGGTAATCCCCAGGTGACTTTGAATCGCTCACCACCGCAACCCACCTGCCTGATAAAGGGTCTTTCCTCAATTCATGCATCAGGCATTCCTCTCGTAAATCAATCGCAGGCCTTTGAGGGTCAGGTCAGGCTCCAGAAAACACTTCCTTTCCATGTAACCCGCAACCGCAGGAGAATATCCCCCTGTGGCCACTACCTTGAACCTGCATCCTTCCTCTGTCTCGATACCGCGCACAATCCTCTCCACCGCCCCTGCGGTCCCTAATATAATACCAGAAATTATGCACATCGTCGTATTTTTCCCCAGTGCAGCCACAGAAGAGACCAATTCCCCTGTTTTCCCAACAAAATCAACGGCAGGGAGCTTTGCCGTTCCTTTGTGCAGCGCCTCGCCCATCAGTCTTAATCCAGGCAATATGGCGCCCCCGAGGAACCGGCTGTCTCTGACAGCGCTTATGGTTGTTGCAGTGCCGAAATCAACCACTGCCACCGGAGACCCGAAAGTCTTCAGGGCCGCCACCGCATTTGCAATCCTGTCGGCGCCGATTTCTTCGGGCCTTTCCACATCAAAAGTGAGCCCTGTGTCCAGAGAACAGTCCACGGTCAAGGGTTCCCCCATGCTGATTTCCTTCACAGAACGAGCAAGGGCATCAGTAAGTTCCGGCACAACCGAGGATATTATAACTCCATTCAGGGGTTTTTCAACATTTTTTCCTGACAGGAGCTTCTCGAACTCGCCCCTGTAGAGGCCGGGATCACCCTGGGGACGGGTCGGGATTTCAAGCCGGCACAAAAGATGGTCTCCGGCAAAAATGCCCGTGGTTATTGAAGAATTCCCAATATCTATGACAAGAAGCATCGCCTTTTACCCTACCTTACCATGGTCACATCCCCGGCGCTGATCACCTTTTGGATGCCTGAGCGCAGTCTCACAATCAATCGCCCATCTCCATCCAGGGCCTCTGCAATACCTTCAAGGGTCTCATTGCCGGAGGTAATCCTGACACTTCTCCCCAGGGTGGTAGAAAGACGTCTCCATTCATCAAGAATCCGCTCCCTGCCCCCCTGTGCCAGCTCGTCATACCAGGCCTCCATTTCATTCAGGATTTGCGAGATGAGGCCGGTTTTAGGGAATTTTTTCCCTGTTTCAATCCGCATGGAGGTCGCGGTCGTTCTCAGTTCAGGGGAAAAGTCCTCAGCGCCGGAATTCAGGTTTATCCCGATACCTACTACCGCAAAAAGTATTCTGCGCCCCCTGGACTTCATTTCGGTCAGGATGCCGCCCAGTTTTTTCCCTGACACCATAAGGTCATTGGGCCATTTGATCTCCACGTTAAGGCCGCTCATCTCCCTCAACACACGCGCAGAGGCTACTGCTGCTGTCATGGTCAGCAGCGCCGCATCAACTGGTGCCAGAGCTGGCCTGAGAATAATGCTCATGTAAATATTGCCTGCCGGAGATACCCATTCCCGCCCGAGCCTTCCCCTGCCCTTTGTCTGACGGTCGGCCGCTACAACGGTCCCGTGGGGTGCATCCTTTTCTCCCAGTTCCATAGCAACGGCATTCGTGGAATCCACCGTGCCCATAGAGATCAGACTCCAGCCTGCAGGCGCCTCCACAAGCGTCTTTACTCGCCCCATATACCTTCTTCCTTAATCCCTGCTGGAAAAGCTGTTTTCACTGGATGCCGGTCTATTCCTCAGGGAGAATCACCACCTCTATCTTGCCTTTTAACCCGTCGGCAAATCTCCTGGCATCACTTTTTGAGCCGACGATGGACCCGTAATGCATCGGTATTGCTAGCTTCGGTTTAATGTCAAGAGCGGCCTGAATCGCCTCTTCCGCGGTCATGACATAGGTGCCCGAAACAGGCAAAAGTGCGATATCCGCCCGGAAGGTCTTCATCTCAGGGATATAGTCCGTGTCCCCTGCGATATAAATCCTCTGACCTTTCACCGTAAAAATATACCCTACCCATCCCATGTCCTTTGTGTGAAACTGCTTGTCGGTATTATAGGAGGGTACCGCTTCAATCTCTATTCCTGCCACGTTGATAGCATCTCCCACTTTGACGACCCTGATATTCCCGGATAATTTCTTTGCACAGTCTGCCGTGGCAACAATGACCGTTTCCGGTCCCTGGATCTTCTTCACGTCCTCGGGGGAGCAGTGGTCATAGTGTTCGTGAGTGATGAGAATTATGTCGGCCTTGTCATTTTTCTTGATCTTGAAGGGATCGGTATAGATCACCTTTTCTCCCACAATCTTGAAAGTGTCATGCCCAAGCCAATGGATGTCCTTAAGCATTGCTTTGACCTCCTTTTCCCCTGCCGACAAAGCTGCAGGCGCCAATATCAGTGTCAGACAGAGGATAAAACACATTACAAATCCTTTAGATATCATTACTGTCCCTCCTCGCAGAACAATCATTTACAGCTACTTATAGCTTAAACGTCTTCAGCCCGACGACCCTGCTTATTTTGACAAAATCAGTATCATTGTGCAGCAAGAAAAGGTTATTTTCAATTGCAGTCCGGGCAACCAGAAAATCTATGGCGCTGTTCAGAGTTATCCCCTTTTTTCTGCAATCATAGTAAATTCTTGCTGCAGCCGCATAGGATTCCCTGTGGTCCTTTAATCCATAGAACCTCAGCGTGTCAAGATACTTTTTTACTTTTACGAAGTCCTTATCGGACTTGACACCCTGTAGGACTTCCTGATAGATAAAGGAATTGATCCCGAACGGGATATTATTATCAAGCACATACTGGAAGCTGCAGGAGGGAACGTTTTCAACCCCGCGAAGGTAATCGATCATCACAGATGAATCAACGAGTACCACCTCAGTCGCCCTTCCTCAACCTCTTGTAATCATAATCTTCCCGGAACTCTATCTTACCCTTGAGATCCCTTAAGTCCAATCTCTGCTTTGCCGCGATCAACTCCTCCAGGGCCTCCTGAATGAGCTCTTTCTTGGTCTTTGCGTTGGAATAGTGAAAGGCCTTTTTCACCAGTTCATCGTCAAGCACGATATTCGTTCTCATCCCATACACCTCCTTATACACATAGTATAGCACAAGACGGCCTTGCGGCCATTGCAGGCAGTGATAAAGAGCTTTCTCATCTTCTGCCTCCCCTTCCCTTACCCTTTTGTGAAGGGGGTGCGGAAGATGTCCCGAGGCCCACCTCGAGCAGCTTCTTCCTCACATCTTTAACTTTTTCCCTGAGCTCTATGGCACGCTCAAAGTCAAGCTTTTTTGCTGCCTCCTTCATTTCCTCTTCGAGCTTCTTCAATGTCTTTTCATCAACGCCGTAAGCAGACATTTCTTCTGCCACAGGCACTGTCCAGTAATCGGATTCGTAAATGGAACTCAGAATGTCCTTTATGCTGGATTTCACTGTCTCGGGCGTTATCCCCATCTTTTCGTTATACTGTTTCTGAATCCCCCGTCTCCTCCCGGTCTCGTCCAGTGCCCTCCTCATGGAGCCCGTAATGGTATCCGCATAGAGGATCACCTCTCCGTTCACGTTCCGCGCCGCCCTTCCCGCGGTCTGGATCAGGGAGCGCTCGGACCGGAGAAACCCTTCCTTGTCAGCGTCCAGTATCGCCACAAGGGAAACCTCGGGGAGGTCAAGCCCCTCCCGC
>CAMTVV010000020.1:0-6717 GCA_947085305.1 uncultured Nitrospiraceae bacterium
CCGTTTGCTGATCAGATGCTTCCTCAACAGCGCTTTTCTTGTATCCAACGGAGGAGTTGTGGCGCGCGTCGTTTTAGGCGGCGTTTTCCGGGCAATCTGCTTGACTTTGACTTTTGCAGCAGGCTTATTTTTCTTCTGTTCAACCCGCTTTGCTGATACTTCTGGGGCCTTGGCCTTGACCTTTTTGCGGACGGGCTTCTTTGCCGGTTCTTTCTTCTTCGTTTTTTTCATTGGCGCGGTTTTTTTCTTTGCCGTTTTTTTTGTTTTTGCTGCTGTTTTTGTTTTTTTCCTGGTTGCCATATTATTTTGCCTCTTCTGCAGTTTCTTCTTCTTTATGCACTTCGAGGATGCTCCTTACCTGGATGCCGGCCTGCTGAAGGGCCTTCTGGATGTCCGTAAGCTTTGCATCCTTTACCTTTACGATATAATTAATGTTCGTCATCCTATACCTCCATTATCTCGTTCTCTTTATGCTTGAGCGCCTCGTCGACCTTTGTGATATACGAGTCGGTCAGCTTCTGGATCTCTGCATGGAATTTCTTTGCATCATCTTCGCTGAGATGTTCATCTTTCTCAAGTTTTTTCAAATCTTCATTGGAGTCTCTCCTGATATTCCTGACGGCGATCTTCGCCTCTTCGGCCCTCTTTCGCACCACTTTTACCAGCTGTTTTCTCCGTTCTTCCGTGAGGGAAGGGATATTGATCCTGATGGTCTTGCCGTCGTTTGAGGGGGTCAGTCCGAGGTCGGATTTCATAATGGCCTTCTCAATCTCGGGGATTACACGCTGTTCCCACGGCTGTATCGCTATCTGGCGGCTATCAGGAACACTGAGGCTCGCAAGCTGCTGAAGAGGGGTGGGTGTGCCGTAGTAATCAACTGTGATGCCGTCAAGGAGGGCAAGGGATGCCCTTCCTGTCCTGACAGAGCCAAAGTCCTTTTTGAGGGCTTCGATGGCGCCCTCCATCCTCTCAACGGTTTTTCTTCTTAACTCCTTCTCCATGATTGCCCCTTACCAGGGTGCCTATCTTTTTCCCCTGGGTGATGTTCTTTATGTTTCCTTTCCCCCTCACATTAAATACCACAATGGGGAGGTTGTTGTCCATACACAGGGATATTGCGGTAGAATCCATGACCGAAAGGCCCTTCCTCAGCACATCAATATAACCGATGGAATCGAACTTTTTTGCCCTGGGATCTTTTATGGGGTCCGAGGAATAAACGCCGTCAACCTTTGTGGCCTTCAGGATCACCTCTGCTCCGATTTCCATGGCCCTCAAAGCGGCAGCCGTATCAGTGGTGAAATAAGGATTCCCTGTTCCGGCGGCAAATATCACAACCCGCCCCTTCTCAAGGTGACGGTTCGCCTTTCGCCTGATATAGGGTTCAGCCAGCTCCCGCATTTCTATGGCCGATTGCACCCTGGTGGGCACCCCGAGCTTTTCCAGCGAGTTCTGGAGCGCAAGGGCATTGATGACGGTGGCGAGCATCCCCATGTAATCTGCCGAGGCCCGTTCCATACCCTTTACACTGGCCTCTACGCCCCTGAAGATATTTCCTCCACCGATGACTACGGCAACCTCAGCACCCATTTTAAAGATTTCCCTTATCTCAGAGGCCATGTACTGCACTGTTGATGAGTCAATGCCATAGCCCTTGTCTCCCATGAGGGATTCCCCGCTGAGTTTCAGGAGTATCCTTTTGTATTTAAGGTCTTTCATGGCTCACAGTAAAAGACTCACAAATGAGTTCATAAGTAAGGCATAATAATTCGTCATTAACCCGGAAATATATCCGCCGATGTTGTCATGCCGGCTTATCCGGCATCTTTCTTACAGCCTCTCCCCAACCTGGAATCGCGCAAAGCGTTTCACAATGATATTTTCCCCTAACTTCGCAATCTTTTCTACCACAAGGTCCTTCACTTTGAGCTTCTGTTCGGGGTCCTTTACAAATATCTGCTCCAGGAGGCAGGTCTCGGCGAAAAACTTGTCCAGTTTCCCTTCCACAATCTTGTCCACCACCTGGGGCGGCTTTCCGGTCACCTGGGACCGGTAAATCTCCCGTTCGCTTTCGATAACACTCTGGGGCACGTCGTCCCTTGATACATACATAGGGTTTGTCGCGGCAATGTGCATGGCGATATCCTTGAGGAGATTCCTGAAATCAGCGGTCCGCGCAACAAAGTCCGTCTCGCAATTCAGTTCCACCAGAACCCCTATCCTGTCCATATGGATATACGCTCCCACGAGGCCTTCTGATGCGGTCCTCCCAGCCTTTTTCGATGCACTGGCAAGCCCTTTCTGTCTCAGAACAGTAAGCGCCTTTTCGAAATCTCCATTGCTCTCGGTGAGCGCCTTTTTGCACTCCATCATGCCCACGCCTGTCTTTTCCCTCAGTTCCTTTACCATATCTGCTGAGATCGTTGTCATGCTGAAACTCCCGCTTTCACGCCTGCCGGACCTTCCTGCGCGCCTTGCCCGAGTTCTTCCTGCCGAGCCTTTTCTTCGATCAGGGCCTTTTCAGCCTCAAGGGAAGCGGCCTTTGCCACTGCCTCCCTGCCCTCTATTACCGAATCAGCTATCTTCGAGGAGATCAGCTTTATTGCTCTGATGGCATCGTCGTTCCCGGGGATAACGTAGTCGACCTCGTCCGGGTCGCAGTTGGTATCCACCACCGCCACCACGGGTATCGAAAGTTTTCTCGCTTCTGCAATGGCGATCTTCTCCTTCTTGGGGTCGATCACGAAGATCGCTCCGGGCAGGCCGTTCATATCCTTTATCCCGGTGAGATTCCTTTCGAGCTTTATCCGCTCTTTTTCGAGGATCGAGATCTCTTTCTTGGAGAGGGCATTATAGGTGCCGTCCTCCTTCATCTTCTCGATGCTCTTCAGGCGCTCGATGCTCTTTTTTATGGTCAAAAAGTTTGTAAGCATCCCCCCGAGCCATCTCTGGTTCACGTAAAACACTCCTGCCCTCCGGGACTCTTCCTGAACCGCATCCTGCGCCTGTTTCTTCGTGCCGACATAGAGGATGTGCGCATTGCCCTTGGAGGTTTCCCTGACAAATTTGCAGGCCTCTTCAAGTCCCTTCAGGGTCTTCTGAAGGTCAATGATATAGATGCCGTTCCTCTCCCCAAAGATGTATTTCTTCATCTTGGGGTTCCACCGCTTCACCTGATGGCCGAAATGTACGCCGGCCTCCAGGAGTTCCTTCATCGTTACTACAGGCATAGATACCTCCTCTGGTTTTTCCTCCGCCGCTGCCGCCTCGGACGAGCATTCCCTGCCCTGGCTACCTTTCCCCTTTGCTCAAACGAGACCAGCAGGGAAATCGCAACGGCGTGTGTAGTGGTTAATACAGAGCATTTACAGAAATAATTGGTACACGCTCCGAGGGTTGAAAGCTTATCATACAAAAGCCTCTTTTTGCAAGGGCGCTTTCACGTTGAAAAACAAAAATCCGTTGTGATAAAGTCCATAAAGCATGGGAAACGGCAGAACCCGGGACTTTGAAGCCCTGATCAATTCACTCACCGAAACGGTTCTTCTTCTGGATAAACGCTGCTCCATAACGTTTATCAACAAGACAGGAGAGGAATTCTTCGGCAGGAGCCGGCAGGAGATTCTCGGGAAAAAGCTGACAGACCTCTATTCCGGCGCACGGGCCCTTTCCGGACTGGCACAAAAGGCGATGAAGGAGCTGAGGTCATTCAGCGTCAAGGACATGGAGGCAAAAATCAGCGGCGTTTCCAGGATTGATGCGGATATCTCCCCCTTCATCGTGGATGACCGGTGCAGCGGCGCGCTGCTCTCCATCCGCGAGAACCTGTCCATCGCCGAAAGAGAGGATCCCTCTTTTGATTCCATGGTCTATCTCCTCGGCACCATAGCCCATGAGATAAAAAATCCCCTGGGAGGCATAAAAGGCGCTGCCCAGCTCCTGAAGAGGAGGCTTATGAAGGGGGAAGGGGGCGTGTCCGGGGGTGATGATGTTGACGAGTATATCAACCTTATCATTCACGAGACAGACAGGCTGAACGCCGTGCTCCAGAGTTACCTCGCCATGAGCAAAAGACCTGTGCTGCAGCAGGTAAACGTGCACGAGGTTCTCGAGAAGGCCATCTCCATCATGGATTTATCGCTGAAAAATGGTAATATATCCATGCACCGCTTCTACGATCCGAGCCTGCCGCGGCTCACCGGAGACGGGGGCAAGCTCCTTCAGGTCTTTCTTAATATTATCAAGAACGCCCTGGAGGCAATGCCCCGCGGGGGAAGTTTAAGCGTGGCGACGCGGCCCTCCGGTGAATACATGGTCCAGGACGGGCAGATAAAAAGGTGGGCGGTGATCTCCATCAGAGATACGGGAAAGGGTATCCCGAAAAATGAGATGCAGAAGATATTCCTTCCTTTTTATACAAAGAAGAAAAAGGGGACTGGTCTCGGCCTTTCCCTTTCGAAGAAGATCATAAAGGATCACAACGGGTTTATCAGGGTGGAGAGGCCCGATTCGGGAAAAGGGACGGTTTTCCATATATACATTCCATTTGCTCCGTGATGAACTTGGCGTGATTATTGCAAAGTAATTTTGAGTCTTTAAGTTGCTCATTTCTTCGGTAAAACAGCATGGAAAAAGAAGTTCTCATAATCGACGATGATGAAGCCATAACATGGGTCGTGAAAAAAGCCCTGGAACCCCTGGGCTATAAGGTCTCTTCGCGCCCGAAGCTCTCTTCAGGGCTCAAGGCGGTGAAAGGCGGCCCTCAACTTGTCCTCCTCGATATTATTCTCCCCGACGGCAACGGTCTGGAAGGCCTCAAGGAGATACGGTCTTCCTATCCGGACGCATTGGTGATCATGGTCACCGCCCACGGCAAGATGGAGAGCACTGTGGAGGCGATGAAAGAGGGGGCCTATGACTACCTGGAAAAACCCTTTGATATCGAGGAACTCAAGATAATCGTCGAAAAGGCATTCAGGGATATGGCGGTGAGGGAGGAACTCAATAGTCTCAGGAGCGCCGCTGCCGAGGCCGAGGAACCCCGGATTGTAGGGAGAAGCCCCAGGATAGTGAAGGTCTTCAAGGACATCGGCCGCGTTGCATCAAAGGATATCACCGTGCTGATCACAGGAGAAAGCGGCACCGGAAAAGAGCTTGTCGCGAAGGCGATCCACCATAACACCAACCGGAGAACCGGTCCATTTGTGGCCGTAAACTCCGCCTCTATCCCTAAGGACCTTATGGAGGCCGAGCTCTTCGGATGGGAAAAGGGGGCTTTCACCGGGGCAAAGGAAAAGCATACCGGCAAGATCGAATCGGCCAGCGGCGGCACACTGTTTCTGGACGAAATATCGGAATTGGAGCTGAACCTCCAGGCAAAACTCCTGAGGTTCATGCAGGACAAGAAATTCAGCCCCCTGGGCAGCAACAGAGTGATAGAGGCCGATGTAAGGATCATCGGCGCCACCAACAGCGACCTTAGGGACGCAGTAAGCAGGGGGGCGTTCAGGGAGGATCTCTACTACCGGTTTAATGTGGTTCAGATCAAACTGCCTCCTCTGAGGGAAAGAAGGGAAGACATAGGCCCGCTGGCAAAGCATTTTCTAAAGGACGCAGAGAAGAGGTTCGAGACGGGCAAAAAAGAGCTTTCGAAAGAGGCAAAGGAAGCGATGCTCAAGCATGACTGGCCCGGCAATGTGCGTGAACTTGAGAATGCCATCAAGAGGGCGTGTGTTCTTTCCGGTGGGGCGGTCATCGAGAAGCGGGACCTTCTCCTGGAGGAGGCTAATTCCTTTTCCATAAAGGAATTTCTCGAGGATAAACTGAAACGATACCTCAAGGAGCTGACGAAGCTCGACAACTGCAACCTTTACGAGACAGTGATCTCCGAGGTTGAAAAGGCCCTCATAAAGATTGTACTGAACGAAACAGGGGGGAATCAGCTCAAGGCCGCGAAGACCCTCGGCATCAACAGGAACACCCTCAGGACGAAGATAAAGGAGTACCGGATAAAGTAATTGATTTTATTGAGGTACTGTGGTATAAATAACAAGCCGGGTTCTCAAAACGTCTCATGACAATGAGTACCCTCCTTGCTCTCGCTCAGCGGTTCAAAGAGGCGAGGGCTGTTCCGCCGCAGAGGTCATCGACTTCAGGCGGACCCCCTGACAGGGGAAAATCCATAAGGAGGTGTTCAGATGAACATCTACGAAAACATCATCATTCTCAACGCATCTCTCTCCGACGAGGATACCGAAGCCTCCACCAACAAGATAAAAGGCCTCATCACGAACTCAGGCGGCGAGATCCTCAAGGCCGATGTCTGGGGAAGGAGAAAGCTCGCCAATGAGGTGAAGAAGCAGAAGAAAGGGTTTTACGTGCTCCTTGTCTTCAGATCGGCTTCGTCGCTGATCAGGAAACTGGAAGACTATTACAAAGTCTTTGACCCTGTGATAAAATACATGGTGATCAAGCTGGAGAAAAAGCAGAGCGCCCATGTCCTCGCAAGCCTGAGCCAGGCTGAGGCTGCGGCCAAAGCGGCCGCCGCGGCTGCCGCTGCGGAACAAAAGAGAGAGGAATAAATGTACAACAGGATTATCCTCATCGGCAATCTCACCAAAGACCCTGAACTCAGATATACCCCCCAGGGCATAGGCCCCCGGAAGGTCAATAACCCCGATGCGCAGGCCGTCGAAGGTGGTGATCCCCAGGTTGACC
>CAMTVV010000021.1:0-3972 GCA_947085305.1 uncultured Nitrospiraceae bacterium
AGACGTGTGCTCTTCCGATCTAGACTGATGCCTGCACAAGCCCCCTGCTGACG
This sequence comes from uncultured Nitrospiraceae bacterium, assembly GCA_947085305.1. Classification (GTDB taxonomy): domain Bacteria; phylum Nitrospirota; class Thermodesulfovibrionia; order Thermodesulfovibrionales; family UBA9159; genus JAMCQB01. The sequence continues at coordinate 54 of CAMTVV010000021.1, forward strand.
CCTGCTCCATCTCCTATGGCGAAGAGATTTGGAATCTCTGTTTCGAGTGCATTGGTCAGTTTCAATTGCATGGAATAGAATTTGACCTCCACCCCGTAGAGCAGCGTATGCCGTGAATTGACCCCTGGAGCGATCCTGTCCAGGGCCTCAAGCATTTCCATGATATCCGAAAGGTAGCGGTACGGTAACACGAAGCTCAGGTCACCGGGAGTGGTGTCTTTCAGCGTCGGCTGTATAATCCCCTTGGATATCCTCTCATGAGTTGACCGCCTTCCTGCAAGGAGGTCTCCCAGCCGTTGAACGATCACTCCCTGGCCGAGGAAGTTCGCCAGTCTCGCCACATACCGGCCGTAGGATATGGGTTCATTAAATGGCTCTGTGAAGACAGTGCTCACGAGGAGTGCGAAATTGGTGTTGGCGGTCCTTCTCCGGGCATAACTGTGGCCGTTCACCGTCCATATTCCCTTAAGGTATTCCTTCACCACCTCTCCATAGGGGTTCACGCAGAACGTCCTCACCTTGTCATCGAACTTTTTGGAATAGTAGATGAGTTTTGGCTCATAGGTTGCTTTGGTGAGGTGCTCGAAGACCGCTGCGGGTATCTCGACCCGCACTCCGATATCAACCGGGTTCTGGAGACGGGTGAGTTTGAGGGCTTTCACCTCCTTTTCGAGCCAGCGTGAACCCTCTCTCCCCGGCGCCAGGATCACAAAATCCGACTCCACTGCTTCCCCACTGCTCAGGCGGATACCCCTGACCTTTCCGCCGTTCACAAGTATCTTTTCGGCCTGGGTTCCGAAGACCACATCCACACGGGGGGTAAGGGATTCCTTCATCCTTTTCAGAAGCCCCCTGCAAAGGTCTGTTCCGATATGCCGTATCTTTGAAGGGATCAGAATAAGATCGTTTTTTGATGCGAGGCTTTGCAAATCCTTGATCGTCCCGGTATCCGTGCCATATATCTCCTCAGGGGCGCCCAGTTTCACATATATTCCGTCAACGTATTCGATAAGGGACAGGAGGTTTTCTGTATTGATATACCTCGTGAGGAACCCTCCCACCTCAGGGGAGAGGTTTAATTTTCCATCGCTGAAGGCTCCTGCTCCTCCCCAGCCGCTCAGAAGGTCGCACTCCGGGCACTTATTGCAGGAGCTGTCCTTTACGGACATGGGACACTGCCGCTCATCAATATCCTTGCCTTTTTCGACCATGAGTGCCCTGAGGCCGTTTTTTTCCACAAGCTCGAGGGCAGCAAAAATGCCCGCGGGCCCGCTCCCCACGATGACTACATCATACCTCTTCATGGTCATGACCTTCTTCCTCAGGTTTGACTGCTTCGTGAAATGCAGGGAATTTCTTTTTAAGACTGTCCAGCGCCTTGTGGTTCGTAAAGTCGAGATATACCGGCGTAATGGAGACATGCCCCGCTTCCACTGCACTGATATCCGTGTCTTCTGCATGCTCCCAGTAAGGCACTCCGCCCCCGATCCAGTAATGCCTCTCGCCTCTGGGGGAGAAGACCTCCTGTATGGAGCCGTCGTAAATGCGCTTTCCCTGCCGCGTAAATTTTATCCCCTTCACCTGGTACTTGGTCATGTTCGGGACATTCACATTGAGAAACGTGTCATAGGGCAAGGGGTTTTCAATGATAAACCCGGCTATCATCGTGGCAAAAAAGGCCGCGGTCTCAAAATGAAAGTGTTTGTCTCCCGGCACCGATACCGCAAACGAGGGAATGCTCAGTATGGTCCCCTCAATGGCGGCGGAAACCGTGCCCGAGTAAGTGATATCATCCCCGAGATTTCCTCCCCTGTTGATCCCCGACACCACGATGTCGGGTTTCCGTGGCAGCACCTTGTTTACCCCCAGGACCACGGCATCAGTGGGCGTGCCGTTCACCGAATATACGTGATCCCTCAGCTCTTCCACCTTCAGGGGCCGGTGAAGGGTGAGGGAGTGGCCCACTGCGCTCCTTTCACGGTCGGGGGCCACGATATAAGCCTCTCCGAGTTCCTTCATCGCCTTAAAAAGCGCGATGATTCCCGGTGAATGAACGCCATCGTCATTGGTGACAAGGATAAGCATGAATGAATTATATCATTTTGGAGATTTTTCTTGACAATGCCGGAGATTCTTAATAAAGTTAATTATCTGCTTTGAAGCTAAAATTCATCATCTGATTGGAGGATTCTGTCTCATGGAAAAATGGAAATGTACTGTGTGCGGATACATATACGACCCGGAAACCGGGGACCCTGACGGGGGAATCCCGTCCGGAACGCCCTTTGAGCAGCTGCCGGAAGACTGGGTATGTCCGGTGTGCGGGGCAACCAGGGACTTGTTCGAAAAAATATAACTCAGGGAGGATGCTATGAACGCCGTTGAAATAGCGATAAAGATGGAGACCGATGCCATTGATTTTTACAAGAGCGCATCCGAGAAGGTGAAGAACAAGGTGGGGCAGAAGATGTTCCTCTCCATCACTGAGGATGAAAAACGTCATCTGCAGCTGTTGACCGACATCATGAAGGGCATGGAAATCACTGCCCAGGACATCAATCCAATGAGGAAGATCAAGACCATATTCGAGGAGCTGCGACATGAGATGATGGACAGGGTGGAAGCGACAGAAGATGAACTGAATGCCTTCAAGATCGCCATGGACATGGAAAAACAAGGAGTTGAGTTTTACAAGAAGGCGGCCTCAGAGGCCCCGTCTCCCAAGGAAAAGGCGCTCTTCGAGAGGCTCGTGAAAGAAGAAGGGCAGCATTTTGCGGTCTTTTCGAATACCTACTTTTTTATGCATGAATCAGGAAGCTGGTTCATGTGGGAAGAGCACAGCATTGTGGAGGGCTGAACCCCCTGGGCTTAGTCCTTTAATGAAGTTCCCGCCTCTGTCCGCACTCATGCGGATTCACAAATTTGATATTGTTATTACAAGCCCGCTCCCATCGGGACTGAAGGAGGTTTGATATGGCGCGTGTGCCGAGTCCGAGCTACAGCATAACTATCCGTGCGGCGATAGAAAACCGTGTCGGTATGTTCTCCCGCATAGCGAACGCCATCAGCCAGGTGGGGGGAGACATGGGCGCCATCGACATTGTCCGTGTTGAAAAGGGAACGATTGTCCGGGATATTACCGTGAATGCCAGGGATGAGCAGCATGAAAGGAGAATCGTCAATTCCATCAGGGACATAGATGGTGTTAAGGTACTGAGGGTTATGGACAGGACCTTTTCTGCTCACGAGGGCGGCAAGATAGAGATTCATAACAAGGTGAGCGTGCGCGACAGGGAAGACCTCTCAAAGGTATATACTCCCGGGGTGGCAAGGGTTTGCAGGGATATTCAGGAGCATAAAGAGCATGTTTACCGATATACCATAAAAGGGAATTCCGTGGCTGTGATAACCGACGGCACCGCTGTCCTCGGTCTCGGGGATATAGGGCCTGAGGCTGCCATGCCGGTCATGGAAGGCAAGTCCATGATCTTCAAGGAGTTTGCCGGCATCGATGCCTTCCCCCTGGCTTTGAGCACAAGGGATCCCGAGGAGATCATCAAGACCGTCAAGTATATTGCGACGCCCTTCGGCGGCATTAACCTTGAGGATATCTCAGCGCCGAGGTGTTTTGAGATAGAGGCACGGTTAAGAAAAGAGCTTGACATCCCTGTTTTCCACGATGACCAGCATGGAACTGCTGTGGTCGTTCTCGCAGGGCTTCTCAATGTTTCGCGGCTGCTGAAAAAGGATATCAGGAAATTCGGAGTGGTTATCCTGGGGGCAGGCGCAGCAGGTATTGCGAACGCATGGATGTTGGCGGCATATGGAATAAAAGACATTATCGTATGCGACAGGGCAGGAGCGATCTATGCGGGAAGAAAACAGGATATGAACCCCTACAAAGCGGCGATCTCAAGAA
>CAMTVV010000022.1:0-10141 GCA_947085305.1 uncultured Nitrospiraceae bacterium
TATCATCACAGGTCAAAAAATACTCAGCCTTCCCTTTTAAAGCGCAGGCAAGATGCTCTGTAAACTTCCTGATCTCACCTTTTGCATTCCAGAGGTCGGTTATCTCCATGAATGCCCATTTCCCGAAACCTCCAAATAATCGAACAATGGCTTCGGGAGCTATTCTTTCATGGATATGAAGGGATACGGTAGGAACTTCAAAGGATGTGTTTTCTGCTTTTCCAGTCCAGATAACATTTTTCCTTGTCTCGGATTCATGCCTATACGCTTCTACATCATTATTGGCTGAATTTTTGTTCTTTTTCCCCATTGCCACTTATCCTATGAATGAGGATAAATATCGCTATAACATAGGTATTTGCCGTTTATTTTTTCAAGCGTTTTCCTTTTTTACTGTCCGTTTCCTTTGCGGTTTCTTGTTTCTTAATGTCTTTCAGGATTTTCTTTATAGAATGTTTAATTTGAGGAATGTCTCTTTTTACTGCCAGCCAAATCTTCTTCATATCTATTCCAAAATAGAAGTGACTTATCTTATCTCTCATGCCCGCCATCTTTTTCCAAGGAATATCAGGATATTTCTCCCTAACATCGTCAGGAATATTCTTTACAGCCTCGCCGATAATCTCAATACATCTTACAACAGCATATGAGGTTTTCCTGTCTTTTATAAATTCCTCATAGGTCAGATTCTCAATAAATGCTTCTAAATGTTTCATATTTTCAAAAACATCCTTCAGATATAATGAAATATCCCGTTTCATACGTAAACTACTTCTCTTAATATCCTTTTTTTAAGTTCGGGTCTAACATCTTCCTTAGGCACAAGATCAACCTTAATCCCAAGAAGATCGGAAAGATAGTTTTCCGCACCTACCAGATCAAGGAGACTCACAGGCTCGTCAAATTTAACCAATATGTCAATATCGCTTTTCCTTTTCTGCTCACCCCTGATATATGAGCCGAAAATTCCTATTTCGATAATCTTGTGTTCACGTCTTAGCTCATCACGATGCTCGGCTAATATTTTTTTAATATTTTCAATCCTTTTCATGATTTTCTGTTTCCCTTATGCTATTAATTCTTAAAGATCTTCATTCTGTCATTCTGGTTTGTCCAGTCGGAGCGACTCTTCGCGGAGACTCGCTTCGAGAATCTTTCTTTGGAACAACCCCCTAACCCCCTTTACAAAGGGGGAATTAAGAAGGATTCCCGACAAGCGGGAATGACAGCTTAACATACAACCATTGGTACAGAGTTAGCTATGAATCAATTTATAAAATTATACCATGCTTTATATTTTTTTCTGCCCTCGTATATCTTTTGCTGATCAGGGCTTAAGGCGCTATTCTTCTATGGATATGGAGGGATATGGCAGGAACTTCAAATGATGTGTTTTCTACTTTTCCAGTCCAGATAACGTTTTTCCTTGTCTCAGATTCATGCCTGTAGGCTTCTACATTCTCATCAGCAGAATCTTTTCTTTTTCTCCCCTTTGCCATGCCGCTCCTTATCCTGTATTAAGGATTGCCATAATTATAAATGATTTCCGCGAAAAATAGCCCCCGCCTCCAGCCTAATTGCTGAAACCTCTCAATAACCTTTCCAGCCCCGGCTGCTCATCCTTGCCTATCCATGTGAGTTCAAGTTTTTGTTTCTTGTCGCTCATGTCGCCAGCAGAAAATATCTCAATGGAATGCACAGGATACCGTCCTCTAAAAAAAGCTGTCTTTCCCGTGTAACCATCAGACCAAACGGCAACCTATATTTTTTCATGAAATGCTTAAGCCCTGTTGTCATTTCCTTGCGCTGTCTGTGCTTGACCTCTATCGGCAGATACCGGTCTCCACGGTGGGTTACGATAAAGTCCACCTCTGTATTTTTCTCCCGATAAAACGAGATGTCTATAGCCTCTGTCCATGTGAAAAGCTGCCGTGCAACAAGATTTTCGGCATAGAGGCCCATCATCATGGGGTCTGAGGTATAATCCTGCCATGTTTTGAGCACGGCGTTTCTTAATGCAAGGTCAATAGGGTAACATTTGATATTGCCCTGCTTCACCCGCAACGGCTTATGAATGAATTTCTGAATGCGGATGATGAGGTCGGTCAATATAAGGCGGGGAAAGTTTTCTTCCACAACCCGCCGTTCCACCTCTATCTCACCGGCGACTTTCGCCGTATTTATTTCAATTCCCGGATGAGCTAACAGATATACGAAAAACCTCAGCACGTTCTCCGGCTTCTTGTACTTTGCAAGAGACATCAGGTCTTCATAGAGCACCTTTCTTACCTGCTGCTCCATCAAGTATTCCATCTTGCGTACAGGGTCGCGGATGCTCCAGACCTCAGGAAATCCGCCCTCTCTGCAATATTCAACGACTGCGCGGCTAATTCCACTGTTGAATGGCGCAATCTTTTTATCCAGCATTTGCAGATAATGCAAAGCGTCTTCCGCTTTTTCATCCAGAATAATCTTCCTGAGCGCTTCAGGTTCTGACAAAACAGATGAAAATCCCCGCTCCATGCGTAAGGTATATCGGCAATATTCTCGGAAGCTGAACGGCAACAAGTGTCGGTCTTTTATGCGACCGAGAAGGCTTTCCTGGCTGCTGCGAAAGATGTGAGATGACGCGGAACCTGAAATGACAAACCGGACAGGGACTTTGAGATCATAGTATTTTTTTAGAAACAACTCCCAGCGCGGGAGGCGTTGAATCTCATCAAGGAAAAAAAAGAACGGGGCTTTCCTGTTTGCTCCTTTTGCTTCGGCATATTCTACAAGCTTATCGAACATCTTTCGCTGTAAGTCCTGAGAGGCGAACACCTCCGGATCATCGAAGGAAAAATAAAGTATTCTTTCCGGAGACAATTTCATCGTATCGAGGAGGTGGCAGACCGCCTGACGAAGCGCTGTTGTTTTGCCTACCCGACGAGGGCCTGTGACTGAGATGATTTGAGGCAGTTCCTCAATATCGGAAAGAATTCTTTCTACGATATCTCGCTTGAAAGAGGGAATATCTTCTCTCCAGCTCCCCTTCTTATCAATCCACCAAGGGTTATACAGGGCCAACATCTTTATTATGATCTTATCGTCCATCTCTATCAGCCTGATTTTACAACATATTAGTCAAAATTTCCAATATTTAGCCTTTTAGGGCAAAATATTGGAAAAAATCATTTAAGGCATTTTACTGCAACCTTGTAATCATTTCCCTTTTCATGGTTTCCCTCTTAAGCTGCTTCCATTTTCAGTCGGTTACATTTTGTAACCGTTTCACTTCCTTCTTTTTTCAGGCGGTTTTTCAAGACCTTCCAATAATTTCTTGCGGTCTGATAATTCGGCTGCTGAATCAACACCTGAATAATATCCACCACAGAGAAATACCATGTCTCAGATTCCTCATCATATATTCTGCGGATTTTGTAATCTTCAAATACAGCAAGCGAGTTCTCTTTCATTGTTCACCTCTACACAGTCTTAAATAAAGATTATCCCCGGAAATAAGCATGTTCTGGGTGTTCCTGTATCCGTAAGACCTCTTCCGGGTCTTCAATCAATATCCTCGGCTGCTCATCCTTGCCTCATGTACGTTCAAGACGTTGCAATCCAGCCATTCACAATCTCCCACTGCCCCTATCCTTCTTTCTTGAGAAATTGATTGATTTGACTATTTCCACGACTCTTCATCCGGACTGAGGGGCAGTCATTCTTGCGGGTTTCGGCTTAGTGCCGGTAGGAATCTACGTCTTCTTCTTTCTTCCAGGCCTTCCTTGCCAATTCCCCTCCAAAACCAGACCAGGTAAAGCATAGACAAATTATATCTTAGGTTAAAGGCATTTTAAAAGATAAATCAACAACTTTCCGCTGGTTTCCATTTATTGCGAGACAAAGAACGAGATTTGGAGCCACGAGACCGAGATGGCCTGCAAGAGCTGCGGCAAGACAATCTCAAGGGAGATGGGGTCACCTGCCTCGACTGGTGTCTGGCGACAATTATGTCAGGTAATATCCTCGATTCCTGCTTTTTTGTTTGCCCTGTTAGAGATTTATCTCTGACAGGGTTTATTTTAAAAGCTTAATCAATCCGGCTACAACAACAATCTGTCCCAGCCAGAAGAGAAACATCCACTTTATGATTTCCGCTTTAAAAGATGTCATCTTTGTTTCAAGTTGAGCAAATTTTTCAGCCATTTCAACCCTGAGTTTTGATATCTCTTCCGTTATTCTTTTATCGAGCCGTGATACCTCTTCTGTAAGTCTTCTTTCAAATCTCTCTTCCGCTATTGCAATGGCATCCTTTCTTGCATCTGCATCCACCTCTTTTATGATGGCGATAAACTTCATCGGTAAGACGCTCTCTTAATATCTTCGGAATGGCTACAACAGGCATTTTGTCCTCACTTTGCTATTTTTCAGAAGCTTTAAATTAATAGCATACCTCAATATAGTTGTAACGCAGGATTTTTACAGCATTTTATCCCGGTTTTTCAGGACAATTCGGGAACCCAGGATGCCTGTTGATGCACTATAAGACTTATCTGCCGCCCAGATCCTTCAGCCTTCTCTGGGCATATTCATTCAGCGGATTCAGGATCAGGACCTTTTCGTACTCCTCTTTCGCCCGGTAAGGAATATCCAGTCTGTCATAGAGTTTCGCAAGCCTGAACCTGAGCCCATAGTCAGATGGGCTGTTTTTAACCCCCTCCTCATAGTATGCCATGGCCTGACCGAGCAGCCCTTTCTTCTCGTAGAGTCCTGCGATCCGGTGGTAGACTTCGGTCTTTATGTCCCCTTCGCGCTTCATAACAGTGAGCGCATCAAGATAGCTCTCCAATGCACCCTCTGTATCCTCCATTTCTTCTCGGTAGCGTCCATAGAGGAGAAGCGCCGGGGGGATTTCTCGTATCGTATCCCTCATCTCATCAGGGGTAACTTTGCTCAGGACCAGGGAAGCAATATACTTCCTCGTATTAGAAGGGTCAAGGGCTATGGCCTCTTTCATTTCCTTCAGGGCAAGCTCTTTATTCCCATTTGAGAAAAGCCATAAGGAATAGTTCTTCCGCATCCATGCCGATGTAGGATCATAGCGCACTGCCAGTTTCATAAACCTCTCTGCGCTCTCCTTCTTCCCCATATTGCCGTAGGCAATGCCGAGCATCTGGAGGTATTCACCATTGGCAGGGTTAAGGGCAACTGCCACGGCATAATTTCCCGCGGCATTCTCTGTTCTTTCCAGGGCATAATTAATATTCCCCTCTGCAAAGGCCAACCGTGCATCCAGCGGACTCAGAATCCTGGCCTTCTTGATCATCATACCCCTTGAAACAAGCTCTGATCCTTCCCTGATGGACCCCTTCGCAAGGGCATAATAAATCTCGGCGCCGAAATTTAAAAGGGAAATTGCCGAAAGAAAAACGAATATGAGTAAAATCCCCGCCTTCAGAGCAGTTCTTTTACCCGGGGGAGCTTTTATCTCCGCCACTTTAAGGAAAGTCCCCTCATTTCCTTCCCCTGTCCGCAGGTGGGAAACAGCAATAGTAAAACCCATAAGGAAAGCGAAATAAAGCCCGTTGGCCCCCACGCGCAAGTTAAAATCTGTGAGACTGTGGATCATGATGCCGGTGATCCCTGCCATACCTCCAATGCCGAGGAGCCTGCTGTAAAGGGATTTCCTCTTCGTGAGAATCCTGAACATTATGAGGTAAAACGACCCCATTACATAAAGCGCTATAGCAAGTCCTGGTATCCCCAGTTCAACTGCTGCTTCGATGTAATCGTTATGGGCATGATCCCAGCGTTCCTGAGTCGGAACCGTTTTGTATTTAGGGTAGATATGCCCATACGTCCCGAGGCCCGTACCGAAGACAGGAAATGCTGCCACGATATTCACTGAATCCTTCCAGTTATTGATCCGGTATTCTGAAGATGCATCCACATGCTTTATCTTCTCGAAGCGCTCGATCACCCGGCTCCATCCAAACCACCCTACCGTAAGAAGAATGACCAGGAACAGACCGATGATGGTCCGGCCTTTTTTCCTCGTGGAGCTTCTTAGCGCAAGCATGCTGCCGAAGAACAACATGGAGAGACTCAGACCTATGATCCCTCCCCTGGAAAGGCTCAGAAAGAGAGCCGTGCTCATTATCACTGCCGCTGCTCCGGCGAGGATTGCAGCATTTACCTTCCTGTGAGTAAAAAAATCGGCCGCTGCGGTCTTCACCCCCTGACTGTTTCGTATGCTCGGGAGAAGGTATACGAGCATTCCTGCAGCAACAGGGATGATCATCTCCATAAGACCCGCAAAATGGTTCCTGTTGACATAGGGACCGAAGGGGTTACCCCCCTGCGTCAATTCCCTGAACCATAACAACTTCCCGTTCCAGAATATGAACTGAACAATCCCCAGGAGCGCAATCCCTGTCCCTGCCATAATAACAAAAGCGGTAATCCGTGCAATGGACTTTCTGTCCCTCACTATCTGTATGGCGAGGAAATAGACGCAGATGTAAGAGATAAACCTTACGATTTCGAGAAATGTGGCGTAGGGATAAAGGGAAAGGGTAAGCCAGGGAAGACTGCCTTCAGGAGGGAATGTCTCACGGTAAATCCCGTAGGTCCCGGGTGAAAGGATTTTCAAAAGCCACGGGGGGAGAGGAATGAGCTGTATGATCGTAAAGGCCAGGAGAAGGGCAATGGGAACAAGAAGAGGCGGTCGTATGAAAGGAGCCGGCGGCTGTTTCGTGCTGAGCATCCGGAAAGACCAGAGAAGAAGGAGGGAAAAGCAAAGTATCTCCATGATCGCAAGAGACCAGAATTCAACGGCGCCGAACAACAGCGGAGCGAGAAGGAGAAGACAGGCGAGTCCCGGTTCAATGGGTCTCACTGTATCCCTCAAACAGACTTTTCCTTTTCAGATTCAGAACCGCAATGATAATAGGGGTAAAGGTACCTGTATCCCTCCTTCTCCGTGTCCATGCTGTTGAGGACAACGCCGAGGACCTTTGCATTGATGTCCCGGAGAAGTTTGACTCCCCTCTTCGCAATATCAAAGGTGGTCATGCCGCTCCTGAGCACAAGGACAGTGCCGTCAACAAGATCCGAGAGTAATGTCGTGTCGGTCACGGTGATGAGCGGCGCGGCATCGAAGACCACAATATCGAACTTCTCGTTCACGACATCCAGAAACTCCTTCATCCTCTTTGAGCCGAGGAGTTCCGACGGGTTCGGCGGAAGGGGCCCTGCGGTGATGATACTGAGGTTGGGCACCTCACTGACCTTAATCATATTCTGGACCACCTGCCGTGCAAGGAAACTGCTCAGGCCGATGGAATTATCCATTTTCAGCATTGAATGGACCTTCGGTTTTCTGAGGTCGGCATCCACCAGCAACACCATTTTGTCCATTTGCGCCAGGGTTATGGCAAGATTCAGGGCGGTTGTTGTCTTGCCCTCATTTTCTACTGAGCTGGTCACGACAAGGCTCTTTACAGGCTCAGGAGTTGAGAGGAGTATGCTCGTCCGGAGGGCCCGGTACATCTCCGAGATCGTAGACTTCTGATTGGTATGGGCAATGGTTTCGAAGTTCTCATCAGAGGCCTCGGTGCGTTTGATCAAAGGAATCACCCCGAGGAGGGGCAGCGCAAGCCTTTCCTCCACATCTTCAGGTTTCTTGAAGGTGTTGTCGATATACTCAAGAAAGAAGGCGATCCCGACCCCGCCGAACAATCCCACGATGACGGAAAGAAGGATGTTCAGTATTTTTCTCGGCCTCACAGGACCCCTGGGCACCTCAGCTTTGTCAATAATATAGATATTGAATGACTTAACTTCCTCGATCAGACTGGTCTCCTTGATACGTTTGAGAAGGGCATCATAGATCTGCTGGTTGCTCTCGACCTCGCGCTTAAGGACGCCGTACTGTATTGCCTTTTCCGAAAGGACCATGGCCTCACCTTTCCCTTGCGCCATGGAATTTCTCAGTCCCGCCTCCCTCGCCTTTGCGAGCTCGTAATCATTCTTTATGGAGGTGATGATTCTCTTCGCCTCGCTGGCCATTTTCTCCCTGATCGCCCTGAGGTCTTCCTTAAGCCGTATCATCTGGGGATGTTTCTCTCCGAACTTCTTCGACAGCTCCATGATATCCTTCTCTTTCTTTATCTCTTCCGTCCTGAGGGACTGCATCACGGTGTCCCCGGCGACCGCAGGCACGGTGAGCGCCTCTGAAAGGTTGTTCGCAAGACCTTTCACCTGATTGTGCAACGCTTCGGCATCCTTCCTTTTTGCCTCGGAAAGGATGAGCTGATAGCTCAGGTTCTGGAGTTTCTGAGGCGCCAAGGCCTCCTTATTCTCGAGCTCGACGATATCCTTGTCCTTCATATATTCATGGAGCGCCTTCTGAGACTCCTCCAGCGTCTTTTTCTGCTCATCGATCTTCTTCGACATCCACTCCACCGCCTGCTTTGCCGCTCCCATCTTTATGTCGAGCACCTGTTCAACATAGGCGTTGGCCACACCATTGGCGATTGCCGCTGCAAGCCTCGGCTCATGATATTCAAAACTGATGTTCACGATCCTGCTGTTCTTCACCGGCTCCACCCTGAGCCCCCCCTGCACCATCTTTGCCAGGGCCATTGCAGGATCGTCTTTCACTGCATCTTCCGGGGTTTTCTTCCCGCTAAAGATGCTGCCGAGTGCACGGGAAAGACCGCCCATGAATCCTTCACTCTGCTTCTTCGCTGCCGGGTTGAAATCCGGATTTCCCTCGAGGTTGAGATTCTTCACGGCCTTATATGCCACCGCAGCGCTCTTTATGAGCTCATACTGGGTGTGATAGTAGTCTTCGGAGTAGATGTCATAGTACACGTCCTTGAGACTGGCGACGTTCTGGTTTTCCCTGTCGATCAGCACCCTTGTAGAGGCGCGGTATATGGGAATCGTTGTCAGGGTGCCTATGATCACCACAACCACAATGACAGAGAAGAACGTAAGGGCGCTGTTGCTTCTCTTTACGATCACCTTCCAGTAATCTCTAAGATGGACCTCTTCTTCCTGCATTTTCTCCCTCTCCGGCACTGTTTAGAAAAAACTCTCCGGGACGATTATGACATCGTCCGGCCTGACAAGTTCATCCAGCCCGACCCGCTCAAGCGTAGTCTCCTTGCCGCCGGCCTTTCTCTTTATCTTTATCCGTTTCTCCGCCGCCTTGTCGGTAAATCCCCCTGCCATGGTAATAGCCTTGAGCACCGTAGTGCCCTCCTCAAACTTGTAAGCGTCCGCTTTTTTCACCTCGCCTGTGACGTAGAAGAACCCCGCCTTCTGGATATAGATGCTGTCTCCATCCTGCAGTATTATGTCAACGCTGGTGTCGCCCTTCTCTATCAGCCTCTTCAGATCAATGGTGAAGGTCTCTTCCCCCCGGCTCACTTTCCGCTTGATGACGGCCTTGTCGCCTGCGTCCTTTGCGAGGCCGCCAGCCCTGGAGAGAAGCTCTAAGAGGGTTGTCTGGCCGGGAAGCTCATAGAGGCCTGGTTTTGTGACCTCCCCGATGACCGTTGCCTTCTTGCTCTTGAATTCTTCAATGAAGACGATCACATGGGGGTTGACGATATATCCGCCGGCCAGCAGCTCGCTTAGTCTGTTAGCTATCTGCTGGATCGTAAGGCCCGCCACCTTTACTTCTCCTATGAGGGGAAAGGAGATCGTGCCCTCCCCGCTCACCCTGGCAACCGAGGTCAGGTCGGGATGGTCGTAAACAGTTATGCGCAGCACATCCCTTTCCCCCACGACATAATCCTGTGCGTACAGGAGAAAGGGGATGCTTATAACTGTCAGAATAACCGCCAGGGTAAGGCGTGGCATTATCCGTCCGGAATGGAATTGTGTCTTCGGTCTACAAGGACGCAACAACCTTGAGATAATATGTATTGTTTCTATAATTAAACTCATTCTCAGTAGATTTTCTTTTAGTATAACTGTATTTGGCCTCAGTTCTCAACCATTTTTTGAACTGATAGATGAGGCCGATACCTGCTTGCCGGGCGGTATCCAGCCTCGGGAGATCACCATGAAAGCTGTCCCTCCCGTAAGAAATATCGGCCGTCCCTGTGATCTTTCCGGTAAACTTCTGAAAATACTCAATGGA
>CAMTVV010000023.1:0-4943 GCA_947085305.1 uncultured Nitrospiraceae bacterium
ACGTTGCCCTTGACGGCCGCGCCGTCTTCACGCTATCCTTCTTCATGGTGGTGTCTCCTTTCTTTTTTGTTGAATTGTCGTTCAACTTTTAGGATACACCGCCCGCTATCTATTTACACACTTATTTATTCTACCTCAAGTATACTGAGGAATACCATTTGGACGGTGTGAACTCTGAGATTAAAGATATTTTCTTGAGATTCAAGGACATTTTAACAAGTCGAATTGAAAATATTGTCTTTAATCCACAGCGATACTATATTTCTATCAAAAAGAAAAGGAATTTTGCATATTTCAAAATCAAGCGAAAGAAAATTAGGATTGTTGTTATGGCTAAGGAAGATATTGTAAAAAATAAAATAAAGTTCCATCAAGTCAAACCATTGTCCGAGGGAGTTCAAAATTTTTATAACGGAGATTGCAGCGAGGTTATTATAGAAGAAAATAAAAACTTGGATGAGGTAATAAATTTATTAGTTGATATTCAAAAATAGATACAACAGTTTTCAATTCAGATGTGCTCTGGCAAATTCTACAGCACTATGATATTCTTAGAAAAAGAAGCGGAGGTGTTATAAAATGTCATTACCGGAAAAAATCTTAAAACATATTCAGGAAATGCCCGAATCATTTCAGGCTGAGATATTAGATTTCGTGGAGTACCTCGAATCAAAAATAAAGAAAGGCCAAAAAATTGATAGGGAGGGAACAGAATGGTCAGAACTATCTCTATCCTTTGCAATGCGTGACATAGAAGAAGAATATTCTCCCTATTCGCTTAATGATCTCAAGGAACGCTTTACATGATTCAGGAAGGACAAATAGTCCTTTTTAAATTTCCACAGACAGACCAAACCATCGGGAAACTTCGCCCAGCTCTTGTGATTCGTAAATTGCCAAGCCTTCATGATGACTGGTTGATTTGCATGATATCATCTCAGTTGTCACAACAAGTTCCAGAGTTTGATGTAGTTATAAAAGAAGAAGATGCAGATTTTTTGCAGTCTGGATTGAAGACGTCAAGTGTTATTAGAATCACCAGACTTGCAGTTATAAACAAAAATGTCCTTCTTGGTTTTATTGGTAGCATTGGGGCGGAGCGTCTTGTATCAATCAAGAAAAAACTTTCCATATGGATAATGGGCACATAACAAATCACTCGTGCGGATGGCTGATAGCCACCGCACAGTTCAGGCGTTATCTGTAAAGGAATATTATGCGTACATCTACAATAGAATCTGTTTGTGATGGCGATCGATTCATTGTGAAAGAAGACACTAAGACAACTGGCCTCACATCATGGGGCGCACCATATACAGGGTCATTTGAATGCGTGATCCCTGCGGGCACAGTGCTCGTCGCACGCTACGATCAGGTTCATGGCGCAACCGGTTTTGGTTGTGTCCCAGAGAAGTATGAAGAATTAGAAAAGTTACTTGTTCCGGCGAAAGACCGATACGAATTGAAGTATGGCGGATACTACTTCGTATTTCTAAACCAAGATATTGGGCCAAAGTTAGAACTCATATCCCGTGCTCCCGTAACCAAACGGAAGGTCTATGAGTTCAAAGCAAAAGTCCGAAGTTGGTTCCAAGATATCATCGTTCTGCAAGCCCTGATGATTCTTTTCATGTATATCGTAATAATAATTCTCCTGCCATTTAAACCGCTCGTTGATTTTTACAGAAAAAGAAAGCTTGAAGCAAAAAGGAAAACAGAGGAACAATATAAAAAACAACGATAACCAGCCGGTCCACAGCGACGCGCCAGAGGCGGCGCGTCAGGCGCGCGTTAGGCCCGCAAGATGAGGGTTTGACATTCCATAATCAATATTAGGAGGAAAAACTAATGAAAACAAAGGTTGTTTTTCATGTTAACCGGGACGATGAAGAAACACTGCTTATGGCGCTTAACAATATGGAAAATTTGCTGAAAAATGTCCCTGCCGATGAAGCCGCCGTTTATCTGGTAGCCAACGGGGTTGCGGTCAGATTGTTCCGGCGTGAAAGTGCTGGGCAGTATGCTTCTCGTATTGAGAGCCTCTCAGGATCTGGTGTTCATTTCTTTGTCTGTAACAACTCACTCAACAATCTGGGCATTAAGCATGAGGAACTACTGGAACCATGTCAGGTGGTTCCGGCTGGTATTCTGGAAATCATCCGGTTACAGGCCGAAGGATGCGCCTATGTAAAAGCCTGAACAATACAATGATAGTGGTGGAAAACATCCAAAGGAGAATCATTATGACTTATACTGAAGGCAAAACAGCTGTTGAATTTTCCGTACCATCGGTTGACTTTGTATGTGACCTGCATGGCGATCCATGCAATCCGGATCTGTCCCTGTTTTTCAATGGCAATCAATGGATGGTTGTTGAGGAACTTCTGGCTGCATTTCGGCGACTTTATCCAGATATCCGGCATATCTTTTATGAGACCCTGCCTCCAGGGGTCTTAGCCGACCAGATTAAACAGGGAGCTCTGCGTGTAGGGAAATTAATAATCAGCACCCCACCGGATGTCTATACCGCCGGCCGGGAAGAAATGGAAGACCTGCTCCGGCAAGGGTTCATACAAGGCTACAAGCCATACGCCAGAAACGGTTTGGCTATCCTGGTGCCCGCAGCCAATCCTGCAGCTATCAGTGGATTGAAAGACCTGGGGCAGCCAGGTGTGCGGGTAGCCATGCCTAATCCAGCTTATGAAGGTGTAGGCCGATTGATTCTCAAGGCCATTGAAAAGGCTGGAGGATCGGAACTGGTTAAACGGGTTATGGAAGAGAAAGTAATGAACGGCGAGACCTACCTGACCCGTATTCACCATCGAGAAACAATTAATTTGTTGACTGAAGGCCGGTCAGATGCCGGACCAGTCTGGTTAAGCGAGGCCCTGTACCAGAAGAAAAAGGAAGGATTGTTAGATTACGTTTCCATCCCGGAAGAACACGATGTCGTTGGCCAGTATTTCATAGCCCATGTGGACAAAACTAGCCGTCATCCTACTGCAGCTAGGAACTTTATTGAGTTTATGACTGGTGAAATAGCCCAAAAGATATATGCCAGCTACGGATTCCGGACTGGAGGCTGAAAAAGACGAATACTGCCTTCCAAGTAACTTCATTGCAACCACTTGAAATTGCGAAATTTAAGCATAACATAACAAAGCAGCAGCAACTCGACCAGGAAGTTACTTTATGATAAACCCCCGCCGCAGGCGGGGTGAGGCGCTAACAAGGCGCTGGAGAGGGACGCCGCAAAAAAAACGCGGCGCCCCTCAGCTTTAACGTTAACCCTAAAATTATAAAACCCAAGCAAGTTGCATTTTGCTATGAAATGAATTAAAATGATAACAAATAACAATAGAAAGCATGGAGGTAAATACTATGGCAACAGCAGTGCGAATATCTGAAGAACTGGTTGATGAGGCAAAGAAATTCAGCCGTATAGACCACAGATCCTTAACTGGTCAAATTGAACATTGGGCAAAAATAGGCAAATGCGCTGAAGAAAATCCAGATTTAACCTATAGTCTTATCAAAGAAATACTTGTGGGAATAGAAGAATTAGAGCGGGGTGAAAAATCGGAATATAAGTTTGGATAACGACAAATGAAAATCTTTCAATCAAGAATTTTTGAAAACAAAATCAAAAAGTTTTCAAAGCAAGAAAAAGGGATATTAGATGCTGAAATTAAAAGGATAATAGATAATCCTTCTGCTGGAGAAGGAAAAAAAGGAGACCTGCGTGGTGTATATATTCATAAGTTCAAAATCAAAACTATTCAGTATCTCCTTTCTTACAGAATGATTAATGATGGTTTAGAATTAATTATGATTGGCCCTCATGAAAATTACTATCGTGATTTGAAAAGTTACTTAAAGAGAAGATAAAAAAGGGTTAACAAAAAAATCCAGCGGATGGCGAATAGCCACCGCTGATTTAGGTCGTTAGGCATAACATTATGGATATCATTAACGCGATAGACAAATATTACAGGAAAAATGGCATTCATTCTTTAACATTTAAATGTCAATACAAGAAGGCATGTTCATCAAACAGTCATAATTTTACGGGGCCAAAATCTGCATTTGTACCAGACAAGTACAGCGATTCCTTTCCCAGAATTGCATTCCTCAGTTTAGATTCAGGTGATAGTGTCATAGATCCGTATGAACGGACTCCCAAGCAGTGCGCCGCCAAGAACAAATAGAATGCAAAGTAGAGAAATTACCCAAAGGTCGGCATTGGTATGAAACCCATTATTGGGCGCAGCAAATCTATAGTGCTATCTCAGATAATCATATTTCCCTTGAAGAAATCAAGGATTATTTCTGTCATTTAAACTCAGCTAAATGCTGCCAGAATAAACCGCACTCGAAGGAAGCGGATATTACTCTATTTCGGAACTGCCGGCAATATCTTCCTCAAGAAATAAAAATAATTGCGCCGCATATCTTAATAACTCAAGGCGATAGAGCTCGTGAAGCAATTACTGACATTTTCAGGTTTAAAAAAAAGCTATACGAAAAAGTATATTTGATATCACATGATAAATTATTATGGGTTCACACTTACCATCCAGGTTCTCGTGATTTTTACCGTGATCAAAAGAAGGACTTAGGTAATATTATAAAAGTGTTGCGCAATAACATGTCATGTCTAACAACTGCGTGCACATGAACGAGGAGCACACGGAGCTTTTTTAGCAAGATTACATTTTGTGCTATACAAATTGTCTTTTAGCAAGTTATTACGATTCCGTGCTCCTCGTCAGTGACGCTGGCGTTAGCCCCCAAAAGATAACCATAATGCTGTTACTTATTTAGGTATTGACGTTTCCGAAATAAATACGTATACTACACGTATAAAGAATGGAGGATTTAAATGCAAAAGAAATTGACTCTAACAGTAGATGAGGAAGTTTATGCTGGCCTTCATAAGACCA
>CAMTVV010000024.1:0-17041 GCA_947085305.1 uncultured Nitrospiraceae bacterium
CATCAAAGAGAGACTCCCTAAAGACATTCAAATTACAGAAATAAAGGATGTTAATAAGGTAAGAGGATATCAGAGGTTACTTCCTTTTTGCAATAAGAATAGAAAACGATTTGAGGAATTGAGCAGATATCTTGTCTCAGAAATAAATTAGTTTGCTATCAGGAGGTGTGGCAATCAGCAAGATGGGCGTGGAATTTTCAGGCATCAGGGAAAAAGACAGGCAGAGAATCGTTGATTTTGTGAATGGAAGCATGATATGACTTTTGCCCACAAATGTAAGCACATCTGAACTTTTAGTTAAGTGGAAGTGTACAATCCTTGACTGTGGGTGTAACATGCGGAGGCAGTGTTGCCAAATAATAGCGATACGTTTGAAAAACTTTTCCGCCTCAGCGGATCTCCGACACAGCAGCTTTCTGATATTCTGAATGCCATTTCAGACAGCGTAATGATGCATACCTCTGCCCTCAGGATAATATGGGCAAATCAGTCCGCTGTTGACAGTTTCGGCACGGAAATTTCTAATCTGGCAGGGCAATACTGTTACAGCTTGTGGCATAACCGCTCAGCGCCCTGTGAGCAATGCCCGGTTCTGAAGAGCTTTAAAACAGGAGAGCCTGAAAACGTGCAGATCTCTACGCCTAAAGGCATGATATGGGACTTGAAGAGCATTCCTGTAAAAGATAAACAAGGGAAGGTGATTAATGTAATAGAGATTGGCAGAGACATTACCAAATATCGCAAGCTTGAAGATCAACTCAGGCATTCCCAGAAAATGGAGGCTATCGGAACGCTCACAGGAGGAATCGCGCATGATTTTAATAACATCCTCACGGCGATAATGGGCTATACAGGCATCTTGCAGATGAAAATGGGCAGAGACGATCCCCTGAGAATCAATCTGGACCAGATACTTGCCTCGTCAGAGAGGGCGGCGACTCTCGTAAGGAGTCTCCTTACCTTCAGCAGAAAACAGGCAAGCAATTTGGAACAGGTAGATTTAAACGAACTCATAAAGAGGGTGGAGAGGCTGCTGTCCAGGATTATAGGAGAAGACATAGAGCTGAAGGTAATAACGCCCCCGCCTTCGGCACCCCATCTTAATTTAAGAGGGGGTTGGGGGGAGTTAATTGTTGTGGCTGATACGCTTCAAATGGAGCAGGTGCTGATGAATCTCGCAGCGAATGCCCGTGATGCTATGCCTGACGGAGGGTTGTTAACCATAGTGACAGGGCTCGTAAAATTTGATGAAGAATATGAGAAGGTTCATGGTTACGGCAAACCCGGAATGTATGCTCTTATGGCAGTTACGGACGGAGGCTGCGGTATGGACGAGGAGACAAGGTTACGGATTTTTGAACCGTTCTTTACAACAAAGGAAGCAGGCAGAGGCACAGGACTCGGACTTTCAATAGTATACGGAATAATCAAACAGCATAATGGATATATCAATTGCTACAGTGAACCAGGCAAAGGCACAACATTTAAGATATATCTGCCTATAGCCGCTGTTAATTCAGGGATGCGGATTACGGATATTTCCGGTTCTGATGCGAGCGGAACAAAGTCGGCGCTGGCCGGCACAGAAACGGTGCTTGTGGCGGAAGATGAAGGAGAGGTCAGAAAGCTTGTTAAGGAGATTCTTGAGGAATTCGGTTATCAGGTCATAGAGGCTGTTGACGGAGAAGATGCGATAAATAAATTTATGGATAATAAGGATAGAATTGGAGTTGTTTTTCTTGATATGATAATGCCCAAGATGAGCGGTGAAGAGGCTTATAAGATAATAAAAAAAATAAAGCCTGATATGAAAGCACTCTTTGCAAGCGGCTATCCTGCGGATTTTATAAAAAGAAGGAGCATAGGGGATGTGGGCAAAGGGGGATTGAATTTGGTTATGAAACCGATCTTGCCGTCCGAACTCTTGAAAAAGCTGAGGGGACTTTTGGATAAAGACAGAAAACAGTGAGTGTTATTGTTGTTACTACTATTGACGACATCAAAAATATAATCTAAACTCAATCAGGATACATGTCTATAATATCTTCGACTTCACTAACGACTATTCACTAATGTAAGGAGACGATATGGAAAAATTTTCTATACTGTTCTTTGTACTGGCATTACAGGCGATCTGAAACGAAGAGTGTATGAACATAAGGAAGAATTAGTTGAAGGATTTACTAAAAAATATAAAGTTAAGAAATTGGTTTATTTCGAGATATTCAGTGATGTTGAGTATGCTATAAACAGAGAAAAACAGATTAAAGGAGGCTGAAGAGCCAAGAAAATAGAATTAATTGATAGTATGAATGAATTCGGAATGGAAAAACCTATATGATGATTTATGAGATTGCTTCGGTCGGATCGACCTCGCAATGGCAGTATAGAAAACTATTATTATGGACTACTCAATAAAAATAGGCGGCGAGGCAGGGCAGGGTATCCAGACCATAGGCGATACTCTTGCCAGGGTTTTCTCAAGGGCAGGATGCCATGTGTTTACTCATCAGGATTATGAGTCCCGCATAAGGGGCGGACATAATTTCTTTCAGATAAGGTTTTCTGATAAGCCTGTGCTGTCATCGAGAGAAAAGATCGACATCCTTGTTGCTCTTGATAAGGAGAGCATGACATTACATGAAAAGGAGCTCTCTGAGAATGGACAGATAATATACGACTCAGCTACAATCGGGATTCTGAAACAAGTTCAGAATGACGGCGCTCCCCGCTCCGAACTTAGAACTCCGAACTTTTTGGATATCCCTTTTGGAAAACTTGCAGTAGAAAAAGGCGGCAGCAGGATAACGGCAAATACCGTTGCTACCGGCGCTGTATTGGGGATGCTAGGGATGGATCCGGATATTCTCCTCAATATCATAAAGGACACCTTCAGGAAGAAGGGTGAGGACGTCATAAAAGCAAATACTTTTGCTGCGATGGCCGGTCACGATTTTGCAGTAAAGCAATGTATAAAATGCTCTTTCTCAGCAGCGCCGCAATCAAGTCCGAAGATGCTGATTGCAGGGATTGAAGCTATAGGTTTCGGCGCTGTTGCGTCAGGGTGTAAATTCTATTCAGCATATCCGATGACGCCTTCTACAGGAATAATGAATTATATTGCCGGCAAGGAAAAAGAATACGGGATCATTGTTGAACAGGCTGAAGATGAGATTGCAGCGATCAACATGGCGCTGGGCGCATCCTTTGCCGGAGTGAGGGCAATGACAGGTACGGCAGGCGGAGGGTTTGCGCTGATGGTCGAAGGATTATCACTGGCTGCCATGACAGAGACGCCTGTGGTCATCGCGCTCGGCCAGAGGCCTGCGCCTGCTACAGGACTTCCAACGAGGACAGAGCAGGGCGACCTTAACTTCGCGCTATATGCAGCCCACGGAGAATTCCCAAGGGTTATCTTTGCGCCAGGCACGCCGGAGCAGGCATTTTATCTTACGAATAAGGCGTTTGATATTGCGGAGAAATACCAGATACCGGCCATTGTCCTGTTTGACACCTACCTCTCAGATTCTGAATGGACGTTTGACGGATTTGATCTGAAAAAGATCAAATACATTGATTACAGGCTCAGGGGTGATGCGTTCAAGAATCTTCCTGCATACAAAAGGCATCTCTTTACAGACAGCGGCGTCTCCCCCCTGGGTGTTCCGGGGGATTCAAGGCATCTGGTTGTAACAGACAGCGATGAGCACGATGAAGAAGGGCATATTGTTGAAGATGCCGGGACAAGGATAAAGATGGTGGATAAAAGGCTCTTTAAAAAATTACCGCTTATAAGGCAGGAGATTGAACCACCGCTTTTTTATGGTAATCCCAGTCCTGAGATAGTAATCGCGGGATGGGGTTCGACATATGGAGCGATGAAAGAGGCTGTTGATATTCTTTCCGGTGAAAGGAAAATCGCCATGCTCCATTTCAGCGAGATTTATCCATTCCCTTCCCCCACCCCCCTCCATAGAGGGGAGGGGGCGAGGGGGAGGGAGGAATTTGATTATCTCAAAATGTTAACCAAAGCAAAACTGACCATATGCGTCGAAAACAACGCCACAGGACAGTTTGCAAAACTTATGAAAACAGAGACAGGGTATGAGTTCAAGGCAAGGATAAATAAATACGACGGAAGGCCGTTCACATTGGACGGCCTGTCAGGAGAAATTAATGCCTGTATTGGAAGATTATAAAGGACAGACGCCTGCGTGGTGTCCGGGATGCGGCAATTTCAGTATTCTCAAAACATTCAAGGAAGCCTTTGTTGAGCTCGCCCTCGAACCTCATCAGTTCACAATAGTCTCAGGGATAGGCCAGGCATCGAAATTCCCTCATTATCTTAAATGCAATACCTTCAACGGCCTTCACGGCAGGACACTTCCTGTTGCCACAGGGATAAGGCTTGCCAATCATGAAATGCTCACAATAGCGGTTGCAGGCGACGGTGACTGCTATGGAGAGGGAGGAAACCATTTAATGCATGCAATGAGAAGAAACATCAATGTGAAATTATTCGTGCATGACAACCAGATATACGGGCTTACAAAAGGCCAGGCCTCCCCCACCAGCATGGAAGGGATGGTAACAAAAAATCAACCCTTCGGGGTACTTTCAGAGCAGCTTAATCCAATGGCGTTGGCTGTTGCCTTTGATTGCAGTTTTGCGGCAAGGGGATTTGCAGGTGATGCAGAACATCTGAAGGGGTTGATAAAAGAGGCGATGCAGCATAAGGGCTTCTCCCTCGTTGATATCCTTCAGCCGTGTGTATCATTCAACAAAATCAATACCTATGAATGGTACAGGCAGAGGGTTTATCATATAGAGCCTGAATATAATCCCGAAGACAGGGTCGAGGCATTCAGGAGGGCGCTCGAATGGGGAGACAGGATCCCGCTGGGCATCATCTACAGGAACCATCGTCCTCCTTTTGAGGAGAGGATGCCCGTAATTAAAGAAACCCCTCTTATAAGACAGCCCTTTGATATAGCGAGATTAGAGGCGACGCTTAAAGAGTTTTATTGAGTTATAATATTTAATTGCCATCATGCAGGACCGGATAATCATAAAGGGCGCACGGGAACACAATCTCAAGAATATCGACGTGACCATGCCGAGGGAAAAAATCACTGTCATTACCGGCCCCTCCGGCTCGGGGAAATCTTCCCTCGCTATTGACACGGTCTACGCGGAAGGACAGCGGAGATACGTCGAAAGTCTCTCCGCATACGCGCGGCAGTTCCTCGAGCAGCTCCAAAAGCCTGATGTTGATTTTATCGAGGGCCTCTCTCCCTCCATCGCCATCAACCAGAAGACGGTTTCGAGAAGTCCCCGTTCCACCCTTGGGACCATCACCGCAATCTATGATTACATGCGCGTCCTTTACACGAGGATCGGAAAACCTGTTTGCTATAACTGCGGCGGACCCATATCCACGCGGAATGTCAGGAGCATCATTGACTCAGTGATGTCCATGCCCCAGGGGACCAGGCTGCAGGTCCTTGCCCCCATAGTGCGGGACAGGAAGGGTGAATATAAAAAGGAGCTGTCTGAGATGCGGAGCGAAGGCTTTGTCAGGGCGAGGATCGACGGCGAGATGGTTGACCTCACGGAAAAGATTGCGCTGAAGAAACAGAAGCGGCATACCATAGAGATCGTGATCGACAGGCTGATCATAAAACACGGGATCGAAAAAAAGATAAAGAGCTCGATTGACCTGGCCCTCGGCTACTCAGACACTGTCATCATCAATCTGGTGGAAGAAAAGAAGGACATCCCTTTCAGCAAGGCAATGGCGTGCATGAACTGCGGCATGAGCTTTCCCGAGATAAACCCGAGGCTCTTTTCGTTTAACAGCAGCTATGGCGCATGTCCCCACTGCCACGGTCTTGGCATGGGCGGACTGGAGAAAGGCATTGACCCTTTCAGGGCAGGAGATGACAGAGGGGACGTCGACCTTTCCCCTGAAATGCTAAAACCGTGCAAGTCCTGCAACGGCATGAGATTACGGGACGAGGCTCTGAGCATAAAGATACAGGGTATGAATATCGGAGAGTTTTCGAGGCTCACGGTGGAGGGATCCCTCCTTTTCGTGAACGGACTCGTGTTGACGGAAAGGGAAAGGACCATCGCCTCCCGTGTTCTTAAGGAAGTTAAGGACAGGCTCTCCTTCCTGATTAAGGTCGGCCTGGGGTATCTAACCCTTGACAGGATGTCCCTCACCCTCTCCGGAGGCGAGGCGCAGAGGATTCGCCTGGCGACCCAGATGGGTTCCTCCCTCACCGGGGTACTGTATGTCCTTGATGAACCGAGCATAGGCCTCCATCCCAGGGACTGCGCAAAACTCCTGGAAAGCCTTTCCTCCATCAGGGATGCAGGAAATACCGTCATTGTTGTGGAACATGACGAGGAGACAATACGGTGGGCAGACCATATAATTGACATAGGTCCCGGGGCAGGAGCCAGGGGCGGCTGGATCGTTGCCGAAGGCGCCCTGTCAGACATACAGCATAACGAGAATTCCGTAACGGGAAAGTATCTGAATGGAGAGCTCTCCATCCCACTGCCGGCGAGAAGAAGGAGATCTGCTGACTTTATCGGGATCGCGGGCGCTCAGGAATTCAATCTCAAAAACATCGATGTCAGCATTCCCCTCGGAACTCTCACGTGCGTGACCGGAGTTTCCGGCTCGGGTAAGAGCACGCTGATCATCGAGATACTCTACAAGGCATTGATGAAGAGCATCCACAAGAGCGTTGTCATGCCGGGAAAACATCGCGCATTAACCGGATCAGACAAGATCGACAACGTGATCTGCGTGGACCAGTCTCCCCTGGGAAGGACCCCGAGGTCCAACCCTGCAACCTATGCAGGCGTTTTCACCCCGGTCAGGGAGTTATACGCGCAGGTTCAGGAATCAAGAATCAGGGGTTTTTCTTCTTCGCGCTTCAGCTTCAATGTCCCCGGCGGCAGATGCGAGAAATGCCACGGCGGAGGACTGTTGAAGGTCGCCATGCACTTCCTTCCAGATGCGTACGTCCAGTGCGATACCTGCAAAGGCAGGAGATACAACAAGGAGAGCCTGAATATAAAATTCAAGGGCAGGGATATCTCTGAAACGCTCAGCATGACCGTATCAGAGGCCCTGGTATTCTTTGCTTCCATCCCTGTGATAAAGCAGAAGCTTGAGATCCTGGAGGATGTCGGGCTCGGGTATCTCCAGCTGGGACAGCCTGCGCCCACACTGTCCGGAGGTGAAGCCCAGAGGCTGCGTCTTTCCAGGGAGCTGGCAAAGAGGGCAACGGGGAACACCCTTTATATCCTGGATGAACCTACCACAGGCCTCCACTTCGTAGATATCCAGAGACTCCTTGATGTGCTGAACAGCCTTGTGGACAGGGGTAACACGGTCATTGTGATCGAACATAATCTGGACGTGATAAAGTCAGCGGATTACCTCATTGACCTGGGCCCTGAAGGGGGCGAGAACGGCGGGCGGCTTATCGCCTGCGGAACCCCTGAGGATGTCTCCCGCAATCCTGATTCCTCTACCGGCGGATTTTTGAGACAGAAGCTTGCCAGGGGTGCGGCAAGGGCGGCATGATGAAGCAGTTCGCAGTTCACAGTTCGCAGTTCGCAGTTCGCAGTTCACAGTTCACCGCTAAGAAAATGCTTTTTTTCTTTCTACTTACTACTTTCTACTTACTACTTTCTACTTTTCTTTATTCCTGTTCCCCGAAAAAGGAGAGCCTTTACAGGAAAACCATGATACTCATGGACACCCTGGTCACCATTCATGTGGTTGCCGACTCGGAGAAAACGGCAGACAGGGCAATGACAGGGGCATTTGAAGAGATCGGCAAACTGGATACGCTGCTCAATTTTTTTTCCGACAAGAGCGAGGTCTCGATGATCAACCGGAACGCAGGCAGCTCAGGCGTCCGGGTTTCCCCGGAAACCTTTGAGGTGATAGAAAAGGCTGTGTACGCATCAGAGAAGTCAGGCGGCGCATTCGATGCAACTGTTGGTCCGGAAAGCTCTCTGTGGAATTTCGTCACAAAAGTGAAACCCAAGGATAAAGCCATCCGTGAAAAGCTCGGCCTTGTAAATTATAAGCTGATAGTCCTTGATCAGGAAAAGTCAACTGTAGAGCTCAGGAAAAAGGGTATGATCATGGATCTCGGCGCCATTGCAAAGGGATACGCTGCCGACCGGGCTGTGGGGGTATTGAAAAGGCATGGAATTAAATCAGGACTTGTGGCTGTGGCAGGAGACATCAGGGCCTTCGGACTGAAACAGGATGGAAAACCGTGGAGGGTCGGCATACGAAATCCGAGGCAGAAGGGAGAAGATGATGAGATACTGGCTACCATAGAGCTCAGGGATATGGCCATTTCGAGTTCCGGCGATTATGAGCGGTTTTTTGTCATCGACGGCGAACGGTTTCACCACATCCTCGACCCAAGGACAGGGTATCCTGCCCGCAGTTGTCAAAGTGTCAGCGTAATGGCACAGGATGGCGCCTCTGCGGATTCCTTTTCCACGGCTGTTTTTGTGCTCGGCCCGGTAAAAGGGATGAACCTTCTGCAGCAGATGGGCTTTGAAGGCCTGATTGTGGATAAGGAAGGGAAAATACACGTCACCCCCGGAATAAAGGACAAAATTGAATTTAAAAGAAACAGTTAACGGAACAACCCTTGGAGATAGGCTCCTCTTCATACTCCTGCTCTTAGTTTCATTTACAGGCATCATCTTCATAAAGGATGTGCTTCCTCAATCAAGGGATGTGACTATAGAGGCGGAGGGGAAACTTACCCACAGGTATCCGCTGGACACGGACAGGAGGGTGGAGGTGGGAAGTCCCCGCGGCCGTTTCACGGTCGAGATAAAAGACAGAAAGGTGAGGGTCACTGAGGCGTCCTGCCCCAATAAGCTCTGCGAGCTCCAGGGCTGGATCAGCAGGGGAGTGATCATCTGCCTGCCTGCGGGAATTACCGTTACGGTGGGAGGGACCGAGGAACAAAAGGACAGGAAAGTGGATGCAATTACAGGATAAGCGCCGCATTGCCATGCTTTCAGCGTATGCCCTTGCCCTTCATGGTTTTGAGAGTCTCATTCCGATGCCCATACCATGGATCAGGGTCGGCCTTGCAAATATCATAACGGTCGCCGCCTTCATTCTCTTCGGGTTCAGGGCGGCAATGATGGTTACTCTGGTAAGGGTCTTTATTGCTTCTCTGTTTACGGGTTCATTTCTCGGGCCGGGATTCATCCTGAGTTTGGGAGGAGGGGTTTCAGGCATTCTCGCCATGGGAGCTGTCCTGTATATCCTCCCTGGACTCTTCGGGCCTGTGGGTTTGAGTCTGATAGGCGCGCTCTTCCACAACCTTGCACAGCTCTTTCTCGCCTACCTCCTCTTCATCCAGAAGATAGAGCCGGTGCTCATCATAACACCGGTACTTATACTGATCGGGACGGTTACCGGCCTGTTGAGCGGCCTTGTTGCAGAGCTCCTTGTCAAAGGCTTGAAAAAAAGTGAAGTCACCATACAAAATACTCCTCAATGATAATCACCTGTCCACTTTGCAAGAAAACGACCACGTGGGAGGAAAATCCCTGGAGACCTTTCTGTTCCGAACGGTGCAAGCTCATGGACCTCGGGAAATGGGCCTCGGATGAATACAGGATTGAAGGAGAAGAGAAAGAAGGGGCAGAGAATAAAAAAGCAGAGGAATAAATTCGTGACCCGTTACGCGTTACTGGGCGCGGCTTGAAGAGGAGGGAATTATGGTAAGAATAGCTGTTGCAGGGGCCATGGGAAGAATGGGAAACAGGATCGCAGCCCTTTCGAAGGAATATGAGTCCATAACGCTCACAGGCGCCTTCGAAAGAAAAGGGCATAAGGATATCGGGAAGGCTATCGGCATTCTTGCAGGTATTGGGGAAACGTGCGTCATCCTTGAGGACAGCGTCGAAAAAGCGATTGACCAGGCTGATGTGATCATTGACTTCACCCAGACCAGCTCGACCCTCGAGCACCTCAGGACCGCAGCTGCAAAAGGAAAGGCAATGGTAATAGGGACGACAGGCTTCACAAAGGACCAACTGGGCGAGATAGGGGCGCTTACTGGAAATATCCCCTGTGTGATGGCATCCAATATGAGTCTGGGTGTCAACCTTTTATTGAAGGTCCTGCAGGACGTGGCCCGGGTTCTTGGCGATGATTATGACATAGAGATCATCGAAGCGCATCACAGGATGAAAAAAGATGCGCCCAGCGGCACTGCCATGAAAATGGCGCAGGTGATCGCTGAGGCGGTGAACAGGAACCTCGATGACGTGGCAGTCTATGCGCGAAAAGGGATGATCGGGGAAAGGACAAAGAAGGAGATAGGCATCCAGACTGTCCGGGCGGGAGATATCGTGGGTGAGCATACGGTACTGTTCGGAGGCCTGGGGGAGAGGATAGAGATTACCCATAAGGCATCCAGCAGGGATACCTTTGCAAGAGGGGCGTTAAAGGCCGCCATGTGGGTCTATAATAAACCATCCGGACTCTACGACATGCAGGACGTCCTTGGTTTGAAGTGAGAGAAAAGGGATAACAATAAACCCGGCGCGGCTGAAGAGATGGAGAGGGCAGGGGTGAGGGGGGCATTTTCGTGACAACCGCGAGAAAAAATCTATGGCAATGGCGCGATGAAATTGATATACTTATTTCAGCGATCAACTCATTCTGCTCGCGCTTGATTTATATAATATGAACGAATACCGGACAGAAAAGGATTCCATAGGAGAGGTGAAAGTCCCTGAAACCGCCTACTGGGGGGCCCAGACCCAGAGGGCTCTGGAAAACTTTCCAGTGAGCGGGATAGTCTTCCCCCATGTTTTCATTCGCTCGATGGGGTATATAAAACTCGCATGCGCGGGCGTGAATGCAGAACTCGGTCTCCTTGACAAGAGGCTTGCGGACGCCATAATCCGTGCATGTGGTGAGATCATAGAAGGCAATTTCACTGACCAGTTCCCCCTCGACATATTCCAAACAGGCTCCGGAACCTCCACGAACATGAACGCCAATGAGGTGATCGCCACCCGGGCTAACGAGATCCTCACGGGTGTAAAGAACACCAGAACACCCGTTCATCCCAATGATCATGTGAATATGGGTCAGTCCTCTAATGACGTGATACCGACCGCCATCCACGTTTCCGCATACCTCCAGGTGAAAGAACTTTTACTCCCTTCACTCGACCTCCTCTGCGGCACGATAAGGAACGCTCAGGGGAAATATGGCTCTGCGGTAAAGACAGGCAGAACCCATCTTATGGATGCCATGCCCATAACCCTTGAACAGGAGATGTCGGGATGGGCTGCTCAGATAGAGTATTCCCTCGACAGGATCAAGGGCTCTCTGCCGAGACTCGCAGAGCTGGCCATAGGCGGGACCGCAGTCGGCACAGGGGTGAACACTCCGCCTAAATTCGGGGCAAGGGTTTCTGAAAAACTGTCCGGACTGACAGGGATAGACTTCACCGAGGCAAAGAATCATTTTGAGGCGCAGGCGGCACAGGACGCCGTAGTGGAGCTTTCAGGCCAGCTCAAGACTTATGCCGCAAGCCTGATGAAAATAGCCAATGACCTGCGCTGGATGAACAGCGGCCCCATGGCAGGACTGTCCGAGATACGGCTCCCTTCTCTCCAGCCTGGCTCATCCATCATGCCGGGGAAGGTGAATCCCGTGATACCGGAAGCGGTCCGAATGGTATGTGCTCAGGTCATGGGAAACGATGTGGTTATCGCATTATCCAATGCAATGGGAGATTTTCAGCTCAACGTGATGCTGCCTGTAATTGCCCACAACATCCTCCAGTCCATAAGCATACTTGCGAACGTTTCCCGGCTCCTGGCGGATAAGGCGATAGAAGGGTTTGAGGTAGACGGGGAACATATGCTCGAACTTGTCCACAAAAACCCCATCATCGCCACAGTCCTCAATCCAATCATAGGCTACGATAAGGCTGCCGAGGTGGTGAAAAAAGCAGTGCAGGAAAAAAAGACCGTAAAACAGGTGGTCGTCGAGATGGGTTATTTGAACGAGGAAGAAGCAGATAAGATACTGAACCCCGGATTAATGACCCGTCCGACCATTCAGGATAAAGGATGACAAGCCTTGCTATATCTTAAGCTCTGCCCTTTTTCAGTCTCATATACTGAAGGCCGGCGACAAAGAGTACGAGTCCGAATCCGACAATATCCGTTGCCCAGCCGGGCACTAACGCGAAGACAAGGACGCCTGCAAAAAGCACATGCATGCTTCTGAAGTACCACGGGTCAATACCCCTGATGGTCAACACATAAATGTGGAAAAGGCTCATGGCATTGTTCCCCATTTAAGATAACAGGCTGTTTAACTTGATAATTCCCTGTAGCTTGCTACAGGGTTTCCTTTTTGCTGTCATTCTGGCTTGCCCCGATTAGAAAGTCTTTTCTAACGGGGCTTGTCCAGAATCTTTCCGAAGAAGGATTCCCGACAAGCGGGAATGACGACGATCAGTCTAAATATTTAACTTTGATACCCTGCGGTCTCTGCCGCAGGGTTCTTCATTTGATTTATGCTGACATACTGTCACTTACTATTGAGGTCATTAAGAAGGCGATATAATTGTGATTTATGACCGTCTTAGAAATAACCTGCCTGCTTATTTTATCCATTAAAAAAAATGATAGCCTTATTTGCGGTACCGGGGCATCTATACATAACGTCATAATAATTGCCGAATCATCTGTCATTCCAGCTTGTCTGGAATCTTTCCCTGAAGAAGGATGCTGGACAAGCCAGCATGACAGAGAGGTTGCCTTATGCGACATAAATTAAGTCGCTATGTATAACTGTCCTATCCCGAAAATGGCTCGGCGGACAGCTCTTTTTTGCCGGCGCCCCTCACCTGTGCCTTTATGAACTCCCTGTTCAGTTTTGCGATGAACTGCACTTTGATCCCTTTCGGGCAAGCTGCCTGGCATTCGTAATGGTTGCCGCAGTTGCCGAAGCCTTCCTTCAACATCGCTTCGGTCATCATGCAGACACGCCGCGCAGCCTCAACCCGCCCTTGTGGAAGCATGGCAAGATGGGTTACCTTTGCTGCGGTGAAGAGCATGGCAGAACCATTGGGGCATGCGGCAACACATGCTCCGCACCCGATGCACTCTGATGCGTCCATTGCGGTCTCGGCATCTGCCTTGGGAATGAGGATGGCATTGGCATCAGGAACTCCCCCTGTGTGGACGGAGATATATCCTCCTGACTGGATGATGCGTTCCAGGGCGCTGCGATCCACTATGAGGTCTTTAATCACAGGAAATGCCCTGGCGCGCCAGGGTTCTATATAGAGTGTGTCTCCCTCCCTGAAATGCCTCATGTGGAGCTGGCAGACCGTGGTCTTTTCCTGTGGGCCGTGGGGAATCCCGTTAATGACCTGCGAGCACATGCCGCAGATTCCCTCGCGGCAGTCATGATCAAAGGCTATGGGCTCCTTTCCGTTCCTGATCAGGTCTTCATTCACCGCATCCAGCATCTCAAGAAACGACATATCAGGACTTATATCCTTTGCCTCGTACTGCTCCAGCCTCCCCGGTTCATCTTGACCTTTCTGCCGCCAGATATATAAAGTAAGGTTCATGGATCACCCTCCCCTGCATCCCCTCCCGTCAAGGGAGGGGATTTTAAGAGAGTCCCCTCTCCCCTGGTGGGAGAGGGTAAGGGTGAGGGGGTTATCTCAAAAGAATGAATTCTTTGCTTCGACCTTATCACTTGTAGCTCCTTGTTGCAAGCTCGACGTTCTCGAACACCAGCGGCTCCTTATGCATTTCGGGCTCTTTGTCAGTGCCCCTGAATTCCCACGCTGCCACATAACAAAAATTCTCATCATCCCGCCTGGCCTCTCCATCGGGCATCTGGTACTCCACGCGGAAATGTCCGCCGCAGGACTCGTTGCGATGAAGGGCATCCCTTGCCATGAGTTCACCGAACTCGAGGAAGTCAGCCACTCGGCCCGCCTTCTCCAACTCTTGATTCAATTCATTACCGGCGCCGGGAACCTTCACGTTATCCCAGAATTCTTCGCGAAGTTCGGGGATCAGTTTCAACGCCTTCCTGAGGCCTTCCTCGCTTCGCTCCATGCCGACATACTCCCACATGATCTTTCCCAACTCACGATGGAACTCATTCACTGTCTTCTTGCCCTTCAATGACAGAAGCTTTCTCGTAAGGGCATCTACACCTTCACGGGATTTCCTGAATTCCGCATTGTCGGCACTTATCTTGCCGGGTGTCGTCTGTGCGAGGTAATTCGCAATAGTGTAAGGGATTATGAAATATCCGTCTGCCAGACCCTGCATGAGTGCGCTCGCCCCGAGGCGGTTTGCCCCGTGATCGGAGAAGTTCGCCTCACCAAGCACAAACAGTCCATGGATATTGCTTTCGAGGTTATAATCCACCCAGAGGCCTCCCATGGTGTAATGAGGCGCAGGATAAATGCGCATAGGCTGCTTATAGGCATTTTCAGCAGTGATCTTTTCGTACATGTCGAAGAGGTTCCCGTAGCGCTCCCGGATTTTCTCCTCGCCAAGACGTTTTATGGCGTCTGCGAAATCAAGGTAAACGCCGCGGCCGCCAGGTCCGACACCCTGTCCCTCGTCGCACACTTCTTTTGCAGCACGGGAAGCGATGTCCCTCGGCGCGAGATTTCCATAGCTCGGGTATTTGCGTTCCAGATAATAATCCCTTTCGGATTCGGGTATCTCATGAGATGGCCGCTTGTCTCCTTTTGCCTTCGGAACCCAGACCCTGCCGTCATTCCTCAGAGACTCTGACATAAGGGTAAGCTTGGACTGGTGATCTCCGCTTACAGGGATGCACGTGGGATGTATCTGCGTATAACAGGGGTTCGCGAAAAACGCGCCTTTCTTATAGGCCCGGTAGGTTGCGGTCACATTGGAGCCCATTGCGTTTGTGGAAAGGTAAAAGACCTTGGCATATCCACCTGTGCAGAGACAGACCGCATCGGCAGCATAGCAATGTATTGCTCCCGTGACCAGATCCCGCACCGTTATACCTTTCGCCTCGCCGTCCACAACCACAAGGTCAAGCATCTCTGTGCGGGGATAGAGGCGCACGGTCCCGGCCTTCACCTGCCGGGAAAGAGCTGAATAGGCTCCCAGCAATAACTGCTGCCCGGTCTGTCCCCTGGTGTAGAAGGTGCGCGAGACCTGGGCGCCGCCGAAGGACCGATTTTCGAGATACCCGGCGTAATCACGGGCAAAGGGAACACCCTGCGCTACGCACTGGTCGATGATATTGTTGCTCACCATCGCCAGCCGGTAGACATTTGCCTCCCTTGCCCTGAAATCCCCTCCCTTGACCGTGTCATGGAAAAGGCGGAAGATGCTGTCTCCGTCGCCGGGATAATTCTTGGCCGCATTGATCCCGCCCTGGGCAGCGATGCTGTGGCCGCGGCGGGGGCTGTCCTGATAACAGAACACTTCAACGTTATAGCCCAGCTCCCCGAGGGTTGCAGCAGCAGATGCTCCGGCAAGACCGGCGCCGACCACGATGATCGTATATTTCCGCTTATTGGCGGGATTCACCAGTTTCATTTCATGGCGATGCTTATCCCACTTTTCAGAGAGCGGACCGGACGGGCACTTTCCGTCAAGTATCATAATAGCCACCTGCCCGGACAGGGCGGGGAAAAGAACTTTTTATCGCCACAGAGATCACAGAGAAAGAAAGAGAAAGCGCTCTTATTTTTCTCAATAAATTTTTTTGTCTTCCTCTGTGAACTCTGTGTCCTCTGTGGTTTATTTCTTCTGATTTTTTGCTCACTTTCTCAATTCCCACCATACTATCCTTTCAAAATTCCGATCAAGATAACGAGCGGGATCGCTATGTAGCCGAGGAAGATAATGACGGCTGCAAGCGTCCCTGACTTTGTAATGACAGGCAATGTCCTGTCATTGTTCAACCCGAGCGTTTGAAAGAAACTCTGCATGCCGTGGGTCAGATGCAGGGCCAGAGCGATCATGGCGCCGATATAAATGAACGAGATAAGGGCCTTCTGAAAACTGAGCACAACCATACGAAATACATCAGGCCGCCCAGCCATATCGAGATTCCTGCCTGCGGAAATCTCGGGGTTGGTGACCTGAATGGTGAAGTGAAGGAGGTGATATATGAGGAAACCCCCTATGATAAGACCTGTCCATATCATGCTCTTTCCGGCAAAGGTTGTGCTGAGATCTTTCCTGACTGCATATGCCTTTGGTTTTGCCCTGTAGTTTTCCAGGGTCAGTTGAATACCATAGAAGAGATGGAGAGAAAACAGGACAACCATGACCAGCCTGTATGCCCAGACAATGGGCCAGAGCTCATGCAACTTTGCGGCATATGCATTGATGCCGTCGGGACCGGCAAAGATTGAGGTGTTCCCCAAAAGGTGCGCTGCAACAAACAGCGCCATCATCAGCCCGCTCACGGCCATGACGATCTTCCTGCCTACCATGCTCTTAAAAAACTCCATATTCTACTTTCTCGCGAGCCCTGTCTTCCTGGCTGCCTCGGCCACTGCATGGGCTACATTGGAGACGACCTTCCGGTCAAAGCCGCTGGGGATGATGTAATCCTCATGGAGGTCCTCATCTTTCAGCGTATACGCAATGGCCCTGGCAGCGGCAAATTTCACCTCTTCATTGACGCCCTTAGCCCTGGCATCCAGGAGTCCCCTGAATATGCCGGGAAACCCGAGCATGTTGTTTATCTGGTTGGGATAATCGGACCGCCCCGTTGCAAGTATTCTCACGAGGGGAAGCGCATCCTCAGGGGCAATCTCAGGGTCAGGATTGGCAAGGGCAAAAACTATGGGCTCCCGCGCCATTTTTCGTATGTCCTCGGGCGTAACGGTGTTAGGCCCTGCAAGGCCGAGAAAAATATTCGCCCCCTTCATGGCATCAGTCAGGGCGCCCTTGACCTTCCTGGGGTTGG
>CAMTVV010000025.1:0-5929 GCA_947085305.1 uncultured Nitrospiraceae bacterium
AAGGAGGGGAAGTTAACTTCGGGGAGAGAACCTCCTCCTGCCTGTGAGGAGTCTTTGATGAGCTCTATGGCCGCGTCCTTTACAGCTCTCCTGAGGAGGAACGCGATCTTCTTTGCCCTTGCCCTGATCTTTTCCGGATCTTCGAGAAGCATCTTCACGGTAGGGATATTCTCTTTTGCGCGCTCCTCATCCGCATATTCAAGAAGAGTTGCTTCCAGCGCTGCCAGGGTGAGCTTGTCGATCCGCACCGCCCTGGTGAGGGAGTGCTTCTGTATCTTTTCTATGAATTCTTTCCTGCCCAGGATCAGACCTGCCTGTGGTCCGCCAAGGAGTTTGTCCCCGCTGAAGGTCACAAGGTCCACACCGCTCTTCAGTATCTCCTGCACGGACGGTTCTGTATGGATCCCGTACTGCTTCAGGTTTATAAGACAGCCGCTTCCCAGATCATACATCACCGGAATGTTACGGCTGTGCCCGAAGGCCGCAAGCTTTTCGATGGGCACATCCTCGGTGAATCCGGTAATGCGGTAATTGGACTGATGGACCTTGAGAATGAGGGCAGTGGAATCACTCAGAGCGCTCTCATAATCATGGAGATGGGTCTTATTGGTCGTCCCCACTTCTCTCAGGGCCGCGCCGCTCTGGGCCATGACATCAGGGACCCTGAAGGAGCCGCCGATCTCCACCATCTCTCCACGGGAAACAATGACCTCCCTGCCCCTGGCAAGAGCGCTCAGGCAGAGGAGGACTGCAGCGGCATTATTGTTCACCGCAAAGCCGTCCTCCGCGCCGGTGATCTCCCTCAAAAGCTTCTTCATATGGGCATATCTCTTTCCCCGTTTTCCTGTTCCGAGGTCGAACTCAAGGTTTGAATACCGGGTGGCGATACTTCTCACGTTCTCCATAACCCTCTCTGAAAGGATCGAACGTCCGAGGTTGGTATGGATGACGATTCCCGTTGCATTGATGACAGGCCTGAGACTGAGGGACGACAATTTCTCAACTCTCGCCGTAATATCAGGGCCCATGCTTTCAACAGAAACATCTGAGGTCGTACCTTCCAGGATCTCCTTTCTCCTGAGGTCTATGCCCTCTCTGACCGCAGCAAGGACATATCTCCTCGGATGCGTCCTCAGCCACTCAATTCCGGCCCCGCTCCTGAGGACTTCGTCCACAGAGGGAAGGTTCGACAATAATTCCTGTTTCTTCTGCATGGGCAACTGAGAGACCTACTTCTCCTGTCCTTCGTTGATGACATACTTTACCGTCACCTTGAGGTCCTTGCGAAGGGAATGGTAGACCGAGCAATATTTGTCCTGTGAAAGTGCGATGGCCCGGTCAAGTTTCCTGGGTGTTATATTTTCTCCGGTTACATGAATGACCATATCAATAGATTTATAATACTGCGGGGGGGTCGGATTTCTTTCCCCGGAATAATCAATTTTAAACCCTGATATCACCGCCCTCATCTTCTGTAAAAAAGATACGACATCTATTGCAAGGCATCCTGCAACGCTCATTAAGAGGGTCTCTGTGGGTGAACATCCCCATTGGAATTCAGCGTCATAATCAACTTCTTCGCCGCGCTGCGTCCTGCCGTGAAAAATCAATTCCCTTTCCCACGTCAAAACGCCCTTATTCACCGGAGGAATCTTTTCTTTATAGCCTCCCAATGATTCTTCCAATGTCGCAACTTCTTTTTCTTCACCACCGCTCACTGTTTCCTCCTGCAAGCCACTGAAAGCAGCTTCCTGCGCTTCCAAAATATGCTTATTATATAACATAACGATGAAAGGCTGTAAAGGCTGCTTTCTTTCTCGCCACCTCCCTTGCCGCGTCTCTTGATAAACAGCGCCTTTTTGCATACAATACCCCATGCGCTATGTAATTCTCGGAACTGCAGGGCATATCGACCACGGCAAAAGCTCCCTTGTTAAGACCCTCACGGGTATTGATCCCGACCGCCTGAAGGAAGAAAAGGAGCGCGGCATAACCATTGACCTCGGTTTTGCCGATCTCACCTATTCCGACGGCCTCACGGTGGGAATCGTGGACGTCCCCGGACACGAGCGCCTCGTCCGGAACATGCTTGCCGGGGCCGGCGGCATTGACCTGGTGCTCCTCGTCATTGCAGCAGACGAGGGCATCATGCCCCAGAGCCGGGAACATCTCGCCATCTGCAATCTGCTGAAGATCAAATCAGGCCTCGTTGTTGTTACAAAGGCGGACCTCGTGGAAAAAGAATGGCTTGAACTTGTCACGGAGGAGGCACGCGGTTTTGTGAAGGGAACCTTCCTTGAAGGCGCTGAGATCATCCCGGTTTCTTCCAGGACAGGATACAATCTGGATATATTAAGAGAAAAAATCAGGGAGGTAGCGCTGAAGGTCGAGCCGAAACCGGTAAGAGAGATATTCAGGCTTCCCATAGACAGGGTCTTCACCCTGAAGGGCTTCGGCACCGTGGTGACCGGCACCGTAGTTTCCGGCGCCCTCTCGGTGGATGATGTTGCGGAGATACAGCCCTCGGGCATCAGCGCCAAGGTAAGAGGGCTCCACAGCCACGGGAAATCCATCCAGACTGCCGGCGCGGGACAGAGGGTGGCGATCAATCTCCAGGGGGTGAACAAAGAAGACCTTCAGCGCGGCGATGTGGTGGTAACGCCGAAGAGTGTTCAGCCTTCCCGGATCATGGATGCCCGCATAGACCTCCTCGAGGAAGCGCCTCTGTTGAAGAGCAAGAGCCTTGTCCATTTCCATATCACCACATCGGAAACCATCGCACGGGTCATTCTTTATAACAGGGATGAACTGAATCCCGGGGAATCCTGTTACTGTCAGCTCCGTCTTGACGAACCCGTGGTGGCCCTTTCCGGAGACCGCTTCATTATGAGAAGGTTCTCTCCTGTCCTCACCATAGGCGGCGGTACAGTTCTTGATCCCTCCCCGGAAAGGAGAAAGCGCAAGGATTCAACCGCAGATATTGATATCCTCGAAACCGGGGGTCTCCCTGAAAAAATAGCGGCGAAGGTGAAGAAAGCAGGGTTGAAAGGGATGAACGCATCCTCCATCACCGGATGGGTAAAGGCTGAAATTCCGGCTGTCGCCGAATCCCTCAAACAGTTGAAGTCCAGGGGCCTCCTCAGACAGATAGGAGACGCCCTTTTCCACCGGGACGTTTATGAAGGCCTCGCCAGGGGCATCACGGAAGCCCTCGACAACTTCCATAAAAAAAATCCCTTAAGCCCCGGAATGCCCAAAGAAGAGCTCCGGGCTCAGATGAGGATAAGTCAGGAGAGCTGGGGAAATTGGCTCAGTTCTATGGAGCAAGTGGTGGTAGATAAGGAAGTGGTAAGGCTCAAAAGCTTCAAGGCCGAATCCTCTGATTCTTCCGAAACCTCTTCAAAGATTCGCGAAGCCCTGGAAAAGGCAAAATTCCAGCCTCCCACAAAAGAAGAGCTTGCAGAAAAACTCGCTCTTCCCCAGAAAACAGTGACGGACATGCTGAAACTCATGGGCAAGGAAGGCACGCTGGTGAGAATCAACGATTCCATGTATATCACTGCAACTGCATACAACGAGCTCATCTCTTTGCTCAGGGCATTTTTTGGGAAGAAACCGGAGATGACAGTGGCCGAATTCAGGGACATCCTCGGCGCTACGAGAAAGTACGCCCTTCCCTTTCTGGAATATCTGGATTCCAACAAAATAACCCTCAGAGTGGGGGATGTGAGGAAATTCCTGCTGAAGTGATAAAGAAGTGTCCGTGCTTAGTGTCAGTATCAGTTAAAGATTTCAACAACTGACACTGACTCTGACACTATTTTGAAATGGTGGGCAGTCGCAGAATCGAACTGCGGACACGAGGCTTTTCAGGCCTCTGCTCTACCGACTGAGCTAACTGCCCGTGCTATAAACTATAATCGTTCATGCTTTTTGTTGTCAAGGATGGGAAAGGACAGAGGTGTGCGACAAATTAATTGGTATATGCCTTTCAGAGATGTCATTCCGACTTGTTCGGAATCCTTCTGAAAGATTCTGGACAAGCCAGAATGACAGATTAACCGACCTGTTTGTCTGAATGCTTGATGCTGATATGTGCCAACATTTTTGTCGTAGACCCAAAGAAATGAGTGTGGTAAGTTGAGCAGGAAAGCTTGAGGACTCAATGGATCTGAAAAAGAATATACGCACCTATGGACCGGCAGCCTTCTCCGGTTTTTTGCTCATTTTTGCTTTCCCCACCTATGATCTCTATCCCCTGGCATGGATCGCCTTTGTGCCCCTTCTCGTATCCCTCTGGGACAAAAAACCAAAGGAGGCATTTATCAGCGGCCTGCTCACGGGTATCTTCTATTTCTGCGGCACCCTCTACTGGATATACCATTCCATCACCCATTATGGTTCAGTGCCTCTGGCGGCAAGCCTCGCTCTGGTCTTCCTGCTCAGTCTCTATCTCAGCTTCTATCCCGGGCTCTTCGCCCTTATCTTTTCCCTCAAGCTCAGGACCTCTCGGCTTCCCGCCCTGCTGCTGGCCCCTGTTTTCTGGGTGACCCTTGAATTTATACGTTCTTATGCCCTCACCGGCTTTCCCTGGTCGAGCATAGGATATTCGCAATACCGGTTTCTCTACGGCATCCAGTTCGCAGACATCACGGGGATCTATGGTGTTTCCTTTATCGTTCTTGCGGTGAACGGCGCCGTAGCCGATCTGTTCATAGCGAGGAAACGGAGGGCTGAAATGCCCCTTTTCGCCATGACCCATACCATTGCAGGGTATGCCGGTCTTTTCGTCGTCCTGCTGCTCATATTCGGCTATGGCCACTGGAGGATTAATCAGGAGCGCCCGGGAGCGCCTGTCAGGGCAAGTATTATTCAGGGCAATATCGAGCAGGACCGGAAATGGGCGCCCGCATACCAGGAAGAAGTAATAGGCGTATACAAGGAATTGACCGCCGCGGCTGCTGCAACATCGCCGTCCCTGATCATTTGGCCTGAGACCTCGGCGCCGTTTTACTTTAACTACGCTTCCGCCTACTCGGATGATCTTGTGTCGTTCCAGCGTCAACTGAATTCCTATCTTCTTTTTGGGAGCGTCCTGGTGAAAAGGCCTCCGTCCCCGGGAAAACCCGCTCTTCTCACCAACAGTGCCGTGCTCCTTGATAGGGAAGGAAATCTTTCGTATATTTATGATAAAATACACCTGGTGCCCTTTGGAGAATATGTTCCGCTGAGGAGTATTCTTTTCTTTGTCGATAAACTGGTTGCCGGCATCGGCGAGTATGAACCAGGCGACAGCGTGATCAAGGCAAATACTACCTTTGGCAGCTTTGGCGTCTTTATCTGTTATGAGATCATCTTCCCGGGGCTTGTAAGAAAATTTTACTCAAGGGATGGGGACTTTATAGTGACAATTACGAATGACGCCTGGTTCGGGAGGACCTCCGGACCATATCAGCACTTCAGTATGGCGGTCCTTAGGGCGATAGAGAACAGAAAACCAGTGCTCCGGGCTGCGAACACAGGGATTTCCGGTTATATTGACAGCAACGGGAGAATTCTCCGAACAACCCCTCTCTTTGAAAGACGGGCCGAAACAGTGGATATCATGACGGACCAGAGCAGAAGTTTCTATTCACGATACGGGGATATGTTCTCCTATCTCTGTATTGTTGCTACGATTTTATTATTGATATAAAGAATTTGGAGGAGGTTTACCATGCTGCGTGTTGATGAAATAAAGCAGGAAATCTTAAATCTCAGGCTTAAGGCTGAGGCGCTGAGAGGTTATCTTTGATGTCCACGGTCTTAGGGAGAAAATAGAGCGCCTCAACAGTGAACTTGCCATGGAGTCCTCCTGGTCGTCGCCGCACAAACTCCATGAACTGCAGAAGAAAAGGGCAGTCCTTGAAAACATCCTGTCACCTTTTGA
>CAMTVV010000026.1:0-2728 GCA_947085305.1 uncultured Nitrospiraceae bacterium
TATGACGGCCACAATATTTCAGAACACAAAGACAGGGCGGCCGTGCGGGGATGAGACCTTCATCTGCATAATTGAGGGTATTGTCGGCAGAAGATTAACCGCATTGCCTGCCGGTCGGCCAAGGAAAATAAAATAACCGGTCGCTGTCCCTAGTTTTGTGCGGCCCGAGGCGGACGGTCGCCACTTTCGCCCTTGCCTTCGGCTCATACTTCTGGTAGCATTCATCGTGAGGGGCACAGGTTCTCGAAAGGCAAGAATATGACCGGCAACACCAAAGGAGGAACACAATGGGAGATAAAGGCGGCAAAAAAGACAAAAACAAAGACCAGAAACAGAAGGCGATCCAACAGGCAAAAGATCTAAAGGAGAAGAAGGACAAACAACCGAAAAACGCATCGAAATAGGGAGCGGTCTCCGCCGCTTCTGGCTCACCGCTGACAACCGACAGCGCAACATGTGCAAACTCGCCGGGGTCGTCCCATTGCCTGCTCTATCAGACGGTGTCCTAAGATTATCTCACGTCCTTCAGGGAGCTTTCAAGAAGAAAGCCACGGCTAATCTCAATTTCCCTCGATGCGCAGTTCTGGATGTGCCTGGCAAGAGGTTCGCTTTTTGATAGCTCTCAATTTGTCGGGATAGAAGCCGCGGACGACAGATAGTTGCAGACTACCGTAATAACCCCAGTTTTTTCCTCAGCGTAAGCCGGTTTATACCCAGAAGGCGCGCAGCGAGGGACTGGTTTTCTCTCGTATAGGTCAGCACGTAATCAAGGATCGTTCTGTCCACCTCACGATGAAGCGATTCATAAATATCACGGTCCTTCTTTTCAATAGCTTCCTTTAAGGAAGGAATTAACGCAGAGGAAAGGCTCCCGGAAAACGCCGCTTTCTCCCCCGGTCCCGGACGTTCTCCCATATCTTTCAGTTCGAAGGTGGTGAGATATTCTGTTTTACTCAGGGCGATAGC
Source organism: uncultured Nitrospiraceae bacterium (assembly GCA_947085305.1). GTDB lineage: Bacteria > Nitrospirota > Thermodesulfovibrionia > Thermodesulfovibrionales > UBA9159 > JAMCQB01. Next base: position 967 of record CAMTVV010000026.1, read on the forward strand.
GGAGCGGATGACATTTTCGAGCTCCCGGATATTCCCCGGCCAGTCATGGGAGAGCAGTCTCTTCCGGAAGGCCTTCGTAATACCCCTGATCGGTCGGGGGGCAGTATTCCGGTAACGGTTAACGAAAAAATGGACAAGGGGGAGGATATCTCCCTTGCGCTCCCGCAGGGGAGGGATGTGGATCGAGGTGACAGACAGCCGGTGGTAGATATCTTCCCTGAACCTCCCTTCCTTGACCATTGCAGATAGATCCCTGTTGGTGGCGGATATGACCCGGACATTCACCTGGATCTCCTTAGTGCCTCCGATGGGATAGAAGGTCTGGGTCTGGAGAAACCGGAGCAGTTTGCCCTGAAGCGACAGGGGGAGTTCTCCCACCTCATCAAAAAATACACACCCCTCATCAGCGATCTTCAGCATGCCTTCCTTTGCAGCCGCTGCCCCGGTGAAGGAGCCTTTCTCGAAACCGAAAAGCTCTGATTCAAGGAGCGTTTCTGGAACTGCCGCGCAATTGACGACCACAAAGGGTTTGCCGAAACGGGAGGAAAGCTGCGCAATGGATTCAGCAACGAGTTCCTTCCCTGTCCCAGTCTCTCCTGTGACCAATACAGGGGCCTCCACCTGCGAGAGCCGCGCCAGCTTCTTGCATGTATCCATGATGACCGGTGAATGACCCACAATCGCACAGGTTGTGGCTGCGGGTGAGGGAGGCGTGACTGCGATGAAGGTTTTTATCTCCTCTCCCAGCTCGTGCAATTCATCAAGGAGCCCGAGGAGGATGTCCTTTCTCAGAGGGCGATGGACTGTTTCATAGGCGCCGAAGGTTGCCGCCTCCATGACCTGATCCGTCCTTTTCTGTTTTGTGGCGGCGACCACAAAGTTCTTATTGCTCATTTCCCGTATGTCGCCGGCCCTCATGGTGTCGATATCAAAGAAGACAATGGAACGCGGTCCGAATGCCTGACCTGAGAAGGAATACCCTTCCGGAAGCGCGGCGGACAACTCTTTTTTTAAGGAGTCGTCTTTGGTAAGCAGAACAATTTTCCTCATCAGGCCATCCTGTATATTTAGTATACATAGTGGATACTTGTTAATCAACAGTATTTCTCCTGATAAAGGACAGAAGGCCATTTTAAGCCATTTCCCATCTGGCACAGCCGTTGCTCTGCCATAGTCCGTAACCTTATGGGAAATCCAAAGCGAGGAGGAAACAAATGGAAGGAGTGAAAATTTACGGACTCTGTATTGAAAGACTGAGATACCAGATTACAAAAGCGAAGGAGAGGGTTGAGAGGAATGTATTGGATGACAGCCATGAGATCCTGCTTGAGTGTTATAACACCGGTGAACTGGACGACATCATCGATATCCTCGAACTTTACGATCTCAAAAACAGAACATTTTCTGAGGTAAATGAGAAGCTGGAGGACCTGGCATACACGGTATCCGAACTTGTCCGTGAAACAATACTGTTTGGCTATACTGATGAAGGTCATCTTGGTCTTTACGTGGCACTGTCCAAGGAATCTGCCACACCGCTATATCAGGCCGCCATGGTCTGATATGCACCGTCATTCGCCGGAATCATCATTGTCGGTTCACACAAAGGATTATGAAAATACTCACCCTCCCCTCAATCCCCTCCCATCAAGGGAGGGGAAACTTAACTCCCCCCCTTCTCCCCCGCGGGAGAGGCATCTCCTCCTATCCCCTCTCCCCCGCGGGAGAGGGCAAGGGTGAGGGGGTATTTTCGGATCAATGA
>CAMTVV010000027.1:0-9798 GCA_947085305.1 uncultured Nitrospiraceae bacterium
CGTTAACAGCATAGCTGAAGCTGCAAAGACAATACCTGAATATATATTCATTGTCTATCAGATGACCTATGCTGCAATAACCGTTGCCCTTGTCAGCGGCGCCTATATTGAAAGGATGAAGTTCTCTGCGTGGATACTTTTCTCGATATTATGGATGACCCTTGTTTATCTGCCTGTTGCGCACTGGGTATGGGGCGGAGGTTTCTTAGCAAAGCTTGGAGCTCTCGACTTTGCAGGCGGCACAGTAGTTCATATCAACGCGGGTATAGCAGCCCTTGTGGGCGCGTTGATTCTGGGCAAAAGACGCGAGATGACTCTTATACCTAACAATCTGACGATGGTGGTTACAGGCGCCGGACTTCTCTGGTTTGGGTGGTTTGGGTTTAATGCAGGCTCTGCATTATCAGCAAGCGGACTTGCAGGAGCGGCATTCATCAATACCAATACTGCCACCGCAATTGCAGCGGTTGCATGGATGTTTACAGAATGGCTGTATTCCAGGAAACCAACAGTTTTAGGTCTTGCATCCGGAGCTGTTGCCGGTCTCGTTGCCATAACTCCGGCAGCAGGTTTTGTAAACATTACCGGCGCAATCATCATAGGTCTTGCAGCAGGCGTCGTGTCATTCTTCGCTGTTGCAGTGATTAAGCCGAAATTAGGCTATGACGATACACTTGATGCCTTCGGAATTCACGGCGTTGCAGGTATGCTCGGAGCAATACTCACGGGCGTATTTGCAGACCCTTCTATTAACGAGGCAGGAAAGGGTCTGCTCTACGGCAATCCCGGACAGCTCTTGACCCAGCTTATAGCAGTCGGCGTAACCATAGTTTATACGGCTGTTGTTACTGCGGTTATCTTCATGATAATCAAAGCATTCGTTGGTCTCAGAGTTGACGTCGAAGAAGAGATAGAAGGGCTTGATGAGAGCCAGCACGGTGAAAAGGCGTATAATCTTTAAAAATGGCAATAAGGCGATAGGCGATAGGTAACAAACCTAACATTTAATTAGTTCGATAGAGCGACAGTTAAATTATGGGAAAATTTATTCCTTAAAAAAACTGTCGCACTGTAGACTGTCGCTCTAAAAAACTATAAAAAGAGGAGGCAGTATGAAAAAGATCGAGGCGATAATCAAACCCTTTAAGCTCGATGAAGTCAAAGATGCCTTGAACGAAATAGGCATTCAGGGGATGACGGTTACAGAGGTCAAGGGGTTCGGGAGGCAGAAGGGGCATGTGGAGCTTTACAGGGGCGCGGAATACGACATCGCCTTCATCCCAAAGGTGAAGCTCGAGATTGTGGTGCCGGACAACATGACTGAAAAGGTTGTCTCGACAATACTGGAAAAGGCAAAGACCGGCAAGATCGGAGACGGGAAGATTTTCGTGCTCTCTCTGGAAGAAATCATCAGGATCAGGACCGGCGAGAGGGGGGAAGCGGCCATTTAGCCCCAGCGCCTATGTCATTCTCGCTTGTCGGGAATCCTTCAATGATTGGCGGAAATGAATCAAATGTCACGGGACCCAATGTTATTATAATAAGGTGCAGGAAAAGGTCAAGGAAAAGTTTCGCGGCTGGACATTGCAGAAAAGAGGCGTCCCCAGGACGGGAGGATAAAGACAGAACACGATGGGAAAGAGGTGGAGCTGAGGATATCAACACCAACGATGCACCGACCGCTATTACCCGGCTTCTGGACCTCGGCGTACAGCCTTTTCTCATCAATGCCGTGCTTCTGGGTGTTGTGGCCCAGAGGCTTATGAGAAAAGTCTGTCCCCACTGCATTGAGCAGTATGCCCTTTCCATGGATGAGGTGATCAGGGTAACGGGTTCGGGTGCGTGAGGAAAAGGTGAGAGTGAGGGGTATAAGATGTCATTCTATTCACCCTCCCCTTAGTCCCCTCCCGTCAAGGGAGGGGAAATTTCAGGATACCCTGCGGTCTCTGCCGCAGGGAGGTTCATTATCCTTGCGCCAGTTGCAGGGTTTTTGGGATTAGCGCCCGATTTTCTTGCAGAGTTCCGCCACGCGGGCGCCGAGCTTATGCGCATAGTCCACAGCCTGCTCGTCCGGAGCCCCAACGCACGCAACACCATAATGGCCTGAGGCGCTCATTGGATCGCCCACGACGACCATCCCGTAGATGAGCATGCACTGGAGGATCGAAAAGATCGTCGTCTCCTTTCCCCCGGTCTGATGTCCTCCGGTGGCGAATGCTGCTCCCACCTTGTTCTCCGTCTTCTTCCGCGTCCCGACAAATTCGTCGAAAACCTTCTTGAGCTGCCATGCCATGACCCCGAAGTACACCGGCGACCCTGCGATGATTCCCGCGGAATCGAGGAAGTCCTCCTTCGTTACGTCATCAGTATGCTTCAGCACTGCTTTCACGCCCGCCGATTCGACGCCCTTTGCCACCTCCTCAGCGAGCCCTTTCGTATGACCGCTCTTCGAATAATAAAGCACCAGAACCTGCATTACGCCCTCCTTCTTTTTTAGTATGTTCTCCTACGGTGTTAAGGTTGAAGGTAAGGGGCGCGCCGCTTGCGGCACGGCCCGCTTGACCGCGGTTAGGCGGATTCTCACGCACACTTCTTGATGAGATCCTCTATGCCAGCCTTTTGCAAATCCTCCGGGCTCATCAGAATACGAAATACGCCCGATGATCTCGCCTGCCTTTCCCCATAGTTGATTACCGATAATAATTTACACTATTTTGAACCTTTTGAGAAGTGCGGAGTACAGGGAGGCATCGGGAAGCATGACGGAGCCTCTCGTATTGAGTATCAAGGCGCTGCACCTGACCGCTATTCCGCTGTGCTTCATGGCGGCATGTGAGCTCAGGCGTTTAGCATGTAGGAATTTTTTCCTGTCTACTGTCTTATCCTGTGGTTTACCCCGTTTAGAGATACATCTCTAACGGGGTTTAAGTAGTTTTGCAAAAGGCTCGTCTGTCATTACTAATTCTTTTGCCATCTTCCGTGCAAGATCCGAGAGCGTTTCATCTCTCGCTCCAAAAACCACATAGGCGTCCCATTCCCTTACACGCCTTAAAACATCTTCTCTCCGCTCAACTACCTCCACTGATTTTCCCTCAGCCGTGATGCCGTCGGCGAGGTCGCGGCTTGAGATGTCCCGGGCTGCAGCGCCCCCGGCATAAAAGATCGGCAGGAGCATGAGGTGATCAGAGTTCCGGAGATGTTCCGTTAATGCCTCGATGTAACCGTTCTTCATCAACCTTGTCGGCCCAAAACCATGGGGCTGAAATACGTAACAGACACGCTCCCTGATGGGTTTCATCGTCTCCATGAGGGCGGAGATCTTGTGGGGATTGTGGGCATAGTCGTCGATGACCAGGCTTTTTCCGTCATTCAGGAGAATGTCAAAACGTCGTTCGATGCCCCTGAATTCATGGGTCACACCCGCGATTTCTTCAAGAGGCGCTCCCATTTCAGAGAGCACGGCGATGCACGACAGTGCGTTATAGAGGTTATATTTGCCGGGGAGGGAAAGGCGAAATCGTATCCCCCTCACTGAAAATTCGCTCTCAAGGGGCCTGTACAGGACATCGGTCGCTCTGTAGTCCGATGGCGCGGCAAGAGAAAAAGTGATGGCAGCTCTAGTATTCATTTTAGCTAAGTTCGGGTCATCACTATTGAGGATCACCTTTTCCGCCGTGTTCCCGATGAGAGCTTCAAACATGCCTGCTGTTTCAGCCACGGAATGGTGATCAAGGGCAAGGTTAAGGAGTACGGAATGGAGAGGTTTGTAATTCACAATGGCGCCGTCCGACTCGCATGCCTCGATCACAAGCCAGTCCGAATCACCGCTGATGGAATTGCCGGGGTTAGTGTCGGTCCTGAATTGTTTGACCCTGCCGCCGCCGATAAAATTGGGATTTAGGCCCAATCTCTCCATGAAAAAGGCGAGCATGCCCGACGAGGTGGATTTCCCGCTGGTTCCTGCAATCGCGATGGCGCTGAATTTCCTTACGATTTCAGCAAGGTACTGCGGTCTCGTCTTTACCGGGATTCCCAGGGACTTTGCCTTTATAAACTCCGGCCGGTCCGGCTCCACAGCAGTGCTGAATACGGCAAGGTCAAAAGACTGATCAATGCCTGTGCCGTCCTGGGGCACGATGGCGATCCCCCTTGTCGTGAGGGCTTTGTAAACGGGATGAAGAGGATTCTGATCAAAGGCCCTGTCAGAGCCTGCAACTGTATGTCCCCTGTCTGACATGAAGCAGGCTATGGCAGACATCCCGCTCCCGCCTATGCCGGAAAAGAATATTTTTAAAGGTTTGAGAGGCATGAGGTATTATAAACAGAGTTTTTTGTTAACGAAGCTACAACGCGCCGCCTGAGCTAACGCCCCTTTTGATCTTCCGATGTTCGTACATAATCCGGTCGCCGGTTGCAAGGAGTTTGTCGATGGAACAGGGGTTCTCCGGGTCATAGCAGGCGATGCCGATGCTGATGGAGAGCGTATAATCACGGTTTTCCGTTGCATTATGGTGATCAAGGTTCTTCTGTAACCGGGCAGTAATAGTCTCGATATCGTCGCCTGCGCTTCCCACAGGGATGACCACAAACTCATCCCCTCCGATGCGGGCAATGATGTCGGATTCCCGGTAGGTTGCCTTCAGGAGCTTTGCCGTATCTACAAGCGCCATGTCCCCTTCCTGGTGCCCCAGGGTATCATTGATCGTTTTCAGGCCGTCAACGTCAGCATAGAGCATGAATATCCCTCTCCTCTGCCGCTTTGCGAGCTTCAGCCGCTGTTCTGCCAGGGTGAAGAATCCCCTTCGGTTGTAGATGCCGGTGAGTTCATCGGTGATGGACATCACCCGCTGTTTCTCCTGAACCTTCACCAAGGCGATCCGCGTCTTGAGTTCCCTCAGGGTAAAGGGCTTTTTGATGAAATCAGAAGCTCCTGCTTCTATGGCGCTGTCAAAGGAGAAATCGTCAATATACCCTGTCATGATGACCACCGGCATATCAGGCCTCATTTTTTTCGCCTGCGCGGTCAGCTCAAATCCTTTCATGCCGGGGAGGGAGATATCGGTGAGCATGATATCAAAAGGGGTTTTGCTGATCCGTTCAAGAGCATCCTCTGCGCTGGTGGCGGTTTCACACTGATACTCTCCAGTTGAGAATGTCTCCTTAAGTATGGAGCACAGGGTCTCGTCATCATCAACAATCAATATATAACTTCTATCATCCATCCCGTTTCCCTTTTTTATGCAACCGGTCTTGCCTTATATTTTACCCCCAGACGGCGTTCTGCTGCAACCGCTAATATACAGCCGAAAAATAGACATAGAACTTCCCATGAGGTTACCCCTCGCCCCCTCCCGCAAGGGGAGGGGGTTTGAGAAGAATGACAACTTTCTATGTCTATTTTTCGCATACAGTATTAGATACCTCGTCTCGAACGCCTTCGGGATTGGTCGTTTTCAGAGGCATTGTCAGGAACCACCACTACCTTCAGGGATTCCCTGCCTTCCGCAACCAGTTTGAAGCCCGTCTGGATATCGGAAAGGGGGACCCTGTGTGTGATCATCTTCCGCACATCAACCATGCGGTATTCAATCAATGTCATTGCTTCTCGGAGGTCGTCAGGGGAGGCTCCGTAGGAGAAGGTGAGCGCTATCTCGTCCCGCCAGAACCTGAGGGAGGGTATGGTTATGTCTTCTTCCGACACGGCGAAAAAAAGGAGCTTCCCCTTTCTGTCAATGGAAGAGATGGCATGGTCTATTGCCTGTTTCGCTCCTGCACAGAGTATAACACGCTCAGCCGGCATCCCGTTATTTATGCCTTTTAATCTGTTCGCGGAATATTCCGCTGCGTTGAATATATGGTCAGCGCCGAATTCCGAAGCCTTGTTCAGTCTGTACGTGCTGATATCCGTTGCAACAACGCTTGTTTTCTTCAGTTTCGCCAGCTGAAGGTGCAATAAGCCGGAAATGCCGGAGCCTATAATCACAACGGTCTGTCCCTTTCTAAGGCCGAGATCCTTCTGACCGGAAACGACGCAGGCAAGGGGCTCGATCATTGCAGCATCCTCATAGGTCATCCCGTTGGGCAGAAGGAAGGTCCCGAACTTTAGGTTCTCTTCAGGAACCCGTATGTATTCTGAAAAGCCCCCTGGATCATAGTTCCCGGTGTGGAGGGATTCACAAGCGGTATAATTGCCCGCGATACAGTAACGGCAACGGTAGCAGGGAACATGGTGGGAGACGAACACGCGGTCGCCTTTCCTGAACTTTTCAACCCCGCTGCCCGCTTCCACGATCTCGCCTGCCATCTCATGGCCCAAAACCCGGGGGGGCTTCTTTTTCCTGTACCATTGCATAACATCTGTGCCGCAGATCCCGGATGCCATCATCCTGACCAGTATCTCGCCGCGTTTTATGCGGGGAACAGGACGCTCCTCTATACGGATATCGTCATTGCTGTAATAGACCGCTACCTTCATGCGTAAATACCTTTTGATAAATCCTAAATTTCAACCCCTAAATCCTAAACAATATCAAATGACCAAGACCCGACGGCATGGGCATCTGAATTTGTTGTTTGGATTTTCGAGATTCGGATTTAGAATTTGGATCCTCATTATACCTTTTCCATGTCTTCATCCATTCTCTCAATGTCAGCTTTCGCTGACTTCTTACTTCCTTTGTAGATATCAAAGGCCTCCTTTGCAGAAGCTCCCCGGTGCACGATAGCCTTCACCGCCTTGATCATTCCCACGGGGTTGTCGCTCTGGAATATATTCCTTCCCATATCCACGCCCTTTGCCCCCGCTTTAACGGCATTCTCGGTCATCAGCAGGGCATCCATTTCAGGTATCTTTTTGCCGCCTGCGATGACAATGGGAACCGGACACCCCTCGACCACCTTATGAAAATCGTCGCAGTGGTAAGTCTTCACAAAATGCGCGCCGAGCTCCGCAGCTATCCTGCAGGCAAGGCCAAGGTACCTGGCTTCCCTCACCATCTCCTTGCCCACTGCAGTTATAGCGAGGACCGGCATACCGTATCTCTCAGCCTCATTTACCAGTCTGCCGAGGTTTGCGATGGTCCTGTCTTCATTCTTTGCGCCCACAAAGATAGACATGCCCACACCCGAGGCATTCAGCCTGAGGGCCTCTTCCATGGACGTGGTAATATCCTCATTGGACAATTCTCCGAGGATACTCGGCCCGCCCGACACTCTGAGGCAGACAGAGGTTTCAATCCCGGGGTCAATGGAGTTCCGCAATATCCCCCGCGTTACAAAGAGACAGTCTGCATGGGGAATGAGGGGAGCAATGTTCTTCATGTCTTTCAGACCCGTTGTGGGTCCCTGAAAGTAGCCGTGGTCTACGGCGAGCATGACGGTCTTTCCAGTCTTCGGACTAAAAATCCTCGAGAGCCTGTTCTTCATCCCGAAATCCATGGGTCAATCCTCCTTTGAGCAAGTCCGGATAGAATAAGTTTTACTGTTGGTTTCGCAAATAGCTTAACAAAAATGCAGTCCCCAGGGGAAGTTCATCTTGTTTCCGGGAGGGCATTCGATATTATCTTTTCAAAGAGGGTATACTATTGGTATCATTTTTGGAGAGGTAATGTCAAAAGTTTTATGAAAAAAGAGGAGAAGATATGAAATCACAAGAAAAAAATCTCACCACAGAGTGCACAGAGAAAAAATTTAAGATATAAAAACTCTGAGTTCTCTGTGGTTAAGTTTTGACGATACGACCATACTATTAAGGAGGACAGTCATGGCAAAACCATTAGTCGGAATACTTATGGGAAGCAGAAGCGACCTTCCCGTCATGCAGAAGGCAGCGGATATTTTAAAAGAACTTGGCATTCCATATGAAATTTCGATTAAATCTGCGCACAGGACTCCTGATGAGATGTTCAGGTATGCAGAAGATGCAAAGGGCAGAGGGATAGAGGTGATAATAGCAGGGGCAGGAGGGGCAGCGCATCTCCCCGGCATGACAGCGTCAAAGACTCTCTTGCCTGTTATAGGCGTTCCAATTCCTTTAACCGCACTCAATGGCTTGGACTCTCTGCTCTCTATAGTACAGATGCCTGCCGGCATACCTGTGGCAACAGTCGCTATAGGCAATGCAGAGAATGCAGGTATCCTCGCAGCGAGGATATTAGGCATAAAGTATCCTGATATACAGAAAAAGGTCGCTGAATATACGGAGAGGCTCAGGGAAAAGGTTTTGAGTGCGAGTTTGTCCAGTAAAGACTGATACAATGCCGTTATATCCAGGTTCAAAGATAGGGGTTATAGGCGGAGGGCAGCTTGGCAGAATGCTCATTCTCGAATGCAGGAGAATGGATTATCTTTCGGTGGTTATTGATCCTGATATGAAAGGCCCGGCAGCGCAGGTTGCTGATAAGATATTTCATCCTGATTCAGTCCTGGATTTTGTAAGGGAATGCGATGTTGCAACATGCGAGTTCGAGCATTTTGACATTAACATAGTTAAACAGATAGAAGAAAATGTGCCTGTCTTTCCATCGTCCTCTGTTCTTGAAATAAAACGGAACAGGATATCTGAAAAGAGATACCTGTCAGAGAATGGGTTCCCTGTCCCCAGGTTCTGGATATTTGATGACATCTCCGGGGTCAGACAATTGGCAGGCAAGACTGATTTGATGGTAAAGACATCCACAGGCGGATATGACGGAAAGGGGCTTTATGAGATTAAAAAGGCAGATGATTATGAGGGGATAAAGGGAGAAGTAAAAGGCGGGGTAATAGCAGAAGAGTTTATACATTTTGCCAAGGAGATATCTGTCATATGCGCTCGTGACAGGAAAGGGAATATTGTCCTTTATCCTGCTGTTGAGAATGTCCATAAGGAAGGGATACTGCTTTATACCATTGCGCCTGCGGGAATCAGCGGCAAGGCTGAAAAAAGGACTAAAGAAATCGTTTCAGAACTCGCTCACACCCTCGGGCTTGTCGGGCTTCTCGTTGTAGAGATGTTCCTTCTTGAAAATGATGAGGCGCTTATAAATGAGTTTGCTCCCCGTCCTCATAATTCGGGCCATTATACAATGGACGCCTGTGATATATCACAGTTCGAGATGCTTTTGAGGGTGATATGCGGCCTCCCGCTGACCGTGCCTGAACTCCTTTGTCCTGCGGCAATGCTGAATATACTCGGCAAGGGGGCCTCAGACATGGATATTGACAATATGCTCTCACTGCCAGGGGTAAAGCTTCATTTATACGGGAAAAAAGAGGTAAGGGATAAAAGAAAAATGGGGCATATAAATATACTGGGCAGAGAGAGCAGAGATGTTTCAGATAAGCTGGCATATTTAAAAAATAAATTATACGGAGATGCCCGGAAGCAAACTCTTATATCGGCAGAAAAGAGGTAAACAGTGAAAATTCCAAGGGTAATGTCAACACAGCATCCCGACAATGTCCTTTTGCCCTTCTTTGCAGAAAGCCAGGACATGTCAGGCGACGATGAGGTTCAGGAGGCATATTATGCCTTTTCCCATCTCGGTTGCGATGAGCAGATGTGGGACTGCGAGGGCAAAGAGGTTGACGATTTCGTCGTGCGAAAGATCCTTACTAAATATGATCATTTTTTCAAGCAAACAAGGCTTGGGGAAGATGTTTTTCTTACATTAAGAGTGCCGAATCCCGACGTTGAAAGAGATGAGGCAAAAGTACTCATAGAGGCCCTTGAAAGCATCCCCCGTTCATGCGATGCTGCACGGCTGTTTTACGGCAAGGACATTGCTCCCATCGTTGAGGTCATTCTTCCCATGACAG
>CAMTVV010000028.1:0-10947 GCA_947085305.1 uncultured Nitrospiraceae bacterium
ACATCCTCCCGATAGTAGTCATGGAAATAGTATGGGTGCTGGAGAAATATTACAAACTTGACAGGAAAATGGTCAGGGAGCTTGCGGAAGCGGTCATAAATACGCCTGAACTTCATATTGAGATGGAAGATGTTTTCAGGAAGGCGCTGAAATTGTATGAAGAAAAGAACGTGAAATTTGCAGACGCAGTAATTGGATACTGGGGTTTGGAAAAAGATCTTTTTATAGTATATACCTACGATGAAAGAGACTTCAAGAATATCAAGGACATTGAAGTCAGAAAACCCTGATGGTTTTTATTTCTATTCACAACATAATTCGAATATCTGAATTAATTTAATATGTTTGCGATGATTTGGAATTACAGGGTCATAGAACATGATAGATTTTTGCCATCCACGAGGTTTACTACAATGGCAAAGGCGACATAACAGCCATATCTGAAGACCCAATGCGCCCGCATGGTGAGAATCTGAAGGAATTAAAAGGCGACATGGAGTATTTTCTTCAGGCATTCAAAAGGCCGGTGCTCAAGAAAGATGAAATAAAGTTTGCACCGATGGATGGCATTTGATTATGAGGAATTGATAAACCGCGATAAAGCAAGCCTTGATATTTTCTGGCTTAAAGATGAGAGCCTTGAGGAATCGGAAAACCTCCCTGAGCCTGATGTCATCGCCCGCGAAATAGTAGAGGACTTGGAAGGCGCCCTGGAACAGTTTAAGTTGATTGCAGAGGATTTAGGCGCCGATGTCGTATGATTTAGGGGTATGCCCTGAAGTCTCATATCGGCATCACAGCCCTTTTCAGGAGCCTCGTAATAAATCATCAACAGGTTCGACTGCCGATACCTGCGGGTTAGCAGGATAGAATTGGTGGCGGTGCAGGGAATCGAACCCCGGACACTGCGGATATGAGCCGCATGCTCTAACCATCTGAGCTACACCGCCTTGATTTGCAGCAGACTTGAATTATATCAAAGTATTCTTTTTCATAGCAACATGCAAGGAGGATTGGCGGGTTTTTCGATTCCGCTCAAACTCCCCCTCAAAATAAGCTAAAATAAAAGCGGAAGGGCGCACTCTATGAACATAACCGACATCCAGAAAAAGCTCCGGAAATTTGCAGAGGAGCGGAACTGGGATCAGTTCCACAGCCCCAAAAACCTGAGCATGGCCCTGGCTGCGGAGGCTGCCGAACTTTTGGAGATCTTCCAGTGGCTGACTGAAGAACAGTCAAAAGAGCTCGTGAAGAACGAAAAAGAGATGGCCCTGGTAAGGGAAGAGGCCGCGGATGTCTTTATCTATCTTGCGCGGCTGGCGGACAAGCTGGGGATCGATATCGAAGAGGAAGTGAAGAAGAAGATAAGGCTGAACGAGCAGAAGTATCCGGTGGAACTCTCGAAGGGCAGCGCCACAAAGTATAACAGGAGATAAAGAGCGCGGAATCGCAGAAAGTTTAAAAGCCGGATGAAAAGACCCACAGCATGCGCGGGAATTTTGATTTGACAGCCTCGCATACTAATGCTATATTCAATGAAGAACCCTGTCCCGAAAGCTTTCGGGGCAGGGTTCTTAACGCAAGGAGATTATTTTATCATATTCGCTCACTAACCCCCCTGCAAGCAGCGGGGAGTGCGTTCGCTGTCCGTTTCAAGAAATTTACTCCAGAAAGGAGGGAGCGATCATGGCATGCAAATCCGGCAAGGGTTCCACCTGCGGCACAAAGAAGACCACAGCCAAGAAGAAAAAGAAATAACTTAGTGCATTGAACCGTGCGCCATGGTTCCGACTGTTGAAGGAATTTACTGAACAGACCGGTTCAGGGCTTTTAAGAAGGCGGTATTTTCCTCGGGCGTGCCCACCGTTACCCTGAGGCATCCTTTTATGGCGTCATTCAGGTTCTTCACAAGGACACCTCTTTCCAGGAGTCCGTGATACATACGGACAGGGTCCTTCACCCTGAAGAGGATGAAGTTCGCTTCAGAAGGAAAGGGAGTCAGGCCCTTTATCTTCTCCATCTCTCTCAGGAGCCGCTCCCTTTCAGAGGTAATGCTCTTGATGGCTGAATTAAGTCCTTTTGCGTCCTTGAGGGCTGCTATGGCAATTTCCTGGGAAAGGGAATTGACGTTAAAGGGAAGCCTTACCTTGTTTGCCTCTCCGATGATTTCAGGGTCTGCGATCAGGAAACCGAGGCGGAGGGCTGCCAGGCCTATCTTGCTCAGTGTCCTCATGATCACGAGGTTCCTGTAATCCTTCAGAAGGGGCAGAAAACCTTTTTCGCTGGAAAAGGGCTGGTAAGCCTCGTCAACCACCACAATGCCCTTTGAGGCCTCGATGAGCTTCAGGATCTTCTCTGCGGAAAAACAGTTCCCTGTGGGATTGTTGGGTGAGCTCAGAAAGATGAGCTTCGGCTTTTCCTTTTTTATCGCTTTCAGCATTTTTTCGAAATCAAGATCGAACTCCCTGTCAAGGGGGACAGCGATGCCTTTTTCTCCCAGGGCCCGGGAGATGAGCCCGTACATCGAAAATGTGGGGACCGGATAGAGCACAGGCCCGCCGAAGGTGGTGATGAGGCAATAGATAAGTTCGTCGGAACCGTTTCCCTGAAGAATGTTTTCGGGTCTGACGCTGAATCTTCTTGCCGCCAATTTTCTGAGCTCCTTTGCCTCTGGGTCAGGGTAACGGTTGGTCTTTATCATTAGGGAAACTCCGGCGACTTTTTGTGGGTCCCATGCATAAGGACTTTCATTGGCATCCAGCTTTATCCTGCACGGTATCTCCTTTGCGTTATAAGCCCGGAGGCGGCGGATGTTCGGTCTTACCAGCGTCTTTATCTCAATCTTTTTTTTCATATCTCACCCGTATGGTATTGCCGTGGGCATTCAGCCCCTCGATCTCAGACAGGGCCAGCACTGTCTTTGCCAGTTTCATGAAGCCATCCTTTGAAAAACTGAGGAGGCTGGAGCGTTTCACAAAATCATATACTCCGAGAGGCGAAAAGAACCGTGCGGTCCCTCCGGTGGGAAGGGTGTGGTTCGGTCCGGCAGCATAATCTCCCAGGGGTTCGGGAGTCCATGGCCCGAGGAATATGGCGCCGGCGTTCCGGATCGAGGGCAGGAGAGCAAAGGGGTTTGAGGTCATCACCTCAAGATGCTCGGGTGCAATCTCATTGGCAAGCCTCACTGCCTCCTGCATATTCTTTGTGAGGAGTATGGCTCCATAGGCGCTGATGGACTTCTTTGCAATAGCCATTCGCTTCAATTTTGAGAGCTGGAGATTCAGCTCCCCCTGAACCTGGGTTGCCAGCGTTGCGGAATCAGTGACAAGAACAGAGGACGCCAGTTCATCATGCTCTGCCTGACTCAGGAGGTCTGCTGCTATAAAGACGGGGTTGGCCTTTTTATCAGCAATGACCAGAACCTCGCTGGGCCCTGCAATCATGTCGATGTCCACTTCCCCGAATACGAGCTTCTTGGCAGTGGCAACGTAGATGTTTCCTGGGCCCACGATCTTATCGGCCCTCTTTATCGTCTCTGTGCCGTACGCCATGGCGCCGATGGCCTGGGCGCCTCCGATCCTGTAAACCTCCCTGACTCCCAGCATCTCTATGGCTGCCATGACAGCGGAATTCACTTCATTCCCCGGTGTGGGCACGCAGAGGGCGAGCTCATCCACCCCTGCCGCCTGAGCAGGGATCACGTTCATAAGCACAGTGGAAGGATAGGATGCCTTCCCGCCCGGAACATAAACTCCCACCCGATTAAGAGGCCTCACAATCTGACCTAAAATCGTGTCATCCTCAGAGAAAGACCAGGATTCTTCCTTCTGCATCTCGTGAAAGGAGCGGATCCTTTTTGCAGATACTTCCAGGCATTTGACGATCTTCCTGTCCGCCTTATTTGCAAATCGGGTTATCTCTGCGGGTTTTACCCGAAGGGCCCTTATCTTCAGGGAATCAAATTTCCTTGTGTAGCGGATGACCGCTTCATCGCCTTTATTCCTGACATCGGCCAGGATCTTCTTTACGGTCTCTTCAACCCTGCCCGTGCCCCCTGACGCCCTTTGCCTGAGGAGCAGAAGAAATGCGCGTATTTCCCGGGATGTTTTCAGTATCTTCATGACCTTATGATTCTAATATTTACCCCGGCAATATGCAAGAGCCATTGATAATCTTGACAACGGAACAGTGCATACATAGGATAGAAATATGAGCGGAACAAAAAAATGTGACTACTGCAGCAGGGATATCAATGTGCACTACACAATTTGTCCCCTCTGCGGCGGACATCTCCGTGACAAGGATGAGCAGCTTCCCCCGGTATGTCCGCGGTGCAGAACGCCCCTTGAAGTCCATATCGCGGGGAAAGAAGAGTACGACCTCTGTCCGTCATGCAGCGGCATGTGGCTTGACAGGGGCGAATTCAAGGTCGTCACGAGCGAACATGACGTATACAGGAAAGAAGAGCTGACCGGCGAGTATCTTAAACCCCCTGCAAAGGACCCCGTGGAGTACATCCCCTGTGTCCGGTGCGGCAAGATGATGAACCGCAAAAATTTCGGAAAAATCTCGGGAGTGATCATCGACCAATGCGGAAAGCACGGTGTCTGGCTCGATCCGGGGGAGCTGGAAAAGATACGCCACTTTATCGCTGATGGCGGACTGGAGCGTGCCCAGGACAGAGAGATCGAACAGACACGTTTGGAACTTAAGGACCTGGCGACAAAGGTTGACCAGACCGCCTTCACCCAGAAGATCATCCATTTCTGGAACTTCAAGCGATGGCTCTTCGGGGGCTGAGGGTTCTTCTCTCTGAACGCTCCTTACCGAGCTGCGCAGCACACCGAATATTTGTACGCTTTTCGGGTCTTATCACCCCGTTTTCCTTGACTTACCACCCCTCTGCTCCTATAATCAGCACATAATGTGGAATACGCATAAAAAAGAATGTTAAGTGCATAAAAATTAATGAACGGCACTAAATCGAGGGCGACTTATCTGAAAAAGCAGTGAGCAGAATATATACAGATGAAAGGAGGCAACATGGGAAAAAGAATTGCACTGTTTACGGGTACGGAGAGGGACGAGTATGGTATGCCAGCACCAATTCATTTTTATGGGATTTTTGCAACGGAATATAAACAAGACAAGAAATACGTTGCAGTGACAAGAATCGCTGTATCGGCAGATACGCCATCTGAAACTGAAGGTACAAAGTTGATTAAAGCTAATTCAGAAGAAGAGGCAATAGGAATAGCAATTGAAGAACTCAGAAATTATCCATCAAACAGAGGCTTAACGTTACAGAGCTCCACGGCCTCGATGAGCTGATAACAGCGAAGGACATTCCATCGGGCAAGGCCCTTGCCGAGCTGGCGCAGAAGAAGGGCCTCAAACATATTGTGCTGACCCCCCTGGATATTTCGAAGTTCGGGTTTGTGGAGGACTCCCTGAGAGAGGACGGCGACGAGACGAAGCTCTGGGAAGACTATGTGTAAGGTCTTCCTTGAGGGAAGACTTGCAGAGGGAGAGGCAGAAGGCATGCTGGAGTTCTACTTTTATTCGAAAGACTCCATAGCAAAAATGATCGCTGCCTTTAAACTCTGGGGAAGGTTTGAGAGGGAAGGGGTGACAAGGCTTGCGGGAGCGCTGAAGCGGTATCTCACTGTGATGCCCTTGCAGAGGAGATGGACCCGTCCATTCGGCACGGGATGGTCTTATATGACCTCAGTGGTAAAGGCGCTGGGGGACATCGGCGACCCAAAAGCATTGGATACGCTCACAAGGCTTTATCAGTTTAAAGCCATGCTTTATAAATCCGCCATGGAAGAGCTCAAGGTCGAAATCTTCAGGAGCCTCTCCAATTACCCTGCCGCTGCAGTGAAGCCGCTCCTTGAGCGGGGGCTGACCTCCAGGAACAGGGAGGTCAAGGCAATGAGTGAAAAACTCTTGAATCAAAAAGGAAGCAAAACTTGATCTGGAGGAGTGGAACGCCATCAAGACACATCCTGTCTTCGGCGCACGGTACCTTGCCGCCCTTTCGGATGTCCCGAAACTCGCCCTCATTGCGGCATTCGAACATCACATGAAATTTGACGGAAGCGGATACCCTGACACAAAAAGGCGCGGGAAACGGCAGCATATCATAAGCCAGATGGTGGCCATAGCCGACTTTTTTGATGCCCTGAGAACGGAAAGGCCTTATCGGATGGCGCTGGAAAGCGCCACGGTAGTAGAGTTTATGAAAGAGGCGACGGGAAAGGACTTCAACCCTGTTCTCGTCGAGAATTTTCTCACTGCATTAAAGGGGATCCGGGCGATTTAGTCTCCAGCACGGTCTTCGCCTCAGCATGGGCGCAGTTCTCTTCAGGGGCGAGACATCTGTTCTCCCCCAGGGTGTAATGGAAGAGGCCTCTCCCGGTGAGCTCCTTATTGCAGGCATCGATGCACGCACCGCAGTTCACGCAGGAGATGTCCCTTTTATTTTTCCTCGGCAGCACGTTCATGAAGCATGCCTTCTCACATCCTCCGCAGTCAGTGCATTCCCCTGCCCTTGCCATGTTCATCTTCAGCCGCAGGGACAACGGGCTGATCCAGCCGAAGAGCATCTGCATCAGCCCTGCTGCACAGACGAACTTGCAGAAGGCATGTCTCACAAAAATCGAACCGATGAGTATGTAGATCGAAACCCCGATGATCCCCGCCTTCACCCCGAAGGTGAAGTTCCAGTTCATGATCTGATTCCAGATGGTCTTCGGTGCGATCACGTAGCCGGTGAGGGCAATTCCGGCGGCCAGGGGAATGATTACAACGCTCAGTAGGGCGATGATGCCAAAGAGCAAACTGTGCTCTTTCCCTCTGTCAGGGTCATTCTCTCGTCTGCCGTAGAGGCTCCTCCTTCCGAAGAGTTTCAGCGTCAGATAATCGGCCCACTCAAAGAGCGCTCCTTCAGGGCAGAGCCACCCGCAGAAGAACCTCCCGAAGAAATAACCGAGCAGGGGGAATACGGAAAGCGCCAAAGCCCAGGGCAGTATTGCCTTAAGAAAAAATTGCAGGGCGATATGGGCTGCCCCTGATATGCTCTGATCGGCATAAAACCCCTGCCTGAGCCCGAGACTCCAGACCTGTCCGAAGACGATGAGTTCCCCTGCGGCTGAGTCAAAGCGGAAGATGTCCAGAACCGGGATGAGGAATATCAGAAGCACAAATGCCAACTGTGTAATCCGCCGATAACGGCTGATCTGCGCAGCCTCCAAAGACTGAGCATGAATCAGCGCCCCTTCCCCTTGGGAACATCCATTCATGGCTTACCCCTTTCCGTTTGCTATGAGCTCTACAGTATTTATAACCCAAAAAATGCAGATGGATTTTGATATGCAGAGACATAAATGCCTTCAAAGTCTTTTAATTTCAACAGGATATTGCCATATGACATTATGAAATTCTCAAAAGTTATCTGCAT
The DNA here is from genome assembly GCA_947085305.1 of uncultured Nitrospiraceae bacterium. GTDB lineage: Bacteria > Nitrospirota > Thermodesulfovibrionia > Thermodesulfovibrionales > UBA9159 > JAMCQB01. The sequence goes on from CAMTVV010000028.1 coordinate 7,463, forward strand.
AATTTCATGCACATCAAGAATTTCATCATGTCATGAAAAAGGTGTTGCTGCAAAAGACCTTTCAGTCATCCATGTCTCTGCTAAATGCATTTTTAGGTTAACAGGAACAGGGAATGTGCGGTATGAGGTAAATCATATGGGTTTGGGGGGATGCTGCCTGTCTTATAGGAGAGGGCGACAGGCAGCATGGGAGAAAGATATTTAACCTTAGCTTACCCGAAGAGCAATGCCATGTATATGATTCAGATCATATGGAAAAATCTTCTGCGCTACCACCAGCGCCAGAGGGCGATGACAAAGGTGATGAGGAAGACAAAGACCAGGTTAATGTAGGCGAAGACATAAAAAACCCGTTCAGGAAGGGGTTTCGGTATCTTCTGCCCTGCCCCGATTAATTTCCCGACCCCGGGCATGGAGAGCATCTTGTCTTCAGCGTGGGGAGCGGTCTTGAGGACATCGGTAAGGTCACGGCCTGCATGGTGCTTTCTCGCGTGGGAGCCGTCTTTCCAGAGCTTGCTGTTGGTGACGTCGTATATCTTCCCTTTGTACGCGATGAAAGCGGGCCGCCCCTCCTTGCCGTCAAAACTGTGCAGCTCTTCTATGGTAAGGTCCTGTTTCCCTGTCTTTATGTCACCTTCCCACCGCGCCTTCAGTTTTTTCTTCAGTTTAGGTCCAATAACAAATGTCACGATGGCTGCTGTTGAGACCATGATGAGAAAGAGGAATATCTTGATGCTCAGGAGGATCCCGAACCGCGTGGTGAAAAGAACATTCCACGTCGGAATCCGCGCAATAGTGAGGAGGACGCCGGTAATGGAAAGGATAATGATGGAAATCCAGCCGAGGAAGAGCTCGCCCCTGGGGAGTCCCCTTGCCGCGTATGCAGGCTTCAAAAGGATATGGACGTAGAAGATCGTACCGAACCAGGCTATTGCGGTGATGAGGTGGATATAGCCGATAAAGAGACGCACTACCTTTTGTGTCCCTGTCAGTGGCCGGTAAAGACCCTTCACCTTCATATCCGCAAGGAAACTCTCCCCTTCCCTTGTGAGGGCACCGGCGCCGATGGCCTCAACATGGCATTCCCTGCACTCCATGCCCGTCTGTCTCGCATAATCTGTTGTGGCGTAAGAAGGGAACGGAGCGAGAAAAGATGCTGCGATCAAGAGGGACAGATACAAAAGCCATCTCTTCATGGCATCATTATATACTTTTGGCCCTGATTTTATAAGAAGATAAAGGGGGGACAGAGTCCCCTAATCCCCCCACCCCCCTTTAGTAAAGGGGGGCAAGGGGGGATTATTTTAAGCCTTTTCCGGCACAGCGCTCACCACAGGCGCCGGCTCTTTGCCCAGCTTGAAGAAGTCCACAACGAAGATGCCTACCCCGATAAGAAAGCCCACGCCGAATATGGCCCTGAATATCCAGAACCAGAGGTTGTAGACCGACTTCACAGCCACATAATCAAGGCCCATGAGCCTTTCCATATAGACCTGCACCATGCCGGCCCCCAGTATTGTGAGGACGATGAATACCATCGAGATCGTCATCCACCAGAAGGACTGATACGCCCTTGATGAGCTGAATTCTTTTACACCCCTTATTGATGGAAGGGTTACATAAATCATGGAGATAACAAGGAGCACATAAGCGCCATAGAATGCAAGGTGTCCATGGGATGTTGTTATCTGAGTTCCGTGCGTCCATTTATTGACCTGCGGTAGCGTATGTATCACACCCAGGAGGCCTGCGCCAACGAAGTTGAATATCGCATGTGCAACTGCATAGAATAAACCTACCCTGTTTGTGACCTGTCTGTGTTCCCTCGTTGTCCTGAAGGCATCCCAGACCATGAGGAGGAGGGGAATGGGCTCAAGGGAACTGAAGATTCCGCCGACCCACAACCAGTACCCCGGAGTTCCAATCCAATAGTAGTGATGCCCTGTGCCGAGGATTCCTGTGAACATGACAAGACCGACCTCTACATACATCCACTTTTCAACTACCTCTCTTTTTGCGCCGATGGTCTTCATGAGCATGAAGGCAAGGAGCGCCCCTGCAATGATCTCCCAGGCGCCCTCAACCCAGAGATGCACCACCCACCACCACCAGAACTGGTCTTTTACCATGCTTTTTGTGTAGAAGAGTCCCGGCAGATACATAAGCGCGAGAAACACCAGCCCGGCTAGGAGAACGCCCTGTATGCCGGTCCATCTCTTTGTCTTAAGCACGGTCATGAAACAGTTCAGGAGAAAGAGGAGCACCGAGACCACGATGAGGATATCCGCCCATCGGGGCGCTTCAATATACTCCCTGCCTTCATTCAGGGGATTTATTCCCATGATAGGGCTGTTTGCCTGTGGGTATAATCCCATAATAATGTAGCCGATAACCACTGCAGTGATGGTTACGACCGTTGCCCAGAACTGAAACTTTGCCAAGGGAAGGCTCCATAACTCAGCCTCCGATTCTTCAGAAACAACATAATAGGTTGCGCCCATGAACCCCACAAGCAGCCATACAACAAGGGCGTTGATATGGAGGGACCTGATGATGTTGAAGTTCAGGATAAAGAAATCAGGCTTCATGAACTGAATGGCTGCGATTATTCCCACCACTACCTGGACCAGAAAGAGGAGCACGGCAAAGGTGTAAAAATGCTGCGCTATTTTTTGGCTTTCATATTTTATACTCATTCTCCAACCTCCTATTTAAGAGTAAGCATGTAATCAGTTAAGTTGTTCAGCGCCTCGTCACCCAGATGCTTGTAGCCCGGCATCGCAGAATTCGGCACGACTTTTTGAGGTTCCTCGAAGTGCTCGCGGAGCCATTTCCTGTCCCTTATGCTTCCCACCTTCGTCAGGTCAGGCCCTGAGGTTCCGCCGATGCCGTTTATCATGTGACAGTTAGAACATCCCTGCGCCTGATACACCAGCTGGCCGGGAGTAAGCTCTTGCCCTCCAACGCCAGCCGCAGTGGCAAGGATCGGTTTGGGAGGCCAGTCATTGGTGTCAACCTTGGAGATCCAGTCAAGGAAGGTAATCAATTTGTCCGCCTCCTCAGAACTGATTCCGAGCTTGGGCATGGCCGCCTTCGGGTTAATGGATTTTGGGTCCATCAGGAACTTCTTAAGATATTCTGCCGGCTTCCTTTCAGCCACCTTTGTCATGTCGGGCGCAAAATATGACCCGTTTCCCAGGATAGTATGGCATCCGATGCAGTCGTACTTGTGCCAGACCATCTTCCCGGCATTCACATCTTCTGTAATCTCCGGCGCCCTCTTGGGGAGCTTTCCCAGGGTGTCGATGGTGAGGGCAATGAAGATGACAAAGAAAAAGAGACTGCCGTAGATAAAGAGATTCCTTGCTGCCTTATTAGTCATACACACCTCCTCGATTTGCCCGGCAATGCCGGGCTGGTATCATTATTGAAAAAAACAGGGCAAGTTCTCTATGATTTAAGTCATAGTGTTATTAAAGGGAGCG
>CAMTVV010000029.1:0-14829 GCA_947085305.1 uncultured Nitrospiraceae bacterium
TGCTCAAGTCCGACCTTCAGCTCCTGCAGTCTTTCATATTCCTTGGGTCCTGCATAGACAATGAAGCTGTTGACGCCTGGTTTAACCTTCAGGGCAACCACTGTAGAATCCTGCGCATTCCATGCCTTTGCCTCGAGTACCTGACCGGACGGGACTATGGATGCAAAGAAATACTTGTCCTCCTGGGCGATCCACTTCAACCCCTCCTTGTAGATCTTTGGTTCGCCAAGCTTATTCTTCTCCAGTTCAATCCTGTCAGCGTCCTTGAGAATGACAGGGCCTACATGAGGCGCTGTTTCGTCTTTTGTGTCGTGTATTCCGAAATCAGAGCCGAGGGTCAGCCAGTATTCAGGAAGGCCCTGGACTTCGTCTTTAAGGTCAACCTTGTACCTGTCTCCGTAAAACGTGAAGGTCCTTCTGACGGAAAACTGCGGCGTGGCATATTCGAAGGTGATTGTTCCAGACTCTGAACCCTTCAAGGTAAGATTAGCGCCTTTTAAAGAGAAGTTGGCCTTGGCGAGGCCGAAATCATCCTTTTCTCCCAGACCGAGGGGGGGGAAGAGCCCCTGAGCCTGCAGGAGGGAAACGCCCAGGCCGTTTTTATCCTTATAGGTCTTCAGGGTAAATTTCTTGAGCGTTCCTCCTTTTGAGGTCAGCGTTGCAGCATAAAGCCCTGTCTCTACCGTAACATCCTGTGCCGGAGACGGTTCTCCTGCGACCGGAGAAACAGCAGCAGGCGTTTCCTTTTTCACGGACCCGACCGCTGTCTCCATGGGTGGAGGCAGTGGAGCAGGCTGCCGGGGTTGGAATAATGCAGAGAAATACTGGTACCCTATCAGCACTACGACTGCCAGCACAACAGCGATCAGTGTTCTTTTATCCATATCCATAGTATTATTTCACCGGATCGTAGCCACCCGGGTGAAAAGGGTGGCATTTCAGTATCCTCCGCAGGGAGAGATATATGCCTTTCAGGGTTCCGTATTTTTGAAGCGCCTCTACGGAGTACACGGAACAGGTGGGCATGAACCTGCAGCTTTGCGGAAGAAATGGAGAAAGCAGATACTTATAGGCTCTCAGTATCAGAATAAATATTTTTGTCATAGTTTCTTTCCCGGGCTCACCGGAAGGATGCAGGGAAAACCTTTTTTCAGAAGTGCGACAGTTGCCCCTGAATGCTCTCCGTGGCGGCAGATTCAGGCCGATGGCCCGTTGGGGGGGAAGGGGTTAAACTGCTAACCTCTTGCGTCCCTTAGCCCGTCTTCTCTGTAAGGTTCTCCTGCCTCCCTTTGTGCCCATTCTCGCCAGGAAGCCGTGAGTCCTTTTCCGCTTTATCTTGTGTGGACGGTATGTTGTATAAGTTCCCATAATTTTCCTCGAAGAAAAGTATAAACAGTAAGATTGGTTAAAGTCAAGATAGGAAAAAGGCAACCCTGAAATCAGCGCGCTCTTGCTGCTATAATGGGGCATTACAACTGATAACGGGACCTCCGCAAAACGGAAAGGGAGCAGTAAAGCAGGAGAATGAATAATGCGCTTAAGGAAGCGAGGTTTGTGATTGATGCCCTTGAGTGTTCTTGATCTGATGGCGCGTTCAGGCGCGCCGGCAATTGAGAGCCTCGGCTCAAAGATAGGACCTTCTGTCGGAGACGCAAGGGCCGGGCTTAATGTGCTTATATACATCATTATCATTCTTCTCGTCATTGCAGTTTTCTTTGTGATCGCCTTCATCTACAGGAATGCCATAAGCAGGAGACCCCAAACCACTTTGAGAGAGGATTACAGGAAAGAGGCTGAAGATTACGAAAAAGCCGGCAGGTTTGTGTCAGCCGCAGCCATTTATGAAAGCCAGTTGAAAGAAAAGAAAAAAGCCGCAGAGCTCTATGAGAAAGGAACCGAACTCAGACGGGCGGCAATCCTGTATGACCTGTTAGGAATGTCTGATAAGGCCAAAGAAATGTATCAGAAAGACGGCGACATTGAGAGCGCAGCAGAGGTGGCAGTGTTTGAAGGCAATTATGAGGATGCCGCGAAGCTTTACGACAGCGCAGGGAAAAAAATTGATGCTGCGATGCTTCTTGAAAAAGCGGGCAGGAGGATGGCTGCAGTCCGGGCTTACCGCGAGGCTGGAGAATATAAGAAAGCCGCTCAACTTCTGGAGGAGGAAGGCTTGCTCAAGGAGGCAGCCGAAATGTTCAGTATTTCACTCGGCGACAGGAATGTCGAGGACTCCATTGATGATTTTTATGCGTATGCTCTCAAGCTTGAGCGCGCGGGCGAGGCGCGGCCGGCTCTTGGGGTGTTCATCGCGATAGACCGGGTAAACCCTCTCTATCGCGATGTGAAGGAAAAACTTGCTTCCCTTGCTCCATCGCCCCCGAAAGAAGAAGACCCCGGGTCAAGGACATTGTTGAGGAGTTTCATCCGCAGCGGGAAAATCGAACCCGGTCACGCCCTGAAACTCTGGGTCCACATCCTTAAAGCCTTGCAGGAAGCATACAAAACCGGCAAGGCTTTTGGATCTTTAAGCCCTGATACAATAGCCGTTGATCCCCATAATAATATATCGTTCCTTTCGAGAAAGGTATCTTCTGTCTATGCCTCTCCTGAAAGTCTGAAGGGGTTTACACCCGACGCATGCTCGGATGTCTATTCGGCCGGGGTTATTCTTTATGAGCTGCTTATGGGGAATCTTGACGGACTTGGCTTAACAAGGATTACAGACACTGTGGAAGATGTCCCTGAGTGGCTCGATGAGATTGCGCTCAGGTGCGCACGCAAGGTGAGGGAAGACAGATACCAGAGCATAGAGCTTATCTTCAGCGATATTAAGGCGCTTTCAAGAGAGAAGAAAAGCTCCGGCACAACATAAGAAGAACATAAGAAGAACAGGGAAAGTGAACGATGGTCTCCGAACCGGTATGCATTACAGCAGCGAGCCGGCCCGCAGGAAAGACAGGATAAAGTTATATGAGAAGTTATAAAAAAGTTAGGTCTTCGGATTAGGTCTTCGGATATGGAGATATAAGAAGGCAGCCGTGTTTTTAAGTTGAACTTGTGTCGCTCCATCGGTTAATATTTTGTATGCGCCAACATTCTGATTACGTGCCGCTCCACCTCCATACGGAATACAGCCTGCTGGACGGATCGATCAAGATCGATGAGCTTGTGGAACTGGCGTCTCAGTACAGGATGCCTGCGGTCGCCATGACCGACCACGGCAATCTCTTCGGAGCCGTAGAGTTTTACAAGAAGGTTTCGAAGGCAGGGATAAAGCCGATCATCGGCTGCGAGGTCTATGTGGCGCCGGCGAGCCGCTTCGAAAAGAAAGGCGAGAGCGCGCTGGAGACCTCATTTCATCTCATCCTTCTGGCCAGGGACGATCACGGATACAGGAATCTTGTGAGCCTTGTTTCGAAGGCATATACCGAGGGATTCTATTACAAGCCGAGGATTGACAGAGACCTCCTTGCTCAATACAACGGAGGACTCATAGGCCTGTCTGCCTGCCTGAAAGGGGAAGTCCCATATTATGTGAGCAAGGATATGACCGAAAAGGCGCGGCAGAGCGCCCTTGAGTACAAGAATATACTCGGGCCCGAGAATTTCTATATCGAGCTCCAGGACAACGGGCTCGAGTCCCAGGAGAAGGCGAACCGGAAACTCGTGGAGCTTGCCGATGAACTCCACATCGGCATCGTCGCAACCAATGACTGCCACTACCTGAGAAAGGAAGATGCGCGCGCCCATGATATTCTCCTTTGTATCCAGACAGGGAAAACAGTGAGCGACGCAAACAGAATGAGGTTCGAGACCAATGAGTTCTATCTCAAGTCCGCCGAGGAGATGAAGAGGGCGTTTTCCGAGATCCCGTCCGCGGTGCTGGCAACCAGGCAGATTGCCGAGCGATGCAATGTGGAATTCAACCTCGGAGTGAGCCTGCTGCCTATGTACAAAGTGGAGAACGGGACGCCGGAGGAATATTTGAAGAAACTAGCGCTGGATGGTCTTCGGGAGAAATTCGGCCCGGAGCCTTCAGAGGTCTATAAAAACAGGCTGAGGACCGAGCTGGATATCATCAACAGGATGCACTATGCATCCTATTTCCTCATTGTCTGGGACTTCATCCACTATGCAAGGAAGAACAGTATCCCCGTAGGTCCCGGCAGGGGCTCTGCTGCGGGAAGCCTGGTGGCGTTCTGCCTCGGGATAACAGAGATTGACCCCATAAAATACAATCTCCTTTTCGAAAGGTTTCTGAACCCCGATAGAATAAGCATGCCTGATATTGATGTGGATTTCTGCAAGGACAGAAGGGGCGAGGTGATATCCTATGTTTCGAAGAAGTACGGCAATGACCGAGTTGCCCAGATAATTACCTTTGGAACCATGGCTGCCAAGGCTGCCATAAGAGATGTGGGGAGGTCCCTGGACATCCCCTACGCCGAGGTGGACAGGATCGCAAAACTGGTCCCCAACACCGTGAATATAACCATAGACGAGGCGTTGAAACTTGAACCACAGCTTAAAGAAATATATGATAACAATCCGAAAGTTAAGGAAATTCTTGATATAGCCAGGAGACTGGAGGGGCTCTGCCGGCATGCCTCGACCCATGCCGCCGGAGTGGTGGTTTCTCCAGAACCCCTCACCGAATATGCCCCCCTTTACAAGAACCCTGCGGATGGAACCATTACGACCCAGTTCGATATGGGATCAGTGGAAGCCATCGGGCTTCTGAAGTTCGACTTTCTCGGACTTAAAACCCTTACGGTTATCGAAAAGACCATCGGGTATATCAGGTCCAACGGCGCTGCATTCTCTCTTGAGGATATTCCCCTGGACGATCCCAAGACTTACAAACTGCTGAGTTCCGGCCAGACAACGGGCGTGTTCCAGCTCGAAAGCGCGGGCATGCGGGACATCCTTGTGCGAATGCAGCCGAACCGCTTCGAAGAGCTCATTGCCCTTGTTGCCCTCTACCGTCCTGGTCCCATGGCCTGGATCGATGACTTCATCAAACGGAAAAAAGGAGAGGCGAAGATACCCTACGAGCTGCCCCAGCTTAAGGAGATCCTGGCCGAGACCTATGGGATTATTCTGTACCAGGAACAGGTAATGATGATCGCCAACAGGATAGCTAATTTCTCCATGGGACAGGCCGACATTCTGCGGCGGGCCATGGGCAAGAAGAAGGCTGAAGAGATGGAGGAACAGAAGGAGGACTTTGTCAAGGGCGCGGTGGCTAACGGGATATCTGAGAAGAAGGCCAGGCGACTTTTCGAAAATATGGAGCCTTTTGCCAAATACGGTTTCAACAAGTCCCATTCCGCAGCCTATGCCTATATTGCTTACCAGACCGCCTATCTCAAGACCCACTTCCCCGTGGAGTTCATGGCAGCTACTATGAGCTCGGATACGGACAACACGGACAAGATCGTAAAGTCCTTTGCGGAATGCAGAAAGATGTCCATTGACATTTTGCCCCCGGATATCAACCAGAGCGGCAAGGAATTCAAGGTGATCGGGCAGGCCATACGCTTTGGCCTCGAAGCGCTGAAGGGTGTGGGCGCGGCTGCTATCGAGTCCATACTCGAGGCGAGGGAGAAGGACGGTCTTTTCACCTCCATGGAAGATTTTCTCCGGAGGATGGACGGCAGGAAGGTAAACAAAAAGGTTGTGGAGAGTCTCATCAAGGCCGGGGCCTTCGATTCCTTTGACATGCTCAGGGCAAGGGCGTTGACCATGTTCAACAATGCCGCCAACGGCGATGCCTCTATGGGCAGCCTCTTTGATCAGCAGGACATTTTTGGGGAAGGCGGCAGTAAGGAGCTAAAAGAGTGGGACGAGCTGACGCTCCTGAGATATGAAAAAGATGCGCTGGGCTTTTACATCACCGGTCATCCCCTGTCGCGGTATAGGGAAGCCCTTTCTGCAATGAAGATCAGGGGAATGTCTGAACTGGAGGATACTGCCGACAAGGAAGAGGTCCAGGTGGCAGGCGTGGTGAGCGTCATTAAAAAGATCAAGACCAAGGGCAAGGCGGAAAGCATGGCGTACTTTACACTTGAAGACGAAGAGGGGAGCGCGGAAGCCATTGTATTCCCCGAACTTTACAGGAATATGGCGGATGTCCTTGTTAAGGATGGTCTGGTGGCTGTGAAAGGAACCGTTGATAAAACCGAGAAAGGGCTTAAGATTGTATCCAGGGAGGTTGTGAAGCTTGATGATCTGATCGCGAGGAACGGCGCTCAGAAGATGGAAATAACGCTGCAGAAGAATTCGTTGCCTCCGGAAAATCTCAAGACCCTCAAAGAACTGTTGTCCGCCTGCGCAGGAAGATGTCTCCTGCACCTCAGGATAGAGGTGAACGGGTCCTGTGCAGTCATTGCCACGGGTCTTCGGGTTGAACCTTCCGATATGTTAGTCGAAAAGATCGAGGGCCTCCTCGGAAAGGGTGCGGTTAAACTGGGGTGAGATATTACCTTGAGTTCGAAAAACCTCTGGAGGATCTGGAAACGAAGATAGACGAGTTGAGGCGTCTCTCCGACGGGAAGGACCTTGATATTACCTCGGAGATCAGGAAAATGGAGAAAAAGGCAAAGGAGCGCCGCTCAGAGATATTTTCGAACCTCACTCCGTGGCAAAAGACGATGATCGCGCGGCATCCCGACAGGCCGTATACCCTTGATTATATCTCCCTCATTGCCAGGGATTTCATCGAGCTTCACGGCGACAGGAGGTTTGCTGATGACCCCTCCATTGTCGGAGGGTTAGGCAGGATTGGGGATGTCACTTTCATGATCATCGGGCACCAGAAGGGGAGGGGCACAAAGGAGAGGATCTACAGGAATTTCGGCCAGCCCCATCCTGAAGGCTACCGGAAGACGCTCCGGCTCATGAAGCTTGCAGAGCGGTTCAAGAGGCCGATCCTCACCTTCATTGACACGCCCGGCGCCTTCCCCGGCATCGGCGCGGAAGAGAGGGGACAGGCAGAGGCCATTGCCACGAACCTTATGGAGATGTCCAGACTGAAGACCCCCATTATTTCGGTGGTCATCGGCGAGGGGGGAAGCGGCGGGGCCATCGCCCTTGGGGTGGCTGACCGGCTCTACATGCTCGAGCATTCCGTATACTCTGTCATATCCCCTGAAGGCTGTGCCGCAATCCTCTGGAAGAAGGGCGGAGAAATCGGTACCGAAGAATTTTCAAAGGCTGCGGAGGCCCTCAGGCTCACTGCCTACGATCTTCTTAAATTCAAGGTCATTGATGAGGTGATCCCCGAACCCCTCGGCGGCGCCCACAGGGATCCCGCTTTCACCGCGGAGAGGATCGTGGAAACGGTTGTGAAAGCCCTTGAGGAAGTGAAGACGAAGACGCCTTCAAAACTTGTAGACGAGAGGTACAAAAGATTGAGGAAGATCGGAATATTCGAAGAAGGAGCTGCTGATAAGAAATGAAGAACACGCTGATATTCATTGTTTTTGTTCTTGTGGTCCTCGGATTGCTCTATGCCATTTCAGGGAAGCGGGTGCCTCCGCCCCTGATTCCTGCGGATGCGGTCCATAGTGGGCCGGCTGATCCACCGGCCTGCTTGGAATGTCACGGCCCGGGAAAGGAAGCCCCGCGCAAGGCAAAGCATCCACCTAAGCAAGAGTGTTTCAAGTGTCACAAGGCAGCTAAGGTATAGCGCTCTGCGATGTAATCATCTCCTCCCAAAAGCAGAAGATGAAAGAGAGGGTATAATTAAGCCGGGAAATGACAAACTATGCTCTTATTTGAATGGGACTTAAACAAAGCAAAGAGAAGCCTAAGAATTCACGGCGTATCGTTTGATGAGTTAATATGAAGAGAATGCAAAAAGATCGAGACATGCTTGAAGAGTATGATTTCAGCAAAGGCATTCAGGGCAAATATGCAAAGAAGTACGCAGAAGGCACGAACGTTGTAGTTATTGAGCCTGACGTTGCCAAATTTTTCCCGGATCATGACTCTGTAAATCAGGCATTGAGATCATTAACTGAGATTATTAAAAGACGAAAAAAGATTGCATAACCTTTGCATCGACCAGACGCGGGTTAAGCCCGGCACGTTTTTCATTTGCAAATCGTGAATCTTTCCCTCCGTCCATAAATACCGCTCTGTGGCTGTACGGAACACGACGGAATGAGCGTCAAAACGGGACATCCCGTCTACTCAATTTGAATTGAGCTATTTATAGTGCTATTCTGTAGTTAATCATGTACACAAAGGTCCTCGCCGCGGTCAATGAACACCTGAATTCAGAGATTGCCGCACGGTACGCGCTATGACTGATACCGGTGTCAGTTACTGATAAGTTTATGAGTAAGGTATCACACTCATTCATTCCAGCTTGGCGAGTGGCCCCAGCCCCGGCGGGTTCGCTGCTTATAACAATGCCAGATTATCCCTGTGGATGACTTCGCCGGAGTACTGATAGCCGAGAATGCCCTCTATCTCGGAAGTCTTCTTCCCTTTTATCTTCTCTATCTCGGATGAAGAATAGTTCGTCAGCCCTTTTGCGATACGCTTGCCGCCGGCGTCAAGGCAATAGACCGCATCACCGGCTTCAAAGTTTCCTGTAAGGGAAATGATCCCTGAAGGGAGAAGGCTTTTCCCTCCCTGTGTCAATGCCCTTACTGCGCCTTCGTCGACGACGATGCTCCCCCTGGTCCTGCAGGCATAGGCGATCCAGCCTTTCTTTGAAGAGAGCCTGGTCTCATGGGACCTGAATTCGGTGCCGTGGCGAACGCCGCTGAGCAGCGAAGAGATCACCCCTTTTGTCCTTCCGTTAATGATATTCACCGTAATGCCGTGATGCACTGCCCTCTTTGCAGCAAGGAGCTTCGAAAACATTCCTCCGGTTCCTACGGCAGATCCCGGGCCGCCTGCCATTTTTTCTAGCTCCGGAGTAATCTTTTCGACCACCCCTATGAGTTTAGCCCGGGGATCTTTTGTCGGGTCGCCGTTGAAGAGCCCATCTACGTCAGAGAGTATGATGAACCGCTCTGCATCGATCAGACCGGAAACCAAAGACGCAAGGTTGTCGTTGTCACCGAACCGTATCTCGTCGGTGGCCACGGTATCATTTTCATTGATAATCGGTATGACCTCATAGGAAAGCAGCGTGATAAGTGTGTTCCGCGAGTTTATATATCTCCTCCGGTCGGCAAAATCATCCCGGGTCAGAAGCACCTGGGCCACTTTTCTGCCGTGGGCGCCGAAACACTTTTCATACGCCCACATGAGGCTGCTCTGGCCAATTGCCGCAGCCGCCTGTTTAAGGATGATGTCCTTCGGCTTTTCCTTCAGTTCGAGTTTCTTCATCCCCGCTGCAACAGCTCCTGAAGAAACGATGACTACCTCATACCCTGCGCCCCTGACAGCGGATATATCATCGGTGATGGACTGTATCCTCTCAAGGTCCAGACCATTGTTGTCTGAAGTGAGGATGTTGCTCCCTATCTTTATGACAAGCCTTTTCAACGAGTTTTCTACCTGACCCTCTCTAATCTCACTGCGACATATCTCACAAGCTCCTTTACTCCTTTCCCTGTGGCAGCGGATACCGCAAAGAAATCGCTACTCGTATTTTTGCAGTAATCCGAAAGTCTGTCAAGCTTGTTTTTGTCCGCGATATCCAGTTTTGTGGCGACTACTATCTGTGGCTTTTCGAGAAGCTTTTCGCTGTAAAGTTCCAGTTCAGTGTTTATCTTCCTGAGATTCTCCACAGGGTCGCCCGGTGACATCTCAGATATGTCAACGAGGTGGAGGAGCATGGAGGTGCGCTCCACATGCCTGAGGAACCGGAATCCCAGGCCTGCTCCAGTATGCGCCCCTTCTATGAGCCCCGGGATATCGGCAACCACAAAGCTTCTGAAGTTTTCGAGTTTCACGACCCCCAGGTTCGGTTCGAGGGTGGTGAAGGGATAATCGGCGATCTTTGGTTTGGCAGCGGATATGACCGATATAAGTGTTGACTTGCCTGCATTGGGAAGGCCGATCAGCCCAACATCGGCAAGAAGCTTCAATTCGATGGTGAGCATCCTCTCCTCTCCCTTTTCCCCCGGCTGTGCAAACCTCGGCGCCTGCCTTGTGGGAGTTGCAAAATGGGCATTCCCCAGTCCGCCTCTTCCTGCCTTTGCCGCAATCACCTCTTTGCCTTCCGCATCAAGGTCCGCGAGGATATCTCCTGTTTCTTCGTCCTTTACGAGAGTGCCTACAGGGACGGGGATGATGAGGTCATCACCGTCTTTTCCATGCATGTTTTTCCCCATGCCGTGCTGCCCCCGTTTTGCCCTGTTGTGCAGGTGATATCTCAGGTCCAGGAGGGTATTCAATTGTCCTACAGCTCTTATGATGACATGTCCACCCCTGCCGCCGTCGCCGCCGTTGGGACCGCCCCTCGGGACGTACTTTTCCCTCCGGAAGCTGACACAGCCTCTCCCGCCGTCACCGGCCTTCACATGGATCTTTACGTAATCAACAAACTGCATATCTTGATGAATCAAACAAAAAAGGCGGTTTTCCACCGCCTTTTCATCCCTCTATGTGATATGAATGTCAGATCGCGACCGTCTGCACCGCTGCAGAATACACGCTCACCCTGAGGCGATCCCTGTCCTTCCGTTCAAAGGTCACTATTCCGTCGATCAGGGCAAAAAGGGTGTCATCTCTCCCTTTTCCCACATTATTGCCCGGATGAAACCGGGTGCCCCTCTGTCTCACGAGAATATTCCCGGCGCGGACCAACTGCCCGCCGAACCTCTTTACTCCGAGGCGCTGCGCCTGGCTGTCACGGCCGTTTCTCGAACTTCCTACGCCTTTCTTATGTGCCATCTCTATCCTCCAAACTTAACTTCTTTGATCTTCAGCGTGGTGAAGGGCTGCCTGTGCCCCGTCAGCTTCTCATACACTCTCCTCGGCCTTTTCTTGTAAACAAGTACTTTCCTATCTTTTCCCGCACCGAGCACTTCAGCCTTTACCTCAGCGCCCTTCACATAGGGTGTTCCCACCACCGTCATGGAACCGTCAACAACGACGAGGACTTTTTCTATATCCAGAATCGCACCAGGTTCGGACTGAATCATATCTACTTTCACGGTATCTCCCGATGATACCTTATACTGTTTTCCCCCTGTCTCTATGATCGCGTACATTGCAATATCACCTCCGAGACAACTATTAAACACTATGTGCCATGAAAAAGTCAACGGCGGCTGCAACACATTCCACGGATTGAGGATATACATTCGGGACATGTTTAGGGTAAAATAAGCGCCGTGGAAGCGGCAAAAACCATTATGACGGGGGAAACGGCATGGTCCAGAGCATGACGGGTTTCGGATCTGCGGAGAAGGACGCCTTCAAGGTGGAGATGCGTTCCGTGAACCACAGGTTCCTGGACGTCTCCATAAAGATCCCCCAGAATCTGAACCAGCACGAGATGCCCCTCAGGAACATGGTGAGGGAGAAATTTTCGAGAGGGAGATTTGATATCCTCGTGTCCGTTATCAACGCGGGTAGCCTGAAGGTCAGGATCAATACCGGGCTGGCGAGGGAGATTTATAATGCCCTCCGTTCTCTCAAGGAGGAGCTGTCGCTTGAGGGCTCCATAGGGATGGAGACCATTGTGGGATTCAAAGATCTCATCCTGTCGGAAGATGTGGAATACGATGCGGAACCCCTGTATGCCGCTTTCCATGAGGCGATGGAAAAGCTCAGGGCTATGAGAAACAGGGAAGGGGAGTCTGTCTCAAGGGATATGCTTTCGAGGCTGGATCGACTGGAGCAGTTGAGCAGGGAGGTTGCAATGCTCTGCCCGGCAATAGTGAACGAGTGCAGGGAGAGATTCAGGGAAAGACTTGCCGCTCTTTTCGGCGAGCTGAAATTTGACGAAAACAGGGCGCTTCAGGAGGCCGCCATCATGGCGGAAAAAGCGGATATCAGCGAAGAGATAACACGGATCACCTCGCATGGCGCGCAGCTGAGGAAAATTCTTTCTGATGGTGATACAATAGGGCGGAAGGCGGAATTTCTCCTGCAGGAGCTGAACAGGGAAGTAAACACCATTGCTTCCAAGGCGGATGACTACAGGATCTCGAGCATTGCCGTCGAAATGAAATCCGAGCTTGAAAAAATGAGAGAGCAGGCCCAGAATATACAGTAAAGCATCTACTTTTCATACTGAATACCGAGGGAGA
Organism: uncultured Nitrospiraceae bacterium; assembly: GCA_947085305.1. Lineage (GTDB taxonomy): Bacteria > Nitrospirota > Thermodesulfovibrionia > Thermodesulfovibrionales > UBA9159 > JAMCQB01. The sequence goes on from CAMTVV010000029.1 coordinate 12,225, forward strand.
CGATGAAGAGAGGGGATATCAGCCCGGTACTGGTGAACATAGGTTTTGGCAATGTGGTTTCGGCGGCAAGGGTTATAGCCATTGTAACCCCCGGCTCTTCTCCCATGAAACGACTGAGGGAGGAGGCCAAGAAGAGGGGCAAACTCGTGGACGCTACCGAGGGGAGAAGGACCCGCTCCATTATCATAACGGACAGCGACCATATAATCCTCAGCGCCCTTCAGGCCGAAACCATTACCCAGAGGTTTGTGGAAGGAAAAGATGAGGGATCTCCGAAAAGCCACAAAAGGCCGGAAGGTGACGGTGAGGAAGCATAGGGGAAACCTCTTCATAGTCTCTGCGCCTTCCGGCGCGGGCAAGACCTCTCTCTGCCAAAAACTGACCTCTGTTGTCCCGAATATCCGGCACTCTGTCTCCTATACCACGAGGCCGCTCCGCAAAGGAGAAGTGAATGACAGGGACTACACCTTTGTGAATGAGGATGAGTTCCGGAAAATGGTAAAAAAGGGAGCATTCGCTGAATGGGCAAAGGTGCACGGCCATTTTTACGGAACGTCCAGAAGCAGGCTGGAGGAGCTCCGGGAAAGAGGGATTGACGTGATCCTCGACATCGATACACAGGGGGCCTGGGAAATACGGAAGCATTACGATGACGGAGTGTATATCTTTATCCTGCCGCCTTCCATGGAAGCCCTGAGGGAGAGGCTGGAGAAGCGGATGAGCAATTCTCCCGAGGAGATCGAACTCCGGATGAAGAAGGCCCGGGACGAGATAAAAGACTATAAGTCATACGATTATGTTATAGTAAACAGCGATTTCAGCGAGGCCTTGATGGAGTTGAAGGCGATTGTGCACGCTGAGGCTAAAAGAACGAACAGGATAGACCCCGAATGGGTGAAAGAAACTTTTCGGATCTAGGAGGAAGAGATGGATATTATTTCATTACCTGCGGAGCTGGACAAGAAGAAGATTGACGGAAAATACAGGCTTGCCACCATAGCTGCCCAGAGGGCGCGGGAGCTTTCTCTGGGAGCAAAGGCGAAGATCCAGTCAAAGGCGAAGAAGGTGACCACCATTGCCATCGAAGAGGCGATTAGCGGCGCTTTGGAGTTCCTCACGGGAGAAGAAGCAAGGCAGGCAAAAGAAGAGGCGAAGAAGTTTGATTACAAGAGATTCCTTGAGGAAAAGAGGAGGGAAGGCGCCCCTGAGGACCTTTCCGAACTGGAGAGGGATCTGAAGATTTACCTCCACGAGAAGGAGGCCGGCGAGGACAAGAAGGCATTAGAGGAGCTCTTTACTGAAAAAACAGAGGAAGACGCTGAAAAATAGAAAAATCCTGTTAGGGGTAACAGGGAGCATCGCTGTTTATAAATCCCTTGAGCTTGCGCGGAGGCTCGCCGGGGAAGGAGCGTCCGTGCAGGTGATCATGACTGAGGCCTCCCGGAAATTTGTAACCCCCCTTTCTTTTGAGATTGTCTCTCAGAGAAGTGTTTTCACCGATGCGTTCCAGTACCCCCTGTCCCATATCTCGCTCACTTCGGACGCCGACCTGATGGTTGTGGCCCCTGCCACTGCAAATATCATTGGTAAATTTGCCGGCGGGATCGCCGATGATATGCTCAGCACGTGTTTTCTTTCGTTCAGGGGCAGGACAGTGATTGCCCCTGCCATGAACTGGAGGATGTATGAGAATCCAGTTGTTCAGAGGAACCTTGGCTCTCTTGTTTCCCTGGGGGTGATCCAGGTCGGTCCTGAGAAGGGGAGCCTTGCATGCGGGGAGGATGCAGTGGGCAGGATGTCAGATGTGGCCGACATTATGGAGGGGATACGTTCTGCCCTGACTGAGAAGGACCTCTCGGGGAAGAGGATCATGGTCACTGCAGGCCCCACAAGGGAATATATTGATCCGGTGAGATTCATATCCAACAGGTCATCAGGGAAGATGGGCTACGCCGTTGCAAGGGCTGCACTGAGAAGGGGAGCTGACGTTATCCTTATAAGCGGCCCTTCCCGGTTGAAGCCGCCGTCAAACGCAGGTTTTGTGGCTGTGGAGACAACCGAGGAGATGAGGAGCGCGGTCATCAAAAACCTCAAAGGCCTGGATGCCGTGATCATGGCTGCTGCGGTTTCCGACTTTTCTCCGGCGAACAGAAGCGACAAAAAGATCGACAAATCCGGGGGACTTGCCCTGAAACTCAAAAAGACGCCTGACATCCTCTCTGAAATAGGCTCCATGAAGAAAAGACCGTTTATGGTGGGGTTTGCCGCGGAAACAGGCGCGGATATTAGCCGCGCAAGGAGAAAACTCCTTGACAAGGGCGCAGATATGGTGGTTTTTAACAATGTCCTGTCTCCCGGTTCAGGGTTTGACGTTGATACGAACCAGGTCACCATCATCTGGAAGGGGGGAGAAGCGTCATTCCCTCTCATGTCCAAGGATGAAGTTGCCGATCTTCTTCTTGACCGGATCGCACATTGGAAGCATCCCTAATTCCGTGATGGAAAATAAATAAGGCTCACCGTATACTTTTTAGCAGAAAAAAATATAGGAGGTGAGCCTTATGAAGGAGATAAAAGTATCCTTCACAACAAGTATATCATTAAA
>CAMTVV010000030.1:0-9115 GCA_947085305.1 uncultured Nitrospiraceae bacterium
CTGCGCTCGTTGAGATATCAAAGAAATTCCACACAAAGGTCATAACTACATCCTACAAGGCAAAACTTACTGGAGCAATCCACATAGAATATGATGAACACAGGGCAAAGGAAATAGCCAGAGAGATAGTAAAGGTCGCTATTGACAACTATCCCAACAGGACCAAAAAAGGAAGTCATGTTACTAAGACATTTCCTCTTATCGGCGGATTTTCGCACGAATACATAGAGTATATGCAGGGGGGCACATGGCGCGGCTCATTCAGGCCGCTCAATGATGCAATTATCGCCGGCAGGGTACGCGGCGTTGTCGGCATGGCAGGATGTGATAATCCAAGGGTGCAGTCAACCGGTATTCACAAATTTCTGGCAACCGAACTTATAAGAAGCGATGTGCTTGTAGTTGCTACTGGATGCGGGGCTGCGGCTTGCAGCACAATGGGTTATCTGACTCCAGAAACCGCTTTGGAAATGGCTGGTCCTGGATTGAGAGAAGTATGTGAAGCCATAGGAATTCCCCCGATACTGCATTTAGGCGCGTGTGTAGATAATTCGAGAATATTGACCATATTGACGGCAATGGCAGCAGAAGGCGGATTGTCTGACGCGATAGGCGGAATGCCAGGGGTCGGAATTGCGCCAGAGTGGATGTCAGAAAAGGCGTTAGCTATCGGAACATATTTTGTGGTATCAGGCGTCCCTGTTATCTTTGGAGGAAAATCACCTGTAGGATCAAGCAAAGAGGTCACCAGAATCATGACAGAGGTATGGTTAGAAAGATTCCAAGGAGCATTCCATTTCGAAGAGGACCCTGAAAAAATGCTTGAGATTGCCCTTAATTATATTGATAATGCAAGGGCAGCGCTGAAGCTGAGGCCGTATGAACCTGGCAGGTTCGGCACGGAACGTGTTCTCATGGATATGGCTGCACGGCGCGAGATAGAAAGAGGCGTGGCAAAGCCGCATATCGGGTTATAAATAGCTCATAGCTCATGGCTCATAGTTCATAAAAAACTATCAGCTATGAGCTGTCAACCATGAGCTAATACGGAGGATAAATGAAGATAGAAGAACTGGAAATTGATGATTACTACGCGGGCTTTTCAGATGCCCTCAGCGAGGGAGAGAAAAAGAAAGGACTCCTCATCCATGCCTTCCAGCGGATACAGAAGGACCACAACTATCTGCCGGAGGATGAATTGAGGGCGCTGTCAAAGAATCTCGACATCCCTCTTGCGGAGGTTTACAGCGCAGCCTCATTCTACAAGCACTTCTATTTCAAGCCGAGGGGCAAGAATATCGTCTGTGTCTGTGTTGGAACGGCCTGCCACGTGAGGGGTGCGGCAAAGATACTCGAAAAGATCGAGGAGAACTTCGGCATCAAGGAAGGAGAAACAACGCCCGATCTGTCGGTCACTCTCGAAACCGTCGGCTGCGTCGGGTGCTGCGGTCTTGCGCCGGTTGTGACGGTCAACGAGGATATCTTTGGGGACCTTTCTCCAAAAAAGGCGGACAAAATGATAAGTCAGGTCAAGGGGAAATGACATGGGGAAATTGAAGACATTAGATGATCTGAGGGCGCTTAGGAAAAGCCTCGAGGCCGGGACATTCGACCCTGATGTGCCGAGGATAAGGCTCTGCAGCGGCACGGCATGCACGGCCACAGGCACGCCCGGGGTTTTGACGGCCCTTGAAGAGGAAGCGTCCAGGAAGGGGATAAAGGTCGACATCGTGAAAACAGGGTGTCAGGGCTTGTGCCAGAAGGGCCCTGTTATGAAGGTGGAACCGCAGGAGATCTTCTACCAGAAGGTGAAACCGGAACATGCCAGATGGCTGCTGGACTACACGGTTATAGGCGGAACGCCTTACCGCCAGGGTCTCTACAGGGAAAGTTTCCTGAACGAACCCATACCGGAGATGACGGAGGTTCCTTTCTACAAGAAGCAGATGAGGATCGTTCTCAGAAATAACGAGCTCATTGATCCCCGCAATATCTCTCATTACATTGCAGTCGGAGGGTATTCAGCCCTCGAAAAAGCCCTCGGCTCCATGACCCCTGACGCAGTATTAAGCGAGGTTGACAGGGCCAACCTCAGGGGAAGGGGCGGCGCAGGGTTCCCGGCGGGAAAGAAATGGAAGCATACAAAAAGCTCCGCCGGGAAGATAAAATTTGTCATTGCAAACGGAGACGAAGGCGACCCCGGCGCATTTATGGACAGGTCGGTCATGGAAGGCGACCCTCACAGCCTTTTTGAGGGAATGCTCTTGTGCGCATATGCGATAGGCGCTGAGCACGGACTCATCTATGTGAGGCATGAATATCCGCTCGCTGTAAAGAACCTTATGATTGCAATAAGGCAGGCAGAGGAACTTGGTCTTCTCGGTGATAACATCCTCGGCAGCGGGCTGAACTTCAGGATACGCATACGGGAAGGCGCAGGGGCCTTTGTCTGCGGCGAATCAACCGCGCTCGTGGCTTCGGTTGAAGGGGGAAGGGGATTCCCGAGGCCCAGACCCCCGAGGCTTTCGGAGCGGGGCGGAGGCGTCTGGGGTTATCCGAGCAACCTCAACAACATAGAGACCTATGCCTTTGTTCCACACATTATCAACAACGGCGCTGACTGGTTCCTCGGCATAGGCACGAAGTCTTCACCCGGCACAAAGGTCTTTGCGCTTACAGGGAAGATTGTGAACACAGGACTCGTCGAGGTGCCCATGGGGATAACCCTGAGGGAGATAATCTATGACATAGGCGGCGGTATCCTTGGGGGTAAGAAATTCAAGGCTATCCAGACAGGCGGACCTTCGGGCGGCTGCATCCCTGAGAGCCTGATTGATACGGCTGTGGACTTCGACACCCTGACGGCTATAGGCTCGATGATGGGCTCCGGCGGCATGGTCGTAATGGACGAGGATAACTGTATGGTTGATGTGGCGAAGTATTTCCTCTCCTTCTGCCAGTCAGAGTCCTGCGGCAAGTGTCCCCCGTGCAGAATCGGCTCATACCAGATGCTCCAGATACTCGAAAAAATAACCTCAGGAAAGGGAGAAGAGGGGGACATAGAGAGACTCGAAAGAATAGGTGTTCAGATAAAAGAGAGTTCCCTCTGCGGCCTCGGAAGCAGTGCGCCCAACCCTGTCCTTACAACGATAAAATATTTCAGGGAAGAATACGAGGAGCATGTTCGCGATAAATATTGCAGGGCAAAGGCATGCAGCGGGCTCGGTGTATTCAGCATCGACCATGACGAGTGTTTCCTCTGCGGATTATGCAAAGAGGCATGTGCGTTTGACGCAGTGAAGGAGACCTCAAGGTCATTCTTCATAGACCAGGATTACTGTACAAAATGCAAGGCATGTTACCTTGCATGCCCGATTGGCGCAGTGAAAATAGAAAAGGTTAAGGTTAAGGCTAAGGTTGAGGTTAAGGTTGAGGTTGAGTAAAAGTTTTTCTTAACCTTAACCTCAATCTCAACCTAATTTGGAGTTTGGAGGTTACATGACAGAGCAGAAAGAGAAAAAGGTCGAGGATATCAAGAAAGAGGCAGAGGCCAGGAAATGCCCTGTCAACAAGTCCCTTTACTACATAGAAGAGTTTCTTGCAGGTCCGATGTGCGGGAAATGCTTCCCATGCGAGATGGGTGTTTACGAGGCAGGGATAAGGCTCAAAGATATTACTGAAGGAAAAGGCTCTGAGGCTGGTATCTTTGCCATAAGAAGAATAGCTTCGGATATGCTCGAATCATCAAGATGCAAAAGAGGAAAGGACACGGCAAAATTCATCCTCGAATGGATGGGGACGGATGTTTTTAAAGAGCATGTCGAGGGAAGATGCCCGGACAGGGATTGCATCTCATTAATAGAATACAGGATAATCCCTGATAACTGCATTATTTGCGGGTTATGCCAGGATGCGTGTAAAGATAATGCGATCATTGGAGAAAGGAAAAAAGCCTACAAGAGCGGTTATCTGCCGTTTGAGATAAGACAGAAAAGATGCACTAAATGTGGGGACTGCATAAAGGTATGTCCGACAAATGCGATTATAATTGTTGATGTGAAGAGCAAAGAGCCGGTCGGAGTATAGTAATTTATGATTTGTGATTGCAGACTGCTGATTTAAAATCTGAAATCATAAATCTGAAATCATAAATTTATAGGGAGGCAAACATGGTAAAACTCACGATAGACGGCAAAGAAGTTCAGGTCATTGAGGGCGCCAACCTCATTGATGCGGCAGAGCTTGCAGGGATACATATCCCCAACCTTTGCTATTTAAAGGGCATGCCCGGGATCGGCGCATGCAGGCTGTGCCTTGTGGAGATAGAGGGCTCGAAAGCTCCTATGATAGCCTGCAATACAAAGGTCAAAGAGGGCATGGCGGTTAATACGAGGTCAGAGAAGATTGAGGAGACAAGGAAATTCGTCATTGACCTCATACTCTCGATGCATCCTCTGGATTGCATGACATGCACGAAGGCAGGCGTCTGCAATCTCCAGCAGTATGCCTATGACTTTGAACTCAAGGAATCCACATTTACAAGAAAGAAATTCGGGTTTTCCATTGATGAGGCGAATCCGTTTATAAAACGCGACCCTGACTACTGCATCCTCTGCGGCAGATGCGTGCGCGTATGCAAACATCAGGGGACAAATGTCCTCGACTTCATGGGAAGGGGCGTCGGCGCAAAGGTCATTACTGCAAATGATAAACCATTGCAGGACTCCTCTTGCACATTCTGCGGCAGTTGCGTTGATGCGTGTCCGGTCAATGCGCTCCTCGAAGCCGACAGGTGGAGAAAAGGAAGGGAATGGGAATATGAAAAATCAAGTTCTGTATGCCTCCTCTGCGGAAACGGCTGCGACATAACAGTCAGCACAAAGGAGGGAAGGGTTGCAAAGATAAATTCAGGAGGAGCAGACGGCTCTGCTGAAAAATATATCTGTGCATACGGAAGATTCGGATTCGACTGCATAGAGGCAGAGACAAGGGTGACTTCCCCGATGAAAAAGGTCGGCAATGAGCTTAAGGAGACAACATGGGAAGAGGCAATCAGTATGGTTGCGGAAAAACTTAAGCATGCAGGAGCATCTACAGGCTTTATAAGCACAGGCAGCATTCTCAATGAGGATGCCCTGGTTTTAAAGCAACTCGCTGAGGCTGTGGACACAAGAAACATCGGCACAACTGTAAACCTTTATTCTGATGCTGATTCACTTAAGAATGAAAGCGCGGATATTGATTCGGCAGACCTTATTATACTCGCAGGTCTCGACCCGAATCAGTGGACAAGGGTTCTCCCGGCGCTGGATGCAGCGGTAAGAAGAAGGGTAAATTCGGGCGCAAAACTGATTGTGATAAATTCAGGCGATACAAGAATCTCGTCTGCTGCAACGCTCCACCTTAAAGGCGATGAGGCACAGATACTATCTGAAATTGCACAGGGTGTTATCTCAAAAGGCGGCAAGGCCCCAAAAGATATGGTTCAGGCGCTTGTTTCCATTGAACCGTCGGATGATGCGGTAAAAGGCGCAGAGCTTTTAATGGCGGCGAATAACCCTTTGATACTTTCATCCCCTGCCCTGTATGATGCAGCAGCCAATCTCTCACTCATTAAAGGCACTGCAGTGGCGGTTTCCATAGAGAGCAATGCAAAGGGCATTGTGCTTATGGGGATTGAAGGAGGCGGGAAGTCCTATAAGGAAATGGCGGACGAAGGCATGAAGGTACTTTATGCAATAGGAGAGCTTCCCCTGAACAAGAGACCGAAGACCGAGTTTCTCATAGTCCAGAACTCACATATGACAGAGCTTGCAAAACAGGCGGATATAGTGCTTCCATCAGCAGCATTCCTTGAGGCATCAGGAACAATGGTTGATTATATGGGAAGGTTAAAATGCCTCTGCAAGGCAGTTGAGCCGGCAGGACAGGCAAGGCCTCACAGGGAGATATTTATGGCGGCGTTAAAGGCGCTCGGCAAGGAAATCAAGGAGCCAAAGGACACAGACATCAAGAAGGCATTAAAAGCAAAGCCAAAGATTTCACTTAAGCCGTTCAAGAAAAAAGAGGGTTTTGATGTCGATCCTCAGGATATGATAGAGTCGATCAATGCCTCTGTCATTAACGGCTCAAGGCTCCTCTGGCTTAAGGAATCGAAGGTCCTCGTGTAATCCGCTCTGTGTGCGGTCAGCGAGGCCGCGAAAAGCCCTGCCGAATTCGGCAGGGCTTTTTTTGAATGAAGTGAGCTAAAAGCCTGTGAGATAATCGATATGCTAAAGGAGAAGAATCATGGCGATTAAAATGGAAGGAACGGAATTAGCTGAGAGGATAAAAGAGAATGTCCGTCAGGAAGTCAGCATGTTAAACAGCATCGGCATTGATGTAGGGCTTGCGTTACTCCTGGTCGGGGAAAACCTTTCCTCAAAACAATATCTTTCTGCTACATTAAAGGCGTGCAGCAAGACAGGAATAACTCCTTATGAATACCGCTTTCATGAGAATGTAACAATAAATGAACTGCTTAATGCCGTACGGGCAATAAATAGTGATGAACGCATTCACGGGTTGCTGGTCTTTTTCCCGCTTCCCAAAAGGATTAACAGCAGAAAAATAGTTAATTCCATACTGCCTGAAAAGGATATCGACGGCCTCGGTTCTACATCTGTGGGGAAGTTTGCATCCGAAGAATCGACATTTCAGCTTTATTCAAAGAGTGATGAACTGACAATCCGCTCTCTGGGATTTTTGCCTTGCACTCCATTCGGCGTGATAAGATTGCTTGAACATTACAATGTAGAAATAAGAGGTAAACGTGCAGTCGTTATCGGCAAAAGCCTTGCCGTAGGCAAACCGCTTTCACTGATGCTCCTGACAAAGGAGGCAACGGTTACGATCTGCCATAGAGAAACTAAAAATCTTGCAGAAGTTGCCGGGCAGGCCGATATCTTATGTGTAGCCGCCGGGAAACCGAATCTTATCAATGGGGATATGGTGAAAGAAGGCGCTGTAGTTGTCGATATAGGCATAAATATCCTTGACAATGGAAAGGTTACAGGCGATGTTGATTTCGAGAGCGTCTCAAAAAGGGCAGCTCTCATTACACCTGTCCCTGGAGGCATAGGTCCAGTGACGATCGCAATACTTCTTGAAAATACCGTCAAATCGGCAAAGGCAAGGCTTTAATTGACTTAAATCCCTGTCCGGTTTAAACTCTATCCTTATGGGAAAAGGCGTAAGAGAAGTTCTCGAAAAGGCTCTAAATAAAATGGGCGTCGGTGATGCCGTTATCGAGATCGAAATACCCAGGGAAGAGAAATTCGGGGATTTTGCGACTCCTGTTGCCATAGGTTTATCCAGGGTTCTGAAGAAACCTCCGAGGAAGATCGCCGAAGAGATTGTGCTTTCCATTGAAGAGAAGGATGCATTCGAACGGATAGATATCGCGGGCCCCGGGTTTATCAACTTCACTTATGCAAAAGATTTTCTCTCTGCCCAGTTAAAAACCTTCCTTTTGGAAAAAGAAAGATACATCAGGAAGGATATCGGCAAGGGCAAGAGGGTCCAGATAGAGTTTGTGAGCGCAAATCCGACCGGCCCGCTGCATCTGGGACATGGAAGGGGCGCTGCGGTGGGCGCTGCCCTTTCGAACCTCCTCGAAGCCGGGGGATATAAGGTGGAGAGGGAATATTACATCAATGACGCAGGCAGGCAGGTGAAGCTTCTGGGGCTGTCCGTATTTGCGAAATACCAGCAGCTGCTTGGTCTCGAATATCCGTTCCCCGAGGGCGGGTACAGGGGAGATTATGTTGAGGGGATAGCGAGGCAGGTTATTGACCGGTACGGCAGCAAATACTCGGAGATGAGCTTCCGGGAAGCAGAGGATTTTTTTACGGATTTTTCGTACAGAGAGATGCTCGCCGAGATTGAGAACGACCTTAAGGATTTCAAGGTCGTCTTTGATACATGGCAGAGCGAGCGGGAGCTGTATGCAAAAAATGATGTGGAAGGCGCGATAGATGACCTAAGACACCGGAGGCATCTCTACGAAGAGGACGGCGCCCTCTGGTTCAAGGCAACGGCTTTTGGTGATGACAAGGACAGGGTGATTATTAAGAGCGATGGTGAATTCACCTATTTTGCTTCTGATATTGCTTATCACAGGAAAAAGATCGAAAAGGGTTTTGATGAGATAGTGGACATATGGGGAGCGGATCATCATGGATATATCCCGAGGCTAAAGGCCGTGATTCAGGCCTTGGGCTATCCGCCGGAGCATCTCAAAGTCCTGCTTGTTCAGATGGTGACCTTGCTCAGGGGAGGGAAACCGGTCCAGATGTCAAAGAGGGCAGGGGAGTTCGTCACGCTTCGGGAGGTGATGGATGAGGTCGGAAGTGATACAACAAAGTTCATTTTTCTCACAAGAAGACCGGACAGCCACCTGGAATTTGATCTCGAAGCAGCAAAGGAGCAGTCTGCTGAAAACCCGGTGTTCTATGTGCAGTATGCCAACGCGCGGATAAACAGCATCTTTGTTCACGCCAGGGGAAAAGGGATGGATACCGCGGGCTTTGAGGGTGCGAATCTCAGTCTTCTTTCGACACCTGAAGAACTCAGAATAATCAAGAAGCTCCTGGCCTATCCCATGACCTTTGAAGGAGCGCTGATAGCTCATGAACCCCACCGCATCACGTTCTATCTCCAGGAGCTTGCAGGGCTTTTCCATCCCTATTACAACAAATACAAAGTGGTTACGGACGATGCCGACCTCAGCCAGGCGCGGCTTGCCCTCTGCGAGGCGATACGGATCGTTTTGAAGGACGGACTCCAGCTATTAGGTCTGAGCGCTCCGGAGAGGATGTAAGCCTTTTCAACTTGCATGTGGGGGCATGGGGACATGGTGTCAGGTCTTGACAATTGACATAACGACAGCCTTTTTGCTATCCTTCCCGCATGGGTCGTCCGCTTAGGATAGAATTCCCCGGAGCTTTATATCATATAACAAGCAGGGGTAATGAGAGAAAGAACATCTTTCTTGATGATTCAGATAGATTCAGATTTTTTGAATTTCTGAAAGATTACCATGATCGTTATGGCATATTGCTGCACGGCTTCGTCC
>CAMTVV010000031.1:0-21969 GCA_947085305.1 uncultured Nitrospiraceae bacterium
GAAAAAAGACATTCACCTGAGACGCAGGCTCACCCTTGTGCTTCCCCGGGTCGGTGTCTTTAATACCTCGGTCTTCAGGAATGTTGCCTATGGGCTCACGCTCAGGGGGATAAAAGGGAAAGAGGGGGAAGGAAGGGTAATTAAGGCGCTGGAGTTTGTGGGTCTGGATCATAAAAGTGACCAGAATGCCTTCACCCTCTCCAGCGGAGAAACCCAGCGCCTTGGAATTGCGCGGGCCATGGTCATTGAGCCGGAGATCCTTTTCCTCGATGAGCCGACCGCCTCCGTTGACCGGAAAAACACCGGGGTCATCGAAGATATAATCCTGAGAATGAAAAAAGGCGGCAGATCCACGGTCATCATTACCACCCACGACAGGGCGCAGGCGGAAAAGCTTGCGGATTTCCTGCTGGTGATGAAAGAAGGGAAGATTTCTGTGGAGAAGTCTCCCCTCTCCTTCTGAAACCCTCTTGAAGTGACCCGGGATGTAACCGACATCAGAAAGCTCGAAGGCCGGCAGAGGCTCCTTGACCGATATTAGACTGCCTATGCAGATGCTTTATACTCTCACACACCTGTCCCCCTGGCCCACATAAATACAATCACTGCTGCAAGGAAGAACCGGTAATAGGCAAAAACGTTCAGGGGATATTTTTTGAGAAAATAAAGGAGAGATTTTATTGCGAAGAACCCCGAGATAAAAGCGGCAAAAAAACCAGGGGCAAATACATCAAGATTATACTGCTCAGGGCTCTTCAGAAGTTTCCTCCCCTCAAGCAGGGTTGCGCCGCCTATCACCGGCATCGAAAGAAGGAACGAGAACCTTGCTGCGGATTCCCTCGTGAGGTTCCGGAAGAGTCCGGCGGTTATTGTTACCCCTGACCGCGACACCCCGGGGATCAGGGCGATGGCCTGTGCAATGCCGATTATGAGCGAGTCACTGAAGGATGTTCTTTCCTTGCTCCTCCTGTTGTATCTTTCCGCAATGAGCATGAGGATGCCGAAGAGCACCGTCGAAAAAGCGATGACCAAAGGGCTTCTCAGGGTATGTTCCACAATATCACCGAACAGCGCTCCTGCTGCCCCGGCGGGAACTGTGGCGGCCATGATAAAGAGAAACATCTTCCTGTCCTTTGAGAGCATATGGAGCCAGTCACGGTAAAAACAGAGCAAAAGGGCAGCGAGGGTTCCCGCGTGAAGGGTGACATCGAATGTAAGGGTATTCACTTCGCCGCTCCAGTGAAAAAACCACGGGAAGAGAATAAGGTGAGCGGTGCTGCTCACAGGGAAAAACTCTGTGATTCCCTGCACTATGCCCAAAAATATCGCCTTTGCAGTCTCAGAATCCATCACGAGCTCCCCTGGATTATAAAATTCGGCGGAAAATTCGGCAGTATAAGGTTCAATCTTCAGCTATAAACGTCTTTTATTTCTTGTGTCGTCAAAAAGGCCGGGGTCACCCTTATGGGGCATGTTCAGGTGGTCGTATGCCTTTTCAGAAGCCTTTCTCCCCTGGGATGTCCTGATGATAAAGCCGGTTTTCAACAGGTACGGTTCCACCACATCCAGCAACACGTCTGACTCGATCTGGAGGGTGGAAGCAATGGCCTCGATGCCCACGGGCCCGCCCTTGTAATTCAGGATGACGGTCTTGAGCAGTTTCCTGTCAGTCTCTCCGAGACCATGCTCATCAATCCCTTCAAGGGCCAATGCTTCCATAGCCACCTGCTTCGTGATCTTTCCCTCTGCCCTCACCTGGGCATAATCCCTGACGCGCTTCAACAGCCTGTTTGCTACCCGGGGCGTCCCCCTCGCCCTCCGGGCTATTTCGTATGCCCCTTCCTGTTCAATCGGCACATCGAGGATTGCTGAGGAACGCTTCACGATCCGGACCAGATCCTTTTCATCGTAGAAATCCAGGTCCCTTGTGATGCCGAACCGTTCCCTCAAAGGAGATGACAAGAGGCCCGCCCTAGTGGTAGCGCCGATCAGGGTAAAGGGCTCAAGCCGGTACCGGTGCGTCCTCGCATGAACGCCCTTGTCGAATATAAAATCCACCGCAAAGTCTTCCATTGCGGGATAGAGGAATTCCTCCACCACCTTCGGTATCCTGTGGATCTCGTCGATGAAAAAGACATCCCCCTTTTCAATATGGGTCAGGATGCCCATCAGGTCGCCGCCCTTTTCGAGGGCAGGGCCTGAAGACGTGATGATCTTGGTGCCCATCTCACTGGCAATGATATGGGCCAGTGTTGTTTTCCCCAGACCCGGCGGCCCGTTGAACAGAATGTGGTCCAAAGGTTCCTTCCTCTGCAATGCCGCCTCAATGGCGATCTTCAGTGTTTCAACGATCTTTTCCTGCCCGATATATTCCGGAAGCCTTTTCGGCCTGAGGTTGAGGTTGTTCTCTTCATCAAGAAGACTCTTCTCTTTCAATATATCAGGGAGGATATCAGGCATCTTGTTCTTTTCTTCGTAGATCACTGCCTCTGCCCCCGATAGACTTCCTCAAATAGTTCTTCCGACGACCCGATGCGGGGATTCCGCTTCATGGCATCCTCGATCAACTGCCGGGCCTCCATGAGCTTATGTCCCAGCTGACTCACCAGGACATCCTCCACTTCTTTCCTGAAGTCCTCCACAATCTCGACCGGCGCTGCGAGTTCAGGCATCAGCGCGTATTTCGCCACCTTGCCCTTGAGCGTGGCGATGATTTTTTCAGCTTTCCTCTCGCCGATGCCCTTCAATTCCCTTAACGCCTTCGCATCCTTCCCTTCAATGGAACGGGCAATCTCTCTTACCGGCTTAACCAGGGCCTTTACCGCTGCTGAAGGCCCGATATCTTCCACCGAGATGAAAAGCTCAAAAAATTCCTTGTCCAGAGGAGACTGAAACCCCACGAGGACCGGTTTTGGCTGCCGCTCTGTCTGGTTGTATGATACGTACAGCTCCATCTCCTCTCCCTCTTTTCTGTCCGCCCTGATCCTCTTCATCACAAACTCCGGGATCAGGACATCATAGCCTATCCCGTTTACGATAACCGTGACTCTGTCGTCATGGGCATGGTTCATTCGCAGCTCGCCTTTGAGATAGGAGATCACCGTTTCCTCCCTTCGGTCTTCCGGTAAAACGCGGTCAGGGCCACTGCCAGCGCATCAGAGGCATGGAATGACCTGAGATCGGAAAGGTTCAGCAAATCCTTTATCGTCTCCTTCACCTGACGCTTGTCTGCTCCGCCATGTCCCACCAGGGAGTTCTTCACCTCTTTCGCCGTAATTTCCACCATAGATACATTATTCTGGAAAACAGACAGATATATGATACCCAAAACCCCTCCCAATAATATACCGGCCCTGGGGTATCTCACCAGCGAGAATACATTCTCTATGGCGATCAGGTCAGGATGGAGTGTGCGGATTAAATGATTGATGTCTGAATGGATATGGAATAGTCTATTCGAAATATGCTCCCTCGGGGATGTCTTTATGTATCCGCATTTCAGCAGGGAAGAAGCGTTTCTGCTGCAACTGATGGCGCCGAAGCCGGTGCTCGCCAGTCCGGGGTCCAGACCAAGGATGATCATGATATATGTCCTATTCCCGGGTCAATGTGCACGATTCCGCTATCTCTTTCTCGGTGTCTCAAAGAGTATCTCCTCCACCATCTGGCAGAGGACATGCCCCAGGGTGATGTGGGTCTCCTGTACCCTCGGGGTGTTCTCGGACGGCACGACAAAGCCAAAATCCGCCCTGGCAGCGAACTTCTCTCCTTTGGCGCCAGTGAACACTATGGTCCTGAGCTTTTTCCTCTTTGCCACATCCATCGCCTTAAGCACATTGCCCGAACTCCCGCTGGTGCTGATGGCAAGTACCACATCCCCTTCCTCGGAAAGGGATTTGAGTTGCCGCGCAAAGATCTCCGAAAAATCATAATCATTGGCTATGGAGGTAAGCACCGCGATGTCGGTGTTCAGGGCTATGGCGGGAAGCCCCGGCCTTTCCCTCTTGAATCTGTTTACGAATTCCGCGGCGATGTGAGAGGCATCCGAGGCGCTTCCGCCATTCCCGAAAAGGAGGAGTTTTTTGCCGTCATTGAAGGCTTCGGCAATGAGCTTCGAGGCCTCTACAATTGCATCAACGTTTTCCTTAACGAATTTGTCTTTGACGGCTATGCTTTCTTCGAAGGCCTTGAGTATCTTGTCTTTCATCCAGGGCATTCTCTATTTGAACAAGGTTCTTCCTGCTTTAGGAGTGAAGAGGTTATGTTTAGACTAATACAAGCGCTCTTTTATTGTCAATAGATGAAAAGCGGTGACTGGCCTCATTTGACGTGGTTTGACAGGGTAAAAGCAGGCTGCTATAATGACGTTATCTATGGGGGGGATGAATATATGGAACACTTCGAAGGATACTGGAAGCCTTTCAAAGCGTAGGAATCCATATAGACCCTGCCTTGCAGGGGACGTCCCAAATTTACGGACAAATATTCTCATCCCCTCTTTGGAAAAGGGGGGCAAGGGGGGATTTGAAGACCTCCGCCGCGAGCTTGTCTCAAGGAAATACAGCTATAAAACCGTTAAAGGTTACCTCTACTACTAATAAACGGACAGACAAGTAATGAAATTAATATTAGCAATCGGGACAGGTAGTTTTATCGGAGGCGTTCTCCGATATTTACTTTCCCAATTCGTACAGACAAAATTTCTTTCAACCTTTCCATTCGGGACTTTATCAGTAAATATCATCGGCTGTTTTCTCATCGGACTGGTTTTCGGACTGACAGACAGAGGTAGCCTGACACAAGAGTGGCGACTGTTTCTTGCAACGGGACTGATTGGTGGCTTTACGACTTTCTCTGCTTTTTCAAACGAGACAGTCAGTTTGCTTCGTGACGGACAGTTTTGGTATGCGACAGCATACATCTCTGTAAGTGTTTTAGTCGGACTGCTTGCAACATTTATCGGCATTGCAATCATTAAACTCTTTTGACAATGGAAAATAGTCCCAACGCAAAACTTCTTCGCATCTTCATCGGTGAGTCCGACAAACACGGACAGCAACCGCTTTACGAGACAATTGTGTTTGAAGCAAAAAAGCAAGGACTATCAGGTGCGACAGTGACACGGGGAATAATGGGCTTTGGTGCAAACTCAAAAGTTCACACGACAAAGTTGTTAGAAATTTCTTCTGACCTTCCTTTGATAATTGAAATCGTAGACACGGAGGACAAAATCAGACAGTTCACCAAGACGGTTGAGCATTTGTTCGAGCAAACAAAATCGGGCGGACTAATTACAATTGAAAAAGCAGAAGTAATCAGATACAAATCTGGACAATGACGGACACAAAAGACAAAACGCCAGCAGGTAACAGCGGGTTTAATAAATGCGGGCTGACGTGGGTAAATCAAGTTAAGTTTTTCAAGCAACCGTTTGTGTCGGGTGACAGTTTTGTGCTCCGAAATCCCGCACTTCTTAAACCCGCAAACCGTTATCGGAAATGTGCCAAAAAACAGGAACTGGAAGTGATTTATATTATATCGTCTAAATTCCGTGATCCGCGGATAACTCTATGAATCTCAACTGTCTTATTACGCACCATATAAAACACAAGGTATGATTCGATAATAAGAACTCGGTAACCGAAAGCTTTGAGCTTTTCATCCCTTGGTATTCTGCCGAGGAAGGGATGATTTCTCAGTTTGAGGATATTCTGGTCAAGTTTCCTGATTCCTATCTGCTATTTCCCGCGCTACTTTGCTACCTCACTGATCAGCGGTTCACTCTCCGTCACAGGTCCCACGGCCTTTATTATGTACCAGATTTTCTTATCGATCTTCTCCATGTCGGTAAACGCGGGTATCTTCACTTCACTTAGAAGAGCGAATTCTTTCTCTCCCTCAATTTTACGGTACACGCGGTATCCCCTGACCCAGGACTCGGGGCTTTCCTTCCACATGAGATATTGCTTATCCCCCTTCACCACCCTGAGCTCCGAAGGCGCTGACGGAACAAAATGGGAGGGGCTTACTTCCATCTCCTCAGAGGCGTATCCCTCATCCCTCACATCAGTCATCCGTAATGCCCTGAGCGTGTAATAGACAGACCTCTCGGGGCGCACCGAGCCATCCCTGAAGGAAGTCTCGCAGATGGGCTCCTTGTTCAGAGGGCTTTCCGGGTATTTGCCTTTCTCAGCGGCTTTATAAATGTTATAGCAGATACCATCTCCTGAACTCTTCCAGGACAGGACAACACCGTCCGCTTTGACAGAGAAGCGAATATTCTCAGGTGGCGGATGAACAGGTTTCGGGGTCACGGTGATGATGTTTGAGTCACTGCTCAAAACCCCTTTCTGATTCTGTGCCATCACTTTATAGTTATAGGCAACATCCAGCTTAAATGACTCGTCCATGAACAAACTTTGGGAATTACTAACTGAACCTATCTTTTCGAATCCGTCCTTCTCTGATCTCAGGATAGAGAAGCCTTTCAGCCCTGATCTCAGGTTGTCGGGATACGACCAGGAGAGCATAAGCTTATCTTCCCTGTGATATGCAGTGAGGCTGGACGGCGCCTGAGGTTTCTCATAGGCCTTTACTGTAGGAGGACCTTTCTTCCCGCAGGAAATTATAAATAGCGCCGAGCCCATAAGCAATGAGCAACTAATCAGAAAACCCACAAGGCGTGAAAAATCGAATCTGGACTGCTGCATAATTTTGTCACCCTGAACTCGTTTCAGGGTCTCATAATCCATTGTTCTTGTGCGATGCTGAAACAAGTTCAGTATGACATTTTGCACTGTTTATTTCGGATGTCAAGAATCTTTTCGATCTTAAACTCGTCACTTGTTACTTGTCACTATCTTTTTGAGCCTCTTTATCTGCCTCTTCACCTCAACCTGCGAAGCGCCTCCCATGGACCTCTTCGCCGCCACCGACCCTTCAGCGGTAAGCAAGGGGTAAATATCCTGACCTATCAATCCCGAAAACTTCTTCAATTCACCTATCTTCAGGTCGCTGAGGCTCTTTTTCTTTTCTATACAGTGGAGGACGATGCGGCCTGTCACTTCATGGGCCTCCCTGAAGGCCATTCCCTTTCGCACAAGATACTCTGCCATGTCGGTTGCAGTTGAAAAAGCCTCTGAGGCGGTCTCTGCCATCCTTTTCCTGTTGAATCTCACAGTGGGAATCATGGCGCTCAGGACAGAAAGGCATGCCTTTACGGTATCCACTGCATCAAAAACAGGCATCTTGTCTTCCTGCATGTCCCTGTTGTATGAGAGGGGCAGTCCCTTCATGGTGGTCAAAAGAGAGAAGAGGGCGCCGAAGACCCTTCCGGTCTTTCCGCGCACAAGCTCTGCCACGTCAGGGTTTTTTTTCTGAGGCATGATGCTCGACCCCGTGGTGAAGGCATCTGGCAGCTCCACAAAGGAAAACTCCTCAGTAGACCAGAGGACAAACTCCTCCGCCATCCTGGATAAATGCATCGCAAGGATCGCTGCAGCAGAGAGGAACTCCAGTCCAAAATCCCTGTCCGAGACCGCATCCATGCTGTTCTCCGAGACAGAATCAAAGCCGAGGAGTTTTGCCGCATACTCCCTGTCCACAGGCAATGACGTGCCTGCAAGAGCGCATGCGCCCAGGGGAAGCACATTGATCCTTTTCAAGGCATCACGCAATCTTCCCTTGTCCCTTTCGAGCATCTCGACATAAGCGAGGAGATGATGGGGGAGCAGAACCGGCTGAGCCCTCTGGAGGTGAGTATAGCCGGGCATAATAACGTCCATATGTTTTTCTGCCGTCTCCACCAGAGCTCCCTGAAGCTCTCTGATAGAAGCGATAATCCTCCCCGTCTCGTCTCTCAGGTAAAGTCTGAGGTCAAGGGCGACCTGGTCATTCCTGGACCTGGCGGTATGGAGCTTTTTCCCGGCAGGGCCTATCTTTTCGATAAGGCCCGCCTCGATGTTCATATGGATATCCTCGAGGTCTTCCCTGAAACGGAACTTTCCGGACTCGAGCTCGCCGGCTATCTTTTTCAATCCGCGAATTATCTTCTCTGAATCGCTTTTGGAGATTATCCCCTGCTTCCCCAGCATGGCTGCATGGGCAACGCTTCCCTCGATATCGTATTTCCAGAGGCGCTTGTCAAAGGAGATGGACTCAGTGAAGGACTCCACAATCCCGGCTGTCTTTTCCCTGAACCTTCCTCCCCAGAGTTTCTTCATGGCCTAAGAATAAAAGTTTTGGTGTTTTGTGTCAAGGGTTTTTGTCAGTCAGGATAGAATTCTTTTTTGAGTCGATCTCCTTGGATAAAATGGGGTGTGATTCTATGTGTCAGAAGAAATAATAACGGCTGGTCGCTTTTTCTGAGAGGCTAAACCTGTAAATGGTATCGGGATGAGGAGACGAGATTGTCGGAAGAAATGTACCTGTTCCTTTTCTCTGGCATTGCGAGCTCGCCTTCGTTCTCATGGGAAAGGCACATATCAACACTACCTGTAAACTTCTCTGCGATGAGCAACTCGATAGACTTTAACAAGCCTGCTTTCATCTTTTCCAGCCCTGCGGCGTTTTGAAAAATATTCTCTGGCGGAAATCGCTTTGCCTTTCGCTTTCTTTGCTTCTTCGATAAGGGCTAGATCAATAAGGTCTTCTCTTAGTTCAGGGTCATTTATCACTTTTTCAAGAAAAGCCTCTTTTTCCTTATTCCCGAGCGTCTTAAACGCTGTGAAAAAACTTCTGCTGTTGCCTGCTTTGCTCTCAAAATCTCACCTCCTTTATGACCTTTATTTTACCTGAATCTCCCTTTAAAAGCATTGTCTTCTCTACGAGTCATAGACAATTATCTTCTTTTTGCCTCTATCAAAAACTCCTCAGAGCATTGCAGGCAATGAAAAAATCAGTCGGTAAAGTGCCGGGTAATCCTCCTTCACCATCGAGCTGTCTTCTCTGAGAAGCCTTACCCCTTCTTCCACATGTTTCAGGAAGTATTTTTTCCCCTTTACCGACGAGAGAAAACCGTATGCTCCGAGGGCCTGCATATGTCTCTGGAGACGGCAGGGAAGAAGGGAATCCCTGAAAGCGCCTTCATTGAAGCCTGCACCCTGCTCCTTCATCTGCTCAATGTAGTAAGCCAGCAAGCTTTCCCTCAGTCTGCTCTCAAGCCGGTGATAGGGGTCCCAGAGAAGGGACACCACGTCATACGCGGGAGGACCTATCCCTGATCCCTGGTAATCGATAAGCCTTGGAATGTCGCCCCTTGTGACCATTATGTTCTGCGATTGGAAGTCACGGTGAATTACTGCCTTCGGATAAGAATCAGCTTTTTGCGCCAGTTCATGAAAGTCTTCGCTCAGGCCGGACATATTTTTCGTCTCAATACCTTTTATCTGTTTCACAAATCTCTCGATAAAATAATCCAGCTCCCATCTGAAGTGTTCATAATCAAAGACTCTTTCCTGAAGCAAAGGGCATTCGTAAACATGCTTCGTTACAGTGGTATGAATAAGCAAGATTATATCCATAGCCCTTTTATACATATCCTCTATCTGCCGTTGTTGTCGTGGACATTTCAGCCAGCTATAAAGGGAAACATCTCCGAGGTCTTCAAACAATGCTGTCTTGCCCTTATAATCCACATCTATTAGTTCAGGCACGGGTATGTTATGCCTTCTAAAAAAAGTTGTGTATTCTAAATGGCGTTGAAAATCAGGATCGTTGTCCGGATAATGAACAACTATTACCGATTCTGTCTTCTGTCCCGTGTCTTTCGACTTCTGACTTCTGACTTCTGACTTCTGCCTGTAGTATTTTCTGTCTGACCCACCTGTGCCGATGGGGAAGGTATGGTTGTGCCCGGATGAGCCGAGCATCTCTCCTTCTGGAACGGGTATTACAAAATCAGGGCCGACGATGCAATTGTCAAAGGATGCATTCTCTTTAAGCTTGCTTCCGGGAAGAAGGATGCAATTTCTGACTGTGACACCCTCCTGGATCGCAGAATTATCCTCCATTACTACGAATCCATTCATTTCTGCATGATGACACCCCCTGGCAGAGGGATGGATATAAATATTCTCGCCTTCCAACCTCAACCTCTGGATAACAGCGGCAGCATATGCAGAGGGCGTTCCAATGTCACTCCAGTAACAGCCGCTCACATCAAGGGTCCCGATCCTGTGACCGGCAAATAGAGCAGCCATCCATGCGTCTACGACGCTTGATACGCCCGCGGGGAGGAATCCCGGGAATGCAGGCTCATATACGGCTATCCCGGTAAAAGCCAGCCGTTTCTCCACCTGGCCTTGAGAGATAAGGGAGTTTCCCACGCCCGTCAACAAACCGTCAGAGTCAATTGCAACCGTGTTGAATCTCGGAAAATCGTGAACAGCAAGGGTCACGATATTTCCGGATGAACGATGGGACTCAATGAGCCTTTCGAGATTAATGTCGGAGAGTATGTCGGAGTTGTGGACAAGAAACATGCCTTCTGAAAGAAAACCTTCTGCATTCTTCAAGGCACCTCCTGTCCCGAGCACAGGCTCTTCCGGAAAGGTGATGACCTGTTCACGGAAGGCTGAGCGCTTTATCCAGTCTTCAATAACATCGCCTTTGTAATGGAGGTTTATCCCGATATGCTTAACAGGAAGAAGGGGGATCTTTTCAAGGATGATTTCTAAGATAGGTTTCCCGGCAATGGGAAGAAGGGGCTTCGGAATATGATAGGTAATTGGCTGCAGCCTTTCGCCAAGGCCCGCTGCAGGAATAAAGACATTGATGGGTTCAGTCATACATCAGGAATCGCTTTCGCACTGTTTTATTAAAATGGAGGCACTCCTGCTGCCACTGTGACTCCATATGTTCGAGGTCTTCATCTGACTCTATCCCTTTTCTGAGCTTTTCAGTGCCGGCAAGGATATCAATGGGCATCTTCTCATTTTCATATTCATAAGGCGGGTTCTTCCATTGAAAGAGACCGGCATAGAGGTCGTGGATTGCCTTGAGCACTGCAACCCCGGTCTTGAAGGGTTTAAAACGCTGCCTGTTCGTAACATGGACCTGCGCTCCGCCACAGAGTTTGCCTGAATGCTTCTGGAAAGTGGGCTGGAAATAGAGGGGTCTGAAGAGGACTCCTGGACGTTTAAAC
Organism: uncultured Nitrospiraceae bacterium; assembly: GCA_947085305.1. GTDB lineage: Bacteria > Nitrospirota > Thermodesulfovibrionia > Thermodesulfovibrionales > UBA9159 > JAMCQB01. The sequence continues at coordinate 11,144 of CAMTVV010000031.1, forward strand.
TCCCTCAGTCTCTTCACAAGGGAATCGGGGTCTATAAAGGGAGCGCCGAATATCTCAAAGGGCCTCGTTGTGCCCCGGCCTTCGCTGAGGAGTGTTCCTTCAAGGAGGCACATACCTGAATAAACAATGGCGGTCTCCAGAGTGGGCATGTTGGGAGAAGGCATTACCCATGGGAGATCTGTTTCGTCAAACCACATCCTCCGCTTCCATCCCTCCATGGGGATGACATGGAGATCAATGGAGGGATAGAACTCGTCCTTTAAATAACAGGCAATCTCTCCGATGGTCATACCATGGCGCACAGGAAGAGGCCGGTTTCCTACAAAGGATGAATACCTGGGATCCAGGACCGTTCCTTCGGTAATGACACCTCCCAGAGGGTTCGGCCTGTCAAGCACGACAACGGCCTTGCCCTCTTCAAGACATGCCTGCATGCAGAGTTCCATGGTCCAGATAAACGTGTAATAGCGGGAGCCCACATCCTGAAGATCTATTGCCATGATATCCACATTCTTCAGCATATCAGGCTTTGGTTTACGGGTAGGCCCGTATAAGCTGAACGCCGGAAGTCCTGTCTTACCGTCGCGGAACCCTTTCCACTCCACCATGTTGTCCTGTGTCTCTCCACGGATTCCGTGCTGCGGACCAAAGAGCGCGGTCAGTCTGCATCTCTTCGATCGGAGGAAGAGGTCTACAGCGTGCTCAAACCTTTTGTTCACAGAGGCCGGATGAACCAGCAGCCCCACCCTCGCACCCTTAAACCGCGCAGGCCATTTCTTTTCGAACAGATCGAGTCCGGTCTTTACAGACATATCAAAACGTCTCCCCTTGAGCATTGTCTTCGGCAACTGGATATGCAATTTTCGCTTACTCTAACATTTTTCCAGCGGCAGTGACAAATTACGTTGGTTCCACGGCCCTCGATGTATCTTACGGGGTAAAATAAGGATGGAAGTCTTACGGTTTCTTAAACTCTCTTCCCTTCCAGAGCATAAAAATGGCCGGATATATGAGCAACTCGAGGAGCGCAGAGGTGACGATTCCGCCGACCATGGGGGCTGCAATCCTCTTCATCACATCAGATCCTGCGCCTGTCGCAAACAACAGAGGGACAAGGCCGGCGAGGATGACGCTCACGGTCATTATCTTGGGGCGTATCCTCTTTACAGCGCCGTACATGATTGCCTCTCTCAGGTCTGCCAGGCTGTTCAGCCTCCCTTCTTTTTTCCATTTGTTATAGGCGAGATCGAGATAGAGGAGCATGATAACGCCGGTTTCAGCATCCAAACCGGCAAGGGCAATGATGCCGACCCATACCGCAACGCTCATATTATAGTTAAGAAGATAGAGGAGCCAGAAAGAGCCCACAAGGGAGAAGGGAACCGCGAGCAGGACAATGAAGGTCTTTGTGACTGACTTTGTATTGAGATATATGATCACAAAGATGATGAGGGCTGTAAGAGGAATGACCAGTTTCAGCCTCCCATGGGTTTTCACAAGATATTCATACTCGCCGCTCCACTGGATCCTGTATCCTTCCGGCAATTTAACGGCGGAGGCCACCTTGTTTTTCGCCTCTTCAACATAACCGCCTATATCCCTGCCCGAGAAATCCACGAATACATAATTGGCAAGAAGCCCCTCCTCACTCTTGATCTGCGTAGGACCCTTAGCGATGCCAACATCAGCGAGCTCGCCAAGGGGTATATGGGCGATGCTGCCCGGCTTTGCCCCGCCCTGCATGCCGGCTGCATCCCCTGAGAGAGTGACCGGGACAAATATCCTCTTGATCTTTTCCACGTCATTCCTCAGCTCCCTTGCATACCTGACATTGACCGGGTACCGCTCCCTTCCCTCCACTGTCGTAGTGAGGTTCATTCCTCCCAGTGCGCTCGCCACGATTCCCTGGACATCGTCCATGGAAAGGCCGTAGCGCGCTATTTCTTCGCGTTTCGGTTTGATATCCAGGAAATATCCTGTGGTCACCCTCTCTGCATAAGCGCTCCTCGTGCCCTCGATGTCCTTGATGGCGCTCTCCACATCCATTGAGATCTTTTCTATCGTCTCCAGATTCGGACCAAGCACTTTAACGCCGACCGGCGTCCTGATGCCTGTGGCAAGCATGTCTATCCTCGCCTTGATCGGCATGGTGAAGGAATTGGCAACACCCGGGATCTGGAGGGCATCGTTCATCTCATTCTTCAGTTTTTCCACGTCCATGCCGTCCCGCCATTCCTTCTCAGGCTTTAGGTTGATCACAGTCTCGAACATTTCAAGTGGAGCAGGGTCTGTGGCGGTCTCTGCGCGTCCTGCCTTTCCGAACACCTGGGCCACTTCAGGAATCTGTTTGAGAATTTTGTCCTGCATCTGGAGAAGCTCTCCAGCCACAGAGATGGACGCGGCAGGCACGGTCACCGGCATATAAAAAAGAGTCCCTTCATAGAGGGGCGGCATGAATTCAGTGCCGAGTTTCATATAGGGATAAACCGTCAAGCCCATTAGCATTACGGCAAAGAGGATAACCGTCTTCTTAAATCTCAGGGTCATTCGCGCAACAGGTTCGTATATCTTATGGAGTATAATGCTCACCGGGTTCTTCTCCTCCGGGCGGATTTTCCCCCTGATGAAAAGGGTCATGAGCACCGGGGTAAGGGTGACGGCGAGGAAAGACGAAAAGAGCATGGCAAAAGTCTTTGTGTATGCAAGGGGCTTAAAAAGCCTCCCTGCCTGGGCCTGGAGGGTGAACACAGGGAGAAACGCAACAGTGATTACAAGAAGCGCGAAGAAGAGGGTTGGGCCTACCTCCTTTGCCGCGTCGATGATCACATCAATGCGACTCTTTCCCCCCCTTATTTCTCCCCCTGTATAAGGGGGGGATTCAGGGGGGGTAGCCTCCCATTCTTCCAGTTTCTTGTGCGCGTTTTCGACCATGATGATGGACGCATCCACCATGGCGCCTATGGCGATGGCAATGCCCCCAAGGCTCATGATGTTGGAGGTGACGCCGAGGTAATACATAGAGATGAAAGAGATGATAATTGCAACGGGCAGCGTCAATATCACCACAAGGGCGCTCGGCAGATGAAAAAGAAATACGATGCAGACAGCGCTCACCGCCACCGAAAGCTTAATAATCTCATCCTTAAGGGTGTTGATGGACCGGTGGATCAGGTCAGATCTGTCATAGGTTGCGACGATCTTTACGCCTTCGGGCAGGGAGGGCTGGATATCCTTCCTGATCTTCTCCTTCACCCGCTCGATCACGCTGAGGACATTCTCGCCGAAGCGGACTACAACAATGCCGGCTGCCACCTCTCCCTTTCCATCGAGGTCAACAAGCCCTCTCCGTATCTCGGGACCGAGCTGCACGCGGGCAACGTCCCGCAGAAATATGGGCGTCCCGGCGCCATTCGTCCCTACGGCAATATTTTCCACGTCCTTCACGCTCTTGATATATCCCCTTCCCCTCACCATGTACTCAAAGCCTGAGAGTTCAAGGACCCTTCCCTCCACATCGTTGTTGCTCTTCCTGACCGCCTCCATCACCTTCATGAGCGAAACGTTGTAGGCAGAAAGACGGTTCGGGTCAATGGCTATCTGGTACTGCTTCACAAAACCGCCCACGCTCGCCACCTGGGATACGCCCGGCACGCTTTCCAAAGCGAGTTTTATATTCCAGTCCTGCATGGAGCGGAGCTGGGAGAGGTCATGTCCCCCTTTCTCGTCCACGAGAGCGTAACTAAATCCCCATCCCACACTGGTGGCGTCAGGACCGAGGACCGGGTTCACATCCGCCGGCAGTTTCCCTTTCACCGACTGAAGATATTCAAGGACACGGCTCCTTGCCCAGTAGATGTTCGTTCCCTCTTCAAATATCACATAGATAAAAGAGCTGCCCAGGAAGGAAAAGCCGCGCACCGCCTGCACCTTTGGAGCTGCAAGCAGTGTTGAGGTTATGGGATAGGTTATCTGGTCTTCCACGAGGTCCGGACTCCTTCCTGCCCAGTCCGTGAAGATAATCACCTGTGTGTCGCTGAGGTCGGGAATGGCGTCAAGGGGGGTCTTCATGAGGGACCAGTATCCCCATACGCAGAGGAATATCACCATCAGGAAGATGATGAACTTGTTCCGCGCGCTGTATTCGATAATTTTTGCAATCATTTGTCGATTACGTTAGGGTTCCGGGGTCCAAGGGTTCAAGTGACAATGCATTTAAACTCGAACCCTCGGCCGCCCGACCCCTTGACCCCTGTCTTTAATGTTTATGCCCGCCCAAGGGCTTTACGCCTTTCAACTGGGCCTCGGAATCGATGAGGAACGTGGCTGATGATGCAACCTTTTCCCCTGCCTTTAACCCCATGAGCACCTCTCTGAACCCTCCGGCCCTCATGCCGAGCATAACCTCCCTCGGCTCAAAATATCCTTCACCTTTATCCACATAGACAATCTGCCTTGTGCCTGTATCAATTACAGCATCATCAGGAATGGCAAGTTTTCTGCCAAGGTCAATCTTTACTTCTACGTTAGTGAACATCTGGGGTTTAAGCTGTCCGCCCGGATTCGGGATGGTGAACCTTACCTTGGCAGTCCGTGTCTCTCCAGCCAGAGTAGGATAGACATAATCGATCTTTGACGAAAACTCCTTGCCGGGGAAATAACTCAGGCTGATCTTCGCAGTTTCTCCCACTTTGATTAACGGCAACTCGTACTCATAGATGTCGGAGATGATCCAGACCGAGGAAAGATCCGCTATATCGAAGAGTTTTTCCCCGGGCATAACCCGCATGCCCTGTAACGCCATTTTCTGGATGACATACCCGACCACCGGGCTATAGAGAGTAAGCGTTCTTATGGGTTTTCCGGATTCCTCTATCTTTCTGATCTGGTCCTCGGTGATATCCCATAGTCTCAACCTCTGCTTTGCCGCTTCAACTATCGCCTCAGAATCTTTCTGGAACATCTTTTCAACTCCTGACTTCTGACTTCCCGCCTCGGCGGGTCGCATGAGGAGACCGACTTCTGACTTTTTCCATCTGAGCACATTTAAGAATTCCTGCTGCGTGGCAACAAGCTCAGGGCTGTAGACTTCTGCAAGGGGATCTCCCTTCTTCACGAATTTCCCTGTATAGTCCACATGGAGCTTCTCGATCCACCCTTCAAATTTTGTATTGATAGTAGCAAGTCTCCGTTCATCGTATTCAATCCGGCCTACAGTCCTGATCGTTTTCTGGAGAGACTTGACCGCTACCACTGCTGTTTTTACACCGATAAGCTGCTGTTTTTCAGAAGGGATTTCGACTGTCGGAGCCTCTTCCGCTGGTTCCGGCTTTGCCGGCTCCGCCTGCTCTTTGAGTTGTCCTTTTGACGGCTGAGGAGTTGGAGGTGCTCCGCCATGTCCGGCATGACCTGCGGGTTGCTGGGCCATTGCTTCCTTAACCGCTTCGCCTTTCCGGATGCCGCTTATGTCACCGGTCTTTGAAAAGTAAAATAGGACGCCGGCCAGGCTGATTATCCCGGCAATCATTACAATAACAAATTTACTGTTCTTCAGCTTCATCTTCCCCCCGATCCGGAATCGGAACCTCCCGTCATCGCTTCAATTTTTGCAACCGCTTTCTCCCGTTCAACAAACTGCCGCCAGTACAGGGTCTCGAAGTCAAGAAGGGCTTTGAGCCTGTTTATCACTGTTATCGCCTCGACTTTTCCTGTGACATAGCCGGCAATAGCCGCCTCAAAGTCCTGATATGTCTTTGGGATCAAGCCGTCCTTATATAATACCATCAAATTCTCCGCCGTCTTGAGCATGGAATAGTTGTCTCTTATGTTCGAAGCTATCATCAGTTTTGTCGCCTCCAGCTCGTGCCGGGCCTCTGACAACGATGCTCGCGCTTCATTAACAGCCTGTTTCTGCTTTGTCTTATAGAAGATGGGGATATTTATTGTTGTGGTGAGACTCCACATATCTTCAAATTGCCCTCCCCCTCTGTTGAAGTAGCCTGCATTGATGGTAAAATCAGGATAGTATTCCAACTCCGCCATCTTCACTTTTGCTTCCGCAGCCTCGATCATCTTTTTCTTCGACTTTATTTCCGGTGAATTCTCGTAGGCAATGGTTACAAGCTCTTCCAGCCTGCGCACATGGGGAACGTATGAGGGCTCAATCGGCCTGCCGAGAGGAGAATTGACATTCCTGCCTATGGTGGTATTGAGCATTGCCTCAAAGGACTGGATTCTCTGTCTCTGCATCTCCTCCTTTTCAAAAAGCATGTACTTCTCTGTCTGAGCCATTATCACCTCCTGCTGCGGGGCCATGCCGGATGAGTAACGGGCAAGGGCGGCGTCCTCTATCCTTGAAAATAGGGCGGTCCTGTCCCGGATGATATCGATATCCTTATAGGCAAAAAAAAGGTCATAATAAAGCTCCTTGACCTTTGCAATTAGCTTTAATTTCAAGGAGTCATAAGAGGCGCCCAGGCTCTCTGACTCCTTTGTAGCCATCTCGCCTTTTGTGGAAAGCTTTCCCGGGAATGGGAACATCTGCGACGCAGAGAACATCCACTGTGCGTCAGGCATTTCACCGAAAGTGTACCTCCTCCATCCTTCATTCTGATAGCCGAACATGAACATAGGGTCAGGGAGGCTCTTTGCCTGGGGGATTCTGTGCTGGGATGCCGAGACCCTGTACTGCGAGGCGAGAATCTCGGGACTGTTCTTCAACGCCTCATCCACGAGGTCCTGGAGGTTCAGCGCTTCATCCGAAGCGATAGCAATAGCAACCATCAACCATAGTAAACACGTGGCGAAAATCGTAACACCTGACACGTAACGCGTAACTGAATTTCTTTTCCGGAGTCTTCCGCCGCCACCCATTACGCTTAACCTGTGACGCATCACGGTCTCTTTACTTCGCGTCCACGGTAAACCTCATGGTGGAAGTCTTACCGCCTCTTGCAATCTTTACAGCTATATTCCAGGAACCCGACATCGAAAGGTTCATCTTTGCCTTATATTCATTCCCTTTCTGCTCGGCGTCGGTTTTATAGTTCATTGCCGGCATGCCGGGCATTGCAGGCATGCCATAATCCACCACAACCTTTGCGTCGGTGACATATTTGCCCGAGGCGTCCTTGATCTCGATCTTCATGTTATTGTCGCCTACAACAGGAGGATTCCTGTCGATCTTCACCTCAACGTCATACTCACCCGCTTTCTTCTTCACCTCATAGTCCTTTGCGTACGCGATTCCTGCTGCAAAAAGCAAGACCATCATGACTACAGCCAATCTTTTCATGTATTACCTCCTCTAAGTTTGTCATTGTCCCGAAAATGCATCCGCCAATGTTGTCATGCCGGCTTGTCCGGCATCCTTCTTCATGCTACCCCTTATATTCCTGCTCGACAACGTCCCGTATCTTTTTCACAGGATAGTCCTTCTTATAAAGCTCGAAGGCCCGAACGGCCTCCCCAAGACAAATATCTCACACCGCTGCATGGTTGTCAACATAACAGCTCAGGAGACTCTTATGCCTGAATGCAGGAGATTCTTCGCATTTGCAGTAACAGTAGATACTGTCCAGCACCCAGGGTATTTCCTTTGCTATCCTGTATGCCTCTCTCACCCGAGGATCACTAAGCACACCTGGCTCAAGGGTGGCCCTTTTCTCGCCTTTTCTGAGGGATTCATCCTTCTGGACTGGGAGATTCTTCTGGGCAGTTTCTGAAACAGCCGTCAGGAGCAAGAGTGAGAGTGCGATCACGAAGAACCCTGCTAATCCATTTCTCATTGCCTTTTCACCTCCTCGAGGTTAAATTTTATAAAGATAACTTATCATTATAATTTGAAGAAATTATGAATTTTTGAATTTTTTATATCTTGGCTCGCCTTAACCTGAGGGCATTTCCCACCACTGATACTGAACTGAAACTCATGGCGGCGGCGGCAAAGATCGGGCTCAGCAGGATGCCGAGGAACGGGTAAAGAACTCCTGCAGCGATGGGAACGCCGAGGGCGTTGTAGACAAAAGCAAAGAAGAGGTTTTGCTTGATGTTCCGCATTGTCGCCCTGCTCAACCTCCTCGCCCGGACAATGCCGCGCAGATCGCCTTTCACCAGGGTCACTCCCGCGCTCTGCATCGCCACATCCGTTCCGGTCCCCATCGCAACGCCAACATGCGCCTGTGCTAATGCAGGAGCATCGTTTATTCCATCGCCCGCCATTGCAACTATTCTTCCTTCATTCTGAAGACGCTTGACAATATCAGCCTTCTGGTTAGGCAATACTTCTGCAATTACATCGTCAAGGCTGAGTTTTTTTGATACTGCCTCTGCTGTGGTGCGGTTATCTCCTGTAAGCATTACAATCCTGATATTCTCTTTATGGAGCGCCTTAATCGCCTCCGGCGTGGTTTCCTTTATAGGGTCGGCAACGCCTAAAAGTCCGGCTGCCTTACCGTCTATTGCAATAAACATCACGGTCTGCCCCTCTGTTCGCATTGCCTCAGCCTTTTGCGAGAGTTCACCCGGATCAATGCCTATGTCTTCAAGGAGTTTCCGGTTGCCAAGCGCAATCTTATGCCCTTCGATCTTGCCTATGACGCCTTTGCCTGTCACAGAATCAAAGCCGTCAACATCAGTAAGGCTTATGCCTCTTTCTTCTGCGCCTTTTACTATTGCTGACGCAAGGGGATGCTCGCTTCCCCGCTCAATGCTTGCGCCAAAATGGAGCACGGATTTTTCATCAAATCCATTTGCCGGAATTATGTTTATTAGTTTAGGTTTGCCTACGGTAAGGGTTCCTGTCTTATCCACTACAAGCGTGTCAATTTTTCTCATCACTTCTATTGCCTCTGCGTTTTTGAAAAGCACGCCTGCCATTGCGCCTTTGCCCATCGCAACCATTATAGACATTGGAGTTGCAAGGCCGAGTGCGCACGGGCACGCAATAATCAAGACTGCAACTGCATTGATAATTGCGTATGCCATTCTTGGTTCAGGCCCCAGCCATGCCCATATAACAAAGGTGAGGATTGCTATAGCCATAACTATCTGGACAAAATATGCAGCGACGATGTCCGCAAGTTTCTGTATCGGCGCGCGGCTTCTCTGCGCCTCCGCAACCATATGAACAATTTGCGAGAGCAATGTATCAGCCCCAACCTTCTCTGCCTTCATTATAATCATGCCTGTCCCGTTCACAGTCGCTCCGATAACACGGTCTCCCTTTTGCTTTTGAACAGGAATCGGCTCTCCTGTAACCATTGATTCATCAACAGAACTTAAGCCGTCAATAACTACTCCGTCCACAGGTATCTTTTCACCGGGCCGCACACGGAGAACATCATCCCTATTCACATGCTCAAGCGGGATGTCTTCTTCTTTACCGTCTTTTATGCGCCTTGCTGTTTTTGGCGCAAGGCCGAGCAGCAATTTAATAGCAGCGCCTGTTTTGCTTCGCGCCTTTAATTCAAGAACCTGACCAAGAAGCACAAGAGTTACGATAACTGCAGCAGCCTCAAAATAAATCCCGACCTCTCCTCCGTCTTTTCTGAACGAGGCAGGAAATATTCCGGGCAGAAGCGCGGCAACAACGCTGTATATATAAGCCACTCCCACGCCAATGCCTATTAATGTAAACATATTAAGATTGCGGGTTATAAGAGACTGCCAGCCGCGAACGAAAAACGGCCAGCCGGCCCAGAGCACAACAGGTGTGGCAAGTATAAGTTCTATCCATTTCATTACTTCATGTGAGATTAGATTTTCAAGTGAAAGACCGGGAATGTAGTCCCGCATTGCAATAAGAACCAACGGTATTGTAAGAATCACTCCAACCCAAAAACGTCTTGTCATGTCAATGAGTTCAGGATTTTCCTCCTCTACAGAAACAGTCTTTGGCTCAAGCGCCATTCCGCATTTTGGACAATTTCCCGGCGAATCGCTGATAACCTCAGGATGCATCGGGCAGGTCCATTCGGTTTTGGTTACGGCTGACATAGGAACAAGAGGTTCAAGCGCCATGCCGCAAATAGGACAAGAACCGGGTTTATCCTGAACAATCTCGGGATCCATTGGGCATGTATATTTTGTGATTTTATCAGTCCCCTTTGCCATCGGCATCATCATCAAAGGAGATTGACCTGCCTTTTTGTTGATATATGCTTCGGGATCTTTATCGAATTTTTCCTTGCAGTGTTTAGCGCAGAAATAGTATTTCTTCCCTTTATATTCAGATACGCCGGCAGCGTTCACATCTTCAATTGTCATGTTGCATACCGGATCCGTAACCTTCATCTCTTCCTCCCGACACCGAATATGGCGATATTTCCGAAATGCCTTATATTAATTATATCCACATTATTTTTCATTAGCTCATCTTTAAACTCGTCAAAGCTGAACATCCCTCCGGCAGGATGTGTTGCAATCATACTTAACATAGAACCTTTTGTAAAAATACTCGTAAACTCCTTTAGCGGCTCTTCAAAAAACAATTCTCCTCCGCTCTTCAGAACCCTTGAAATCTCTTTTACTGCCTTTCTCCAATCCTCCATGTGGTGGATAACGCCAAAAGAAAAAACAGCATCAAACTTGTTATCAGGTTCATCCAATGCCATTGCATCAGCAGCCCTAAACTCAATCTTATCCTTAAATTCAGATTTAAGGTTCTTCTTTGCCCTTTCTATCTGCTCGGGGTCTACATCAGTCGCAATAACCCTTTGCGCGCCGAATTGCTTAACAATTATCTCTGCCCCTGCTCCCTTTCCGCATCCAATCTCAAGGCAGAGCGGATAGCTTTTAAAACCAGCCATCCGCTTCAACATGGGGCCTTC
>CAMTVV010000032.1:0-2066 GCA_947085305.1 uncultured Nitrospiraceae bacterium
CTTCGACCTCCAGGACCTCCCGACTGAAAGAAAGATACTCATCAGGGTGAAGAAGACCGAGCAGGAGCTGGGGAAGGCATCCGACGAGCTCACAGGGCTCATCAGCAAAAAATTTCCCGGCAACAAGTATGTGGTGGATTCCACCACGGAGATCGGACCCAAGGTCGGCAGGAAGTTGAGGGCCGATGCCGTAAAAGCTTTTGCGATGGCAACGCTCGGCTTACTCATCTATGTCGCTATCCGGTTCAAATTCGATTTTGCGGTGGGCGCTACTATCGCCACATTTCATGATGTGCTCGCAGTGCTGGCCGTATTCTTCCTCCTTGGCAAGGAGATAAATCTGATTCTCGTAACGGCCCTCCTCACGATCGCGGGATACTCCCTCACAGACTCCGTCGTCGTCTTCGACAGGATAAGAGAAAATCTCCGCCTGAGGATAAAGGAACCGGTGGAAGCCGTTATGAATGCGAGCATAAACGAGGTTCTTTCGAGGACAATAATCGTTTCTCTTACGACCCTCTTTACCGCAGTTTCACTCTTCTTATTCGGCGGCGAAGTAATTCATGACTTTGCTCTCGCGATAATTCTGGGAATTATTATCGGCACCTATTCGTCAATCTTTGTGGCAAGCCCCGTCGTGCTCCTCTGGAGGAAAAAGAGGCCGTTTGCTAAGAAATAGTAAGGCGTGAGTCGTAAGGTGTAAGGTGCACAAGGCATGACTCCTGACGACTGACGATTTACGACTTACAATACTATGAACAGGCGCTGGCTCATAAAGAAGACGAACCAAGAATATACCCTTTATCTTTCCAAAGCCGCATCCATATCCCCTGTCCTGGCGCAGGTACTGATCAACAGGGGGATAAAGACCCCTGGCGACGTAAAGGATTTCCTCTCTCCCGGGATTACGAGCCTGTCAGACCCCTTTGAGCTTCCGGACATGACCGCTGCCGTCGAGAGGATTAAGGCTGCATTGCGCCTCAATGAGAGGGTACTAATCCATGGAGACTATGATACCGACGGCTTAACCGCCACCGCTGTCATGGTGCATGCCCTGAAAGCTATGGGAATGGACGTCCATTATTTCATTCCCAACAGAATGACCCACGGATACGGCTTCAACGCGCCCTCGGTGGATGTGGCTCAGAAGCTCGGGGCAAAACTTATCATCACAGTGGACTGCGGCATAACCGCATTTGATGCGACGGCCTCTGCAAAGGAAAAGGGAATTGACGTCATCATCACCGACCACCATGAACCCGTCTTACGTCAGGCGTCAGGCATCAGGCGTCAGGAGTTCTTATTACCTGACGCTGTTGCTGTCGTTAATCCGAAAATCTCAAATCTCAAATCTTTCGCCTCAGGCGAATCCGTCCGGGGCGGGCAAATCTCAAATTTGTCGGGCGCCGGTGTCGCGTTCAAGGTAGTCCAGGCGCTGGCCATGGACGATGCATTGCCATTTTCCGTGGATGATTCCCTCTCCCTCCTTGACCTAACTGCCCTTGGGACACTGGCCGACGTGGTGCCCCTGACCGGTGAAAACAGGATCATCCTGAGGGAAGGGATGCGCCACATTCAGAACGCCCACAGGAGGGGCATTAAATCGCTGATAGAGGTATCAGGGCTTCGGGAAAGAGAATTGAGGGCGGGGCTCCTCTCTTTCACCCTGGTGCCGAGGATAAACGCATCGGGCAGAATGGGTGATTCAGGGGATGTCATCAGCCTCTTCCTTTCCGATTCGGATGAAGAGACCCTCTCCATAGCAGAGAAGCTTGACCGGACAAACTCTGAAAGGCAGAGGATAGAAGAAGATACCTATCAGGAGGCCCTATCCCAGCTCAGGGAAAAGGGATACGATGCCGCGGTCATCCTCTCCGGCAAAGGCTGGCACGCGGGCGTTATAGGGATCGTGGCTTCGAGGATCATGGAGGAATGTTTCCGGCCGGCCTTTATCTTTACCCTGGAGGATGGCATCGCAAAGGGTTCTGCCAGGAGCATCCCGGCCTTTGATTTATATAACGGTCTGTCTGCTTGCAGCGATCTTCTCATTTCCTTTGGAGGCCACC
>CAMTVV010000033.1:0-5192 GCA_947085305.1 uncultured Nitrospiraceae bacterium
ATGAATATAGTTAGGAGTTAGGAGTTCAGAGTTTCCACCCCCTCCCTCACCCTCCCCCCTTGAGGGGGAGGGAATTTTTAGAGATCCCCCCTCCCTTAACCCTTTATTCTTAATCAGATAAACTAAAAATATCACCCCCAGGACAGAAAGCATAAGCCAGGCCGAATACTTTGCGTAGAAGGCAAGAAATATGGCAGATGATGCAAGCGGTATCCATGAGCCTCCACGCTTTAGCGCCCTAATAAACGTATAAATCGCAAATGTGAGAAAAAACATCGCCGGGATATCAACAAGCATTAGGGGGATCTGGGTAAAAAGATAGGGGATTCCAAGAAGAAGCATTCCCCCGAATAATCCGACATCTTCATCCCATAGGTCTTTCCCTATCAGGTACGTGAGCGCTACCGTCATTGAGAATAAAAAGGTCGTAAAGACCTGTATAGAAAGCCTCGCTTCCCCGAAGAATTTAAATATCAGGCCATAAAGGAAAGGGACAAGGGGCAGGTCGGTCCAGGACTGAATTGCATGACCCCATTCCCTGAAGAAGTAACTGATCCCGTACATCTCCAGATGCTTTGCCTGAGTGAAATACCTTGATACATCAACAATAACCTCAGGCTCTCCCCAGAATAATGCCGAAATAAAATATGAAAATAAAAAAAGAAAGCTAGCAGGATATTGCTCTATAAATGTAATTTTTGAAATTATATAGGCAACCACAATGCCGAGGATGAGAATGGAAAAAATATTTACTATGTCTACACAGTCAAATACCCACTGCCAGCTCGTGAGTCTGTTGTCATCTGCCGCCCGAAAAATAAAAAGAAGCACAAAGGTCAAAAAAGTGAAAAGTGAAATGAGAAGGAATGGCAAGCGGATGTTTCGATTCACAGGATTAGCTTATATAAAACCTCCGGCACTTTTCAATATCCGGCTGCTGTGCATAAAAAAACGGGTGAAAGCCTGCTGCTTCCACCCGTTGAAATAACGTATGCTACCGCCTGAACAGAAACAACTATTTTTCCACAGGATAGTTCTTTGTTGCTGCGCCCTGGATGGCCGACTGCATTATGCCGGCGCCAAGATAGTCCTTTATCCATGCAGACATGCCGAATGCCATTGTGCGAGCGTCATAACCGAGCGCCCTTAAAGCAATTACAGGAAGATTCTGGGTCTGGCCTGTAACGCATACTAAAACAACCTTTTTATCCTTTGGAAGTTTTTTAAGGTTTTCGGGTTTCAGAATCTCGTTGTAAGGGATGTAAACAGCGCCCGGTATTTTGCCTCCCTGCTGCCCCGGAGGGTTAGCCCTGACATCAACAACCACAAAATCTTTTTTCTTGTCCTTTATCCAGGCGGCAACATCATCAGCCTTCACCTGCCAATGTCCCTCAGCAGGACCCTTTACCAATACGTCGTTGAGTTTTTTCGCCAGATCGTCCGCTGCATAAGCAGGGATTGCCAGAGCTAAAGCCAGAACCAAACCAATACACGCCAGATAGCACCTTCTCATTTCCTTGCCCTCCAATTGGAAATATAGATTAGCCCTTTTAAAAAGGGATAAAACAGCCTGAACTCACCTTCACCAGGAAATGACCCTATCGCTGGAGAAAATTTCATCGATGAGGGCTTCGTACGACAGCTCCTTCCTGGAAAGGTTCACCACCTTTACCTCATTATCCTTGGACTGGACCCCTATGATTTTTGTAGATAAATCCGTTGGGCCGTCGTTCAGTATATGAAGAATCTTCATTTCATTCCTCCTTAATTTTTAAGTATCAAGGTTAAGGCTGAGGTTGAGAAAGAATCTTAACCTTAACCTAATTTTCTTCTTTTAAAGAACTATTACCCTGTCGGCGTCATGCACCATCACAGCGTTGTTATACTGACTGCCGCAGACGATCTCCTGGGGGAGACCTTCCGTGGCAACTCCGAGTTGCTTCGCGCTGTGATCGCAGAAGCTCATGGAGACGCCCTGCATACCGCAAAGTTCCTTGAATTCCGCGGCGCCGAGAAGTTTTGTGCCGTCATCCATATTAAACAGGACCACCTGATGTCCCTTGGCAACGGCCGCTTTTACAAGGCCCACCACATCGGCGAGATGCCTGTTGGTATTCACAAAAATACCAAGCTTCATATGCTTACCTCCTTTTTGAATATTTCAGCTAGTGATTATCATTTATCTGACGGGAACCATTTCCGTGATATATACCATACCCTGTCAGCCAAAGTAAAGCGGGAATCAGGAATCACGGATAAAAAAAATTAATAGAGCCTTAAAAAGATTTTAGCGTCGAGCCATCAAAAGGATATATATATTCTTTTCATCGTTATCTCCGCCTCCGCCTGAGAAAATCGCTGATAGCTACAGCAACCTCCTCAACTGTTATCATATCCATGCAGAGCGTGTTCTTGCAAGACCTTTTGTAACAGGGAGAACACAACAGCTCCTTCCTGATCACCGTATGGCCCCTTCCGTAAGGCCCGGTCCTGTCTGGGTTGGCAGGTCCGAACAGGGCAAAGACAGGGATACCGAGGGCCGCGGCGATATGCATGGGGCCGGTATCGTTGCTCACCACAAACCCGGCGCCCCTAATGACCGACACCAGTCCCATCAGGTCTGTTTTGCCGGCAACAGAAATCGCATTGCCTTTAGATCTTTCTACCACTTCATCAGCAAGCATCCTGTCACCCTTGCCGCCAACAACCAGCGTCTTAAGAGGCAGCAGTGATGCCAGCTCTCCAAATCTATGGGCAGGCCACCTCTTTGTAGGCCACCTGGCGCCTGGAACCATTACAATATAATCTTCGATTGGCGGCAAGTAAGGAGTAACAAATGGCGGGTTAACCGATGGCTGAAAAGGGAACTTCACTTCTGAGATATCACATCCAAGAAAGGCTGCAATCTTGAGGTATCTGTCAACAGCATGGCTCTCTCTCCCCCCTTCAACTTTATGCGTATAAAATACTGCGCTCCCCTCCCTCGCCTCCTCAAACCCGATGCGCATGCGCGCTCCTGTGGCCTTTGTGATGAGTCCGCTTCTGAAAAGTCCCTGAAGGTCAATGGCATAGTCGAATTGCTCGGCTTTGAGACTCCTGAAAAGTTTCCGTAATTCCGCCACCGTGGAATAAAACTTTGTAATCTTCTTCCACTCATCTTTATGAATAACCCATACCTTTCTGAGCAGAGGGTTTCCTTCAAGGATTCCTTCCAGTCCCTTTGCCACAAGCCAGTGGATTGCTGCCCCCGGGAAACACCTGGAGAGAACATCCAGAACCGGAAGGCTGTGGACAATATCGCCGAGGGAGCTTGGTTTTATGATAAGGATTTTCTTAGGAGCGCGGACTGTCATCTCCGGTCCTTCCGCTCTTGATAATGAAATCCACCGCCTCCTTTAATCCTTCGGCCACATAGTCGGCATGGGCTGACTCCCTTTGCTGTCCTGTCCTGACAAGCACTGCCTTTGCCCCCACGGCCCTGGCGAGAATCATATCAGCATCCTTATCCCCTACAACATAAGATTTCCTCGGGTCGATACCATATTTATGGCGGGCATTATAGAGCATGCCCGGTTCCGGTTTTCTGCAGGAGCAGTAGTCCTCGGGAAGGTGCGGGCAATAGAAGAAGTCGTCAAATCCGAACCTTTCGATGAATACGTTATTGACCTCCTTCGCAAAACCTTCTTCAACCAGTCCCCTCCCAATTCCTGACTGGTTTGTTACACCGATGAGCTTGAATCCCCGGCTCTTCAGCGCCATCAGGTCAACCACTCCTGGAAGAAGTCTGAAGTCCTCCTGCCTGCTGAGGTAGTTCACGTCCTCGCAGAGCGTGCCGTCTCTGTCAAAGAAAACAGCAGGCTTCATCGGCAATATCTTCTTTATCGCCAGATAAACGTCATCGGACCGTATGTCATACATGCATTGCATATCGTTATTTTTGCATGTGCGCTCAAAGCACGGGCTGCAGGGAATATCAGGGTGTATCACCACATTGCTCTCCCCCACAGGGCCTGTGAGGTCAGGGGAAGTGGAACCAAAAAGCGCCACAAGAGGCGTTCCCACCGCGTAGGCGATATGCATGGGTCCGGAATCGTTGCTCAGGAACACATCACACTCCGAGATCATGGCAATGAGTTCCCTCAGGGAGGTCGTCCCCGCCAAATTCAGGACGGAACAACTACCGCCCTCTTGCCCCCCCTTACTAAGGGGGGGATGGGGAGGTAGCGTTCCACATTCCCTCCTGACGAGAAACTCAATCTCCTGTGAGATTCCCACTTCATTCGTCCCTCCAAAAATCACCACGCTTCCCCCGGTGTCTCTTATGAACCAGATGCCGACTTCTGCAAACCTCTCCGGCAGCCATCTCTTCGCAGAACCATACGCGGCGGCCGGGTTTATCCCGAGAATCGGCCGTTTTAATCCTGATAATTTCCCCCTTGCAGATAATCTCTCATCAATTGATAGATAAATCCAGGGTAGAAATCCCCACATCCCCCCTTCAATTCCCCCCTTAGTAAGGGGGGATACAAAGGGGTCAAAGGGCGGTGAGAGGGGATTTGGCTGTAAATTGTCTGGCCCTATCCCGGACGATATCAGAAGATTAAGGTAATAATCGATATGATGAACTTTTCTGTCATTATTGTGATAAGGAATTCGTTTTGTAAGAAGCTTCCCTCTGCTGTCCCTGTCATACCCTATCCTTTCAGGGATCCCTGCGAGATACGTTATGAACGCCGCGTCAAAGGCATTCTGGAAGAGGATTGCTTTCGAAAACCCCTTCTTCCTCAGAGTCCGGGCGAGCCTGAGTTTACCGGTGACCCCTTTGAAACTTTCATCATACACGATGACCTCATCGATGAACGGGTCACTTTCGAAAAGCGCTGCCACCGAAGGCTTCACAAGAAGACTCAGCTTCGACACAGGGAAGGCCTTTCTCAATGCCCTCAGGGCAGGCAGGGTCATCACCGCATCACCGATCCAATTGACCCCTCTCACAAGAATCTTTTCAGACATTGTTTAATTTACCATAAAAGTAATAGGGTTCTTTCTCGTTTTGTATGGGTTATTCCTTCCCCTCCCTTGAGGGGAGGGGATTGAGGGGAGGGTGTCCGATGATCTTTTTCTGAGGCTTTTTGCATGTTGCGTTAAGTTTTTTGCCATTGATTTAATCACCCTCTCCCTACCCTCTCCCC
>CAMTVV010000034.1:0-8475 GCA_947085305.1 uncultured Nitrospiraceae bacterium
AGGTGAAATTGTCCGACAAGAGAGAATTCAAGGGAAAGGTCATCGGCACTGACCCGAAAACAGACCTTGCTGTGATAAAGATAGATTCGAACCATCTGCCTGTCATAAAGTTGGGAGATTCGGATAAACTGAAGGTTGGAGAAACAGTGATCGCAATCGGCAACCCTTTTGGATTGAACCAGACCGTTACATCCGGCATCGTGAGTGCAACAGGCAGGGCGAATGTAGGCATTGCTGATTATGAAGATTTCATCCAGACTGATGCTCACATCAATCCGGGCTACTCAGGCGGAGCGCTCGTGAACGTGAGGTGAGAGCTTGTAGGGATCAATACCGCCATTTTCAGCACGTCAGGCGGATATCAGGGCATCGGATTTGCGATACCGAGCAGCATGGCCAAGGTTGTGATGGACAACCTCATAAAGAAAGGAAAAGTCGTCAGGGGCTGGCTCGGCGTTTCGATACAGCCTGTTACACCGGACCTTGCGAAGCAGTTTGGAATCAAAGATGACAAAGGCGCACTTGTGGGAGATGTTGTAGAGGAAGGCCCAGCAGAAAAGGCGGGCATCCAGCGCGGCGATGTCATCATAGAGTTCGATGGCCAAGAAGTAACTGATCCTTCAAGCCTTAGAAATAGTGTTGCAGGCACTTCTCCGGGCAAAAAAGTGACTTTGAAGATCATGCGCGAGGGCAAGATGCAGAAGGTAGATGTCACCATTGCCGAGTTGCCGGCAGACATGCAGAAGATGCGTGGAGAATACGACAACCTTTTGAAGGGGGTCATGGTTCAGGGGCTAACTCCTGAACTGAAAAAGAATCTCGACATCCCAAAAAGAATTACCGGGGTAGTTGTCACAGACGTAGAAGAAGGCAGCCCTGCAGGTGGCCTTCTGATGCAAAACGATGTTATTATTGAAGTCAACAGGAAGAGGATATCCGGCACCAAAGATTATGAAGCTGTCGTTTCCAAAATCAAATCAGGCCAGGATATTCTGTTGCTCGTCTTTAGAAATGGCTCGACCACTTACCTGTCGCTTTCGGCGCGGTAGATAGACCGTTCAAGACAGTGAGGCGGGAAGCGAATGCTTTCCGCCTCATTGCTATTTCTGTGAACCCGTCTTGTCGCAGAGAGGCTATTGCTTGTATTGTGGAAGACCCATGAGGGACGATATCAGAGAAAACGAACGTCACTTTGATTCAATGTTCTGTAGCTCACTGCGAATTTCCATTAGCTTTGTACGATACGATTCAGCGTCACCATAATCGACAAACATATGCGCCCTGGAATGACGCTGGGCCTTTCCTGAAGCATGCTTGATTGGACACCAGTACTGCTCTGTTCGTGCAGCGATTTCCATTGCATAGGAGGAAAGACCGTTGAAGTAACTGCAATAATCACAGTTCAGCCTTTCGATCAGGTTCAGGTATTTCAGGTAATGACGGTCAAGAACGATATGATCGCTCCGTCTGACTTTCGGAATCCTGTAAATAGGGAAACAGACTGCCTGATATACCCATAGGCTGAAGTCCAGAAGCAGAGCAGGGATAATCATCGCATATATTATTGGTGCAGACAGTATGGTGAGAGGAGATGCCTTGATGATATAGAAGAATAACGAGCTCGCGAGTTTCCTGTGAAGTTCGAGAATCTCCTCCTCGAATATTGCCTTGTGTTTGCGAACTTTGTACTTGAGCTCTTCCTCCCTCCGCTTCATCTCCGACTGCACCTTCATTTCCAATTCTCTTATCTCTTCAAGAATCTCATTAAGACGATTATTCATGGTGTCTCCTTGTCAGCATCATATTTTTAGTAATCTTATCACATTAGGCATGTTAATGCCTGCTTAAGTTGTCGCTTTATTATCCATTAGGCTGCCGAGGCATACTTCAAGTGGGAAGGGACAAGCAAAGCGACTTGATAACACGGTGATTAGAAATCGTGAAGAACAGATTTTAATAATCGGCGTAACGCTATGACATAAGATCATCCCTCCCCCGCCGGAAGACCGGCGGTCCGGCCCCCAGGGGCCGCCCCAACCCCTCCCTCGAAAGAAAAGACTCTGTGCAGTAGTCGCCGGGCTGCCTATGCTCGCTTGCAAATCGCGCTTGCTATTATCTATCAGTAGCACTATAATGTCATTAAAATGAAACTTCAATAACATCGGAGAGCAAATGGATTTACAGAGCTTTAACCCCTGGTGGAAGACCGGGAAGGTACCCCCGGAGTTTACCGGAAGGAAAAGAAAGATATTTGATGAGATCGTCAGGTATGTAGACAAGCGTCAGATTGTGCTGTTCACCGGCTTAAGAAGGGTCGGCAAGACAACTCTCATGTGCCAGCTCATCGACGGACTGTGGAGATAAAGATCAAGGAAAAGATTGGCAGGGATGATGTGAAGACACTGTTTAAATTCCTTGAGAGAAACAAACTCAGGAAGGCGCTACTTGTCACCCTTGATACTGAAACAAAAATCGAGAAGCAGGGACTTTTGATCGAGGCAATACCTTACCGGAAATACTGGAGCATTAGATCAAAGGTAAGCTGAGACGGATGAATCTTATCTTACATCTTCGCATCTTTCAGCGCATTCCGGCAATCACATGCCCTCTTTTCAGGTATGATTTTTAATGTTTCCATGATGAGGTTTTTGACCCGCGCCCTGGAGGTCTTCATCGTCTCCACGACTTCAGAGGTGGTCAGATGCTTCTCGCTTATGCCCGCAGCATAGTTCGTTACCACAGCAATACCGGCAAAGCAGAGTTCCAGTTCCCGTGCAAGGCATGCCTCAGGCATTGCGGTCATGCCGACAATGTCGGCGCCTATGGATGCGAAATACCTTATCTCCGCCTTACTTTCGAGCCGCGGTCCATTCACACAAATATAGGCGCCGGCTTCTCCGAGCGCTCTGTTCAATTTCCTGCCGGCAGTGATAAGGGCGTCCCTGAGCTCGCTGCAAAAAGGCAGAGTGAAGTCTATATGAATAACTTCACTGCCGTCATAAAACGTTGATGCCCTTCCGTGAGTCATATCGATAATCTGATCCGGTATTACCACCTCCCCCGGTCTCAGTCCCGGGTTTATCCCGCCAACCGCGTTCACCGATAGTATCCGTTTGACGCCGAGTTCCCTGAAGCCCCATATGTTTGCCCGGTAGTTTATCCTATGCGGGGGGATATGGTGAGGGGTCCCGTGCCGGGAAAGAAACATGACTTCTCTCCCCGACATTTCGCAAAGCCGGTACAGGTCAGACGGTTCTCCATAAGGAGTCGTCACCTTTTTCAGCTCTCTGATCTCGATTCCTTCTATTTCATAAAAACCGCTTCCCGCAATGATTCCAATTCCCGGCATGCAACTTCCTTTCCTTAAATAGTGTCTGTTCATTCCCGCAATCCCGAATGCTTTCGGGAGGTCGGGAATCCTTTTGAAGAAAGATTCCGGACAAGCCGGAATGACAGAGAAACGATGGCCAGTCGAATTTATACACAGAGTCTAATTATAGATAATATGCATGGTATAATATCAACTCCTTAAAAGTCCAGAAAGGAATAATGTAAAAATGTTAGATGCTGATTTGTCTTCCCGGATTTTGAAAAGGGTATTGTCCTATGGCGGCGAATACGCCGACATATTTTTCGAGCAGCGGCGAACAACCTCCATCCACCTGGAAGACGAAAAGGTAGAAAAGGTCTCCATAGGCGTGGACAGTGGAATCGGGATAAGACTTATCCGGGGAGGGAAGACTTCCTATGCCTTCAGTAATGACGCATCAGGGGAAGCCCTCATGGAACTTGCCGAGACCCTCAGTAAAACAGCCAAAGGGTCTTTCAAGCCCGTGTTTGACCTCAGGAAGGCAAGACCTGAGACAGATTTTGTCATTCTCAAATCCCCGGATACGATACCCATGGCCGGGAAGATCGTTCTTGTGCATAAAGCAGACCGCGCAGCCCGTTCATTTGATAGCCGCATCAAACAGGTGGCGGTGAATTATCGTGACTTCATTCAGAAGGTGCACATCGTCACCTCTGAAGGGATTATTGCAGAGGATGAACGCGTCCATACCCTTTACATGGTTCATATTATCGCATCAGAAAACGGGATAATTCAGACGGGATACGAAACTGCCGGCGGTCACATCGGGTTTGAATTGTTCGACGGGGTATCGGTAGAAGAGCTTTCCCTCAGGGCTTCCCGCAGGGCAGTAATGATGCTCCGGGCCAGAAGGGCGCCTGGCGGCAGAATGCCTGTGATCATATCTTCAGATGCAGGCGGGACCATGATCCATGAAGCAATAGGCCACGGACTTGAAGCAGACCTTGCACAGTACGGACTGTCGGTATACTCGCATCGCTTAGGCCAGAAAGTAGCATCCGGACTCGTGACGGTCATAGATGATGCAACACTCCCCTTTAAGAGGGGCTCCTACCGCTTCGATGATGAAGGAACTCCATCCCAGAGGACTGTCCTTGTGGACAAGGGCATACTGACCGGCTATATGTATGATAAGTTTACCGCTGCCCGGGATGGGGTAACATCCACGGGCAACGGCAGGCGTGAGTCCTATCGACACAGGCCTATACCAAGGATGTCCAACACATTTATTGCACCGGGAGACACAACCGCCGATGAAGTGGTGAAATCCTCACCGGAAGGGCTTTTTGTAAAGAGAATGGGGGGAGGGCAGGTGAATACAGTCACAGGGGACTTCGTCTTTGAGGTTCAGGAAGGGTATATGATCGAAAATGGCGCCATCGGCGAGCCTGTGAGAGAAGCCACCCTGACCGGCAGCGGACCTGATGTTCTTAAGGCCATTGACATGATTGCCTCAGATTTGGGGTTCTCCATCGGTACTTGCGGAAAGGACGCCCAGGGTGTGCCGGTATCAGATGCCATGCCGACGGTAAGAATCCGCGAGATGGTAGTTGGTGGAGAAGTTCCCGCCTAAGGAATTTCCAGTTCGGGCATGTGTTGCAATTATTAGACACTTGAAGAATATAAACAACACCCTGACAACTGAAACCCCTTTATCTAAAAGGTTTTTTTCTGGCATTCTCTTTGCTATCTAAATGTACAGCTTTATGCGTTTACAGAGAACCCTCAGACAAGAAGTGAGCTTTAGCGGTATTGGTCTCCATACGGGAAGGCATGCCACTGTCAGGCTGAAACCTGCTCCGCGGGACTCGGGGATAATCTTCCACCGGGTGGACAGAATGACAGTGATCAGATCCCATATCGGTTCTGTTACTGATACTGCATTTGCAACAACTCTTAGTGACGGCACCGTTAAAATCAAGACGGTCGAGCATATCCTTGCTGCCCTCTCTGGCTTAGGTATTGATAATCTGATTATTGAGGTCAACGGTCCTGAAATTCCCATTCTGGATGGGAGTTCCACTGAGCTGGTGAGCATCATTTTGCAGGGAGGTATCGCAAAACAGGGCAAAAAGATGCCGTACATGAGGATAATCAGACCGGTCGTTATGGATGACGGTCATGCCGAAATAGCCATTTTCCCCTATGAAGGGAGGAAAATCACCTTCAGGATCCATTTCAACCACCACCTTCTCGGAGAGCAGAACCTGAGCGTGGATCTGAATGAAGAGACCTTTATCAGAGAGGTGGCGCCGGCCCGGACTTTTGGTTTCCTCAAGGATGTCCAATACATGATGGCAAATGGTCTTGCGAAGGGCGGCTCTCTCGATAACGCCATCATCCTCGGTGATGATGGGGTGCTGAATTCCTCAGGTCTCAGATTCAGGGATGAGTTCGTGCGGCATAAGATACTGGACTCCATTGGAGACTTCTCATTGATTGGTTTTCCCCTGTATGGCCACATCCTGTCCAACAAAGCGGGACATTCTACGAACCTCAAGTTTATGAAGAAGCTTATCTCCTGTCCGGAGTGTTGGGAGATAGTATCAGAAGCCGAACAGCCCCAGGCTCAACTTCACCTATAAAAATCTTTTTATTTCAAGTGGTTACAGATTTCTCTTGAAATTTTTCTGAAAATGGGGTTTTATATCTACTGAAGACCGCAAAGAAGACCGCAAACAAAAAAAGAGGCTGGAGAATTTCTTCTCCAGCCTGAGGTCCTACAAGACTTTTCCTATTTCTTCTTTGCGGTCTTCTTCGCGGTCTTCTTCGCCGCCGGTTTCTTTGCTGCTGCTTTCTTTGTTGCCATTATTTCACCCCCTTTCTATCCCCGAAAAATCGGGGAAGCCTAAACTAAGTCCTTCCGATAAGCGAGATTCGCTTTCCTGAAAGGAGCCTTCTCAGCGCCGCATCTTTTTTCTTCCGCTTGGTCTTGTACTCTTCTTCATCCATCAAAGTGCAATTTATTTTCTGGTTAAATTTCCTTTCCAGATCCTTCAAGCCCTTAAGCACCACGGGTGAGTCCCCGATGATGAACAGATCAACGCTCTCCACATCTTCGCCTTCCGCATAAGGACCACAAATAAATGCCGCCTTGGCGCCGGACGACCTGATGACTGCCTTTATTGCCCCTGGTAATCCAAGGGACTTGGTAATAAGATTCTTCAGCTCCGAGAAGAGGGGCGATTCGTTGTTCGCCTGGAAGTACTTAAGGTTGGCAACCTTTTCACTCAGCACGATTCCCATCTGTTCAAGGTTATCGAGTTCGCGCTTTACGCCTGAGGGATTTTTTCTGAGCAGCTTTGCGATTTCACGGACATAAAACTTCTCATCGGGACTGTTGAGGAGCAGCGAAAGGACATCTGCTCTGACGGATGAGGAAAATAGACTCTTTAACATTTTCATTCCTGAGTATAGTTATATACGAAAAAATTTAATTTGTCAACAAAAAAATTACAATTAAGAACAGATAATGCCTTTTTGTGAACGATGCTAAAAAGAGAACAATCGTTTTATTAATTGAACTATCAGTTACAAAAAATATCTCTCTACGGATAGAGATTTCTTTCTTTTTCGGTAAGCACAACCGCTGCTTGATGATGAGATGGGGATGAGGTGTGTTTGCTACGCCCGCCGCTTCGCTGCCACCTGTGGTTTATCATAGCCCCCCTGTGTTGCAGTCGTAAATTCCTTGATGATCTTATGCGGCCTTCTTAAGTTATGGGATTATGCAAGAAACAAGACCTGAACCTTGACGGCATCGCCCATTCAGAACTAAATGCAATGGTTCCGAAGAGGCAGGGGTATCTTTCTTATCCTCAATAATCTCGGGCTCCATTTTCATGTGCCTTTAGGTGTTTGCCTTTAGGTTCTATGAATAATTGGTAAGTCAGCAAGTTGCCGTCTTTCTCCTGTAGAAAGAGGACAAAGTCAGGCTCAAAGGCTCGCCCATCTGTGAAATTGTAAATCTTGAAATGCCGCTCATTCCTAACCAAATAGATGCCGTCGTATATTTCTCTTAATTTGTCTATTTGACGATCAAGCATTCTAACGAAAGCTTTTTCTTCACTCGTCCCATAATTGGCATTGAAGACATACCATTCCTTGTCCGCAAGGAAACCCTCGTCTCCCTTTGCGCGTTCACTGTCTCCTGATAATTTTAGAACTTTATCATAGAACACCTTGTCTACATTGCCGGGTTTGAATTCACGGGTACCAACATATTCAGTTATTTGCCGTCTTATTTCGATCTCAATCTGTTGTAGCAGTCCTGTCAGAGCTTCAAGCTTTACCTTATTGGATAGATTGTAAAGTTCTGCTGAGTCGCCCTGAAACGTAATTTCAAGGCCCGCAAGATAATCCTCTGAGTCTGAGAAATCCTGCAGCGATTTTATATGAGGGAAATATTGCTTTAACGATCGGAATGAATAGAACCGGTTACGAGCAAAGGCTTTTTGGATTACATGTTTTTCAATATTTCTTATAGGAATTGTCCAAAAAATTCTTATCGGATACATAATCGATAAAGGTGTTGATATTGAAAATCCAATGGCCGTCTATTTCATCGAAAAACTTTTCTTTAAGCTTGCTGTCAGAAAGCAAACGCTTAACTAACTCTTTGTCTATCTTCCAGGCGCGATCAATTACTGCCGCCTTGATCAGTTCGCCCTCTTCATCCAAAAAACGTGAATCTTTTTTCAAAAGTTCAATTAGTTTTTCATTAAAGGATTTAGCCATACTTTAATACCTCTTTTCATTCTTCATCATCTTATCGTCACTTATGACACAGTCCCTTCTTTGATGTGGTATTTGATCTTCCCACTCTTACAGAAATTCATTACAGCCTTAGCCTGGCTGTTATAGAATTCCCTTGCATGAGGGAACGCCTTTATCTTGGTGCTGTAATTCAAACGCCCGAAAACAACCTTGTCCGCAAAAGAGACCTTGTCCAGTATCTCCTGCAGCTCCTGGCTCACAATGTTCGGTGTTGGGTACGGCTCTATGCTCACCCACGTCTTGAATCCCTTTTCATGCAGATACCGCAGGGCCTCTATCCGCTCCTCAAATGCTGCCGCATACGGTTCGTAGCTCTGACGGAAATCCTC
>CAMTVV010000035.1:0-5937 GCA_947085305.1 uncultured Nitrospiraceae bacterium
GATAGGGATTGGGATGAGTATGCAGAAGAAAAAACTTCAATGAATGATATTGATATTAAGACGGTTGAAAGATTCAAAGAGATTGCAATAAAAAGACTGCCATTTGTTAAGGAGGAAAAGGATAATCTCAAACTCCTTCAAAAATTAAATTTACTTGAAAATGGAAAACTGAAAAGAGCGGCAATATTGCTTTTCGGAAAAAATCCAAAACGATTTTATACAAGCGCTTTTATTAAGGTCGGCAAATTCCTCACAGATACGGATATTGTGGCTTCCGATGATGTTGAAGGGAATCTCTTTAAACAGGTAGAGAGGGCAATAGAATTGCTGAGGGCAAAATATCTCATTTCTGAGATACGGTTTGAAGGGATTTACAGAAAAGAGGAATTGGAATACCCGGAGGAAGCATTAAAAGAAGCAATAATAAATGCGGTAATCCACAGAGATTATATCGGCGCGCATACCCAGTTAAAAATTTATCCTGATAAGCTGCTTTTATGGAATGAAGGCGCATTGCCTAAGGATATTAAAATTGCCGACTTAAAGAAAAGCCATCCTTCCCGCCCGAGGAATGAATTGCTGGCGGATGTGTTTTTCAAGGCTGGGCTAATTGAGACATGGGGGAGAGGCACTATCAAGATTACAAATGAATGTAAAAAAGTTGGATTGCCTGAGCCGGAGTTTAAAGAAGAGTTTGGCGGCTTTTCAGTTTGTTTTTATAAGGATATTTATACAGAGGAAAAATTAAGAAAGATGGGCTTGAATGACCGGCAGATAAAAGCCATAAAGTATGTAAAGGAGAGAGGAAAGATTACGAACAGAGAATATCAAGAGTTAAACAAATGTTCAAGAAATACAGTAACTAACGATTTAAGAAAACTAATTCAAAAAGGAATCATAAAAGAAAGCGGCAAGAAAGGGGCAGGTGCATTCTATGTTATTGCATAATAATTGCACATGTTGCACATTGATTGCACTTTTATTGCACATAGGAAACCTATAAAGCATGTCATTAGCCGTTGATAACCCGATCCTGAACAATCCCTTCGAAGAACCGAAGGAGTATTGGATTTACGAAGAAGGGCAACCGAAAAGGATGTCGGGGAGACGCCCTGCTGGGTACTATTTCCGAACAGGGAAACGGGCTGACACTCAGGTTGCATTATTTGTTGAAGAACAGTTCAAAGAGCTTGAGCTGATCAACAAAATACGGCAGAGGGTCAAGGAATGGCGTGAAGGCGGTTACAAAGGGGTGACAGGAGTCACCGAAAGGCTCCTTCAGCACTGGAACTTACCCGATAGAGAAAGAAAGCTGTTTTTCTGTCAAGTAGAAGCAGTTGAAACGATCATCTATCTGACCGAGATAATGCCGAAGAACCCAAAAGGCATAACTATCCCTCCAGATCTTCCAGCCGAGGCAGACCTTGTAAAAGGATACAAGCCTTTAAAGCGGTTCGGGTGCAAAATGGCAACTGGAAGTGGAAAGACCCTTGTTATGGCGATGCTGGATGCATGGTCTGTGATCAACAAGGCGCAATACAGACAAGACAAGAGATTTTCCGATGCCGTATTGGTGGTATGTCCGAACCTTACGGTTAAGGAACGTCTGTCTGTTCTTTATCCGTCAAATCCGGAGAACTACTATGAAAAGTTCGATCTCGTTCCCCGTTCAATTATGGAAGAAGATTAACGAATCTCTACCGGCATCCGAGAAGGCAACACAGAGAAGGAAGCCGAAACCTGAATCCGTTTTCAGAGAAGCAGAAGGCGCTCTTACCATGCTCGCAGGGGAATGGAAGAAGACCTTTAAGGACTTCAAGAGGGATGACTTCCCTGTCCCGCCCGTGATGATCTGTGTTTGTGATAATACAGACCTTGCAGAGCTAATATTTGAATATATCAGTGGGGAGAAGAAGGTCGAAAAACAGAAGATATTTACCACGGGTAAGCTATTCCCTGACCTATTGGGAAATAGTGAGTCCTTCCAGCCGAGCATGAGGATCGACACAAAGCTTTTGGGAGAAGCCGAAAGCGAGGACGGCACACAGACAAAACAGGAAGTGGCACAGGGGTTGAGATTGAGGGTTGCAACGGTCGGCAAGACAGAATGGGTAGGTCAGGGTGATCCGCCAGGTAAGGATGTACGGTGTGTTGTTTCGGTCGGGATGCTTACCGAAGGATGGGACGCAAACAACGTAACACAGATTTTCGGTCTGAGGGCGTTCACTTCACAACTCTTGTGCGAACAGGTTGTCGGTCGTGGTTTAAGAAGGATGAACTATACACTTGATGAAAGTGGTATGCTGCCGGAGGAATATGTGGACGTATACGGCATACCTTTTGAGGTCATTCCTGTTAAGAAGAAGGGCAAGGGACCGACACCTCCGCCTCCACCTTCAACACTTGTACAGGCATTGAAGGATCGAGTTCATTTGAAGATAGAATTCCCGCGTGTCGAGGGATATGTCTTTGATGTGAAAAGCAGAATAAAGATTGATATGTCTAAGCTGAAGGAAATCACAGTAGACCCAAGCACTGAAGAGCCACGTAAGCCATGTAGTGACAGATAACCGCTCCTGGGAGCACACGGTGTCATTCTACCTTGAGGATAATCCGAACGTCATTTCTTATGTGAAGAATGACCATCTCGACTTCTCGATCCCCTATGACTTTCTCGGTGTTCGGCACTACTACTATCCCGATTTCCTGATAAAGTACAGTACCGATAGTGGGGAATCCACGGTGATCCTAGAGGTGAAAGGCTATGAATCCGAACAGGATCGGCAGAAACGGACGGCAGCCGAACGCTGGATTAATGCGGTCAACTATCACGGCGGTTATGGGAAGTGGCAACTTATAGAATGTCGTGATCCGAGAACCGTCGATAAAATTTTGAATGGGTTGTTTAAGTCTTGATATGCGACGAAATGGTAGATGACCTGGATGCAGTAGTTGCAAGCCGAGAATGAAGGAAGCATCATATAGACATTCAGCTTCTTTTGGTAAACGTCAAGAATACGCAGCCGTTGCTGAATTGCTGAGAAGAGGGTATGACGTTTACATGACCTTGGTTGACGACCAAGGGATTGACTGCATAGTAAGACGAGGATCAAATAATTATTTTGACGTTCAAATAAAAGCCCGATCAAAGGATTGTAACCCTAAAAACGCCGCTCATTTCCCACAATTGTCAATAATAGAACCGAGAGACAATTATATCTTTATCTTTTATAGTGAGGCGGCAAAAACCTACTGGGTTATTCCAGCGAGTCAGATGGTTTCGCCTGGGTTTTGCAATGTCATAAAGAGCGGCGCATCAAAAGGGAAATACAGAATAATGCTTACAAATTATTCGAGGAGTAAGAACAGGGTTTCGTCCAGACCCAAATATGAAAGATTCATAAACGCTTTTGAAGAAGTATTTGGAAAGCCGAAATAAGCTGATAGAATGTGGGAGGAGAAAATGGGGGCAGGTCCGGTGCCCCCGGAATTAGGTGCCCCAAAGCGCTGTGCTTTTGGGACTGCTTCGTTGTAACACTTTCCGCTCCTAACCTGCATTTAGTTTAGGATTCTTGAAACTCTCAGCTTCTGTGAGACATCGCGGCAACTGAATCCTTTTGATTCTCTATCGGAAAATGCATCTCTGGTCCCGGTTCTAAAATGCCCATGTCTTTACACCGGCGACGTGATGCTTTTATAATAAAATGAGGTTGCCCATGAAAAAGGTGATTATTGCAAAGGATGTCAAGGGAGTCCTTGACGAGGAAAAGAGCTTTCTCAGCAGGTCAGACCTCAGGATATTCACTGCTGCTTCAAACGAGAAGGCCCTTGCTCTCCACAGGTCGGTCAAGGCAGACCTCATCGTCGCAAAGCTCAACATGCCGGAAATGAGCGGTGAAAGGCTCTGCTCGCTTATACGCGATGATGAAGAACTGCGCAGCGTTTCCCTTATTATTATCTGCTCCGATGCTGATTCGGACCTTGAGCGATCCATTTCTTCTCTCTCGGCGCTTATAAAAAAATAGTAAGACAATGAACTGAGGTTATCAGGGGAAAGAGATGAGTCTTCTGAAGAGGACGGTTTCAGCATCAGGCCCGATCCTGAGGGTTCTTATAGGAGCGGGAGCGTTTGCATTACTGATATTCGGACTGAAACAGAAACCGAAAAAAGAGACCGATAAGACCGGTCCTCAGCAGCCGGCATCCAAAAAGGGAGACAGCAAAGTTTCCTGATGCCCTTTTGTCAGAATGTCCACAGAAGGTCAGCGTCTTACCCTCAGGATACCTTCTGTCTGTGCGATTTTCTGGATGAGGCCGCTAAGCTGCGCCTTATCCCGGACTTCAAGGTTGAAGTTGATGTATGCCTTCTTGTCCTGAGTGGTGTTTGCCTCGATATGGCTTATGTTCACATTCACCGATGAGATCAGGGCGCTGAGGTCCGCGATCACCCCGGGCCTGTCAACAGTCTCGACCATGAGCCGGGCAGTGGAGGTGGTTTCGTTGCCGGGTTTCCAATCCACATCAACCAGTCTTGCATCGTCAATGGCGAGACTTTCGAGGTTGGGACAGTCCCTTCTGTGGATCGTCACTCCCCTTCCCCTGGTGACGAATCCGACAAGGACATCTCCAGGGATGGGGAAACAGCACTTTGCCGTGTGATAAAGGATATGGTCAATGCCTTTTATGCTGATGCCTTTCTGCTCTCTCCGGGGCCTCGCTTCCCTTGAAAGTATATCTTCCGGAGGCTTTTCCGGAAGGAAACGATTGATCACCTGATGGGGGGATACCTTGCCGTAGCCGATGGACACAAGAAGATCCTCGTAGGACTGCATGCTGAATTCCTTTGCGATGGAATCCATATCTTCGGTCTTAAGGAGAGCAGGCTTGAGATGATGTTTCCTGAGTTCGACCTCGAGGAGCTTCATCCCCAGCTCGATGCTCTGTGTCCTTTCCTCGGACTTGATCCATTGCTTTATTCGATTTTTTGCCCTTTGAGTAACAACGAACTTAAGCCAGTCCCTGCTTGGCCCGTGGGAAGGCGAGGTAATGATCTCAATGGTATCGCCGTTCCTGAGCTGATACCGTAAGGGGACGATCCTTCCATTCACCTTTGCCCCAACGCACTTGTGCCCCACCTGGGTATGGATATCGTATGCAAAATCCACAGGGGTCGAGCCTACGGGGAGTTCCTTTATTTCACCCTGAGGGGTAAAGACATACACTACGTGGGGGACAACCTCACCCTTCACTTCCTCAAGAAACTCCTTGGCATTCCGGTGCTCCTTCTGGGAAAGTATCAGCTCCCTGAGCCATGCGATGTATTTGCTGTCCCTGTCCTCAATAGCATCCTTTTCCTTATACTTCCAGTGGGACGCGATTCCCTCTTCTGCAATCTTGTGCATCTCCCCTGTCCGTATCTGGAACTCCACCCTTTCACCCTTCGGCCCAATCACGGAGGTGTGGAGCGACTGGTACATATTGGATTTCGGCATAGCGATATAATCCTTGAACCTGCCGGGAATAGGGGTCCAGAGGGAGTGGATAATGCCCATGACGGTATAACAGGACGCATTGCTGTCGGTGATGATCCTGAGGCCGAGCACATCATTCACCTGGTCAAAGGTTATCGTCTGCCTCTGCATCTTTTGGTAAATCCCGTAGTAATGTTTCACCCTCCCTGAAACCCTCGCCTGGAGACCTTCTTCCCTGAGTCTCTCTTCCACGGTCTTCGCCACTTCCTCCAGATAGCCCTCCTGCTCTTCCTTCCTTTTCGCAACCTTTTTTACCAGCTCGTTATAGAGCTCCGGCAGTAAGACCTTGAACCCGAGGTCTTCAAACTCTATCCTTAACCATCCAATTCCGAGCCTGTTTGCCAGGGGCGCATAGATTTCGAGGGTCTCAGTGGCGATACGGCGCTGTTTGCTTTCGGGAAGGAAC
>CAMTVV010000036.1:0-8986 GCA_947085305.1 uncultured Nitrospiraceae bacterium
CAACCCTGCGGCAGAGACCGCAGGGTATCAAAGAATCCGATATTTGTTTTGTTGTCATTGTCATTCCCGCTCTTGTCCTCGCTTGACGAGGATCGGTCGGGAATCCTTCAGAAAGATTCTGGACAAGCCAGAATGACAGAATAAGGTAACCCTGTAGCAAGACTACAGGGAATGCAAGTTCAATTTGGAGGCAACCACCAATGAGAGTAAAAAGACCGGCATCAATCTTAACTTTGTTATTTGCATTTATGTTTAACGGCTTTTCAACCGCAGCAGAGCACACAGTATCCTCGCAGCAAATAAGCATTGACGGCTATATAGCAAAATTGTCGCCAATGATGAAAAACGCCGGAGCTGTGTTTATGAGGATAAAGAACTCGGGTAAAGAAGATGATTATCTTGTAAGCGGGCAGATAGATATAAAAAACGCATATGTTGAGCTGCACGATGTTATAAAAGGCAAAATGGTAAAAATTGACAGGCTGGTTGTGCCTTCCAACAGCGCTATAGAGCTTAAACCCAGGAGTTTACATGTAATGATACTCAACCTTCCGGATGAGGTTAAGGAAGGTTACGAATTCAGGCTTCGCCTCCGTTTCGAAAAATCCGGCGAAATCGAACTTCCTCTAAAGATAATATCTTCAGGCGCTATGCAGCACCGGCATTAACCCGCTGATTGCCTGATGAAACTCATAACGCCATTTTATTTTTCTATTAAAAATCTACAACAAAAACCGTTCAGGACAGTTGTCATAATCTTTAGCGTGGTCATTGCAACAGCGCTGCTCTTTACCGGAACCGTTATTATAAAAGGCATAGAAAACAGCGCCTCTGCCGGCATGAAAAGACTCGGGGCCGACATTATGGTTGTGCCGGAGGGGTTTGAGGCACAAGTAAAAGCAGCCCTTATATGGGGCGGCCTGTCTTCTTTTTATATGCCGGCAAAAGTTGCAGAAAAAATATCCGTGATTGAGGGGGTCAAGGCGGTATCATCACAGTTATTTGTGGTAACAGCTCCCTATGGCTGCTGCGATGTGCCTGACACAATAATCTCAGCCTTTGATCCTGAAACAGACATTACAATAACACCATGGCTCAAAGACAAGAAAATGTCGGGCTTGAAAACCGATGAGATAATAATCGGGAGCGAGTTTCCGCGGAATAAAGGCAAGTTTGTTCAGCTTTATGGAAGCCAATATAAGGTTGTCGATAAACTTGAACCAACGGGAATGCCATTTTTTGATGACTCTGTATTTATATCCTTTGAAGGGGCGCGCAGGATGATAAATGACAGCAGAACTAAAGAAAATACAATACCTATTAATATTCCCCCTGACCAGATTTCTGTTGTCCTTGTGCAGCTTCAGCCCGGCGCTTATGCGCAAAAAATCGCTATTCTCATTGAGGCCGGAATAGAAAAGGTCAGGGCTATTATAGCTGAGGAAGTTATAACTTCTGTCAGAAAGCAGCTGGTTCTTATCCTCAATGCAGCGCTTATATTAAGCGCCGGCGTATGGCTCATGGTTATTCTAATGTTAAGCGCGGGGTTTTCAATGATTACCAATGAAAGAAAGAGGGAAATAGGGCTTTTAAGGGCAATGGGGGCAAGCAGGTCGTATATATTCAAATCTCTGATATATGAAGCTGCTTTAAAGACTCTTTCAGGAGGAGCGCTCGGAGTTATTTCAGGCATCTTTGTAATCAGCATGTTTGAAAAACTTATGCTCGCCCCGCTTAAAATCCCTTACCTGTTGCCTCAAACAGATTTTATAATGATGCTGGCTTTTATCTGCCTCGGCCTAGCCTTAATTTCAGGGGTTGTTGCTGCCCTGTATCCTGCTATTAAAAGCAGCAGACTTGCGCCTTATGAAGCAGTCAGGGGCGGTGAATAAATGCTAGTTTTAGAAAACATTGCAAAAACTTACCATACAGTCGAAGGCGATATAAATGCCGTAGCTGATATAAACCTTAAAATAGATAGGGGTGAGTACATTTCTATCATTGGACATTCAGGCAGCGGCAAAACAACACTTCTTAATCTTATCGGCGGGATTTTGAAACCAACAAAAGGGAAAATTTTAATAAATGGCGTTAACATTTGGGGATTAAGCGAAACCGATATCTCCTTTTTTAGAAACAGACAAGTAGGCTTTATATTTCAATTTAGCAGTCTGATACCAACCTTAAATGTAATCGAAAATCTCCTGCTCCCTGCAAGTTTTTACAAAACAATCAATACAGATATAAAAAAGAGGCCTGAAGAGCTTTTGTCAATGGTCAACATGCTGGATAAGGCTCATATGTATCCAAAACAGCTTTCGGGCGGTCAGCAGAGGAGGGTCGCCATTGCAAGGGCATTTATTAATAGCCCGGATATCATCCTTGCGGACGAACCCACCGGGGACCTCGATGAAGAGACAGAGAAGGAAGTGATACGCCTTTTCCACAGGATGAATGAAGAAAAGGGAATAACCTTCATCGTCGTTACCCATGACAGGGAGATCGCGAACCGGGCAAGGAGACAATTTAAGATGAATAATGGGGTTATTTCGGAGATATAACTCCCCTCGCTCCCCTCTTAAACTAAGAGGGGATGGCGGAGTTATTATGGCTATTTTCGAATCTTCCGTCCACCATCTTCATGACCCTGTGGCAGCGCTTTGAGAGGGCTTCATTATGTGTGACGAGCACAAAGGTAATCCCCTTGTCCTTATTCAGCCTCAGCAATAAATTGAAGAGATCTTCTCCTGTTGCGGTATCCAGGTTCCCCGTAGGCTCATCGGCAAGCACAACCTTCGGGTTAAGTATCAGGGCCCTTGCAACAGCGACCCTCTGCTGTTCACCCCCTGAGAGTTCTCCGGGCCTGTGGTCTTTTCTTTCGTAAATCCCGATTTCCTCAAGGAGGCGCTCTGCCCCTTCTTGCAGTTCCTTCTGACTTCTGACTTCTGACTTCTGACCTTTCGCTATCAGTCCGGGAATCATCACGTTTTCGAGGGCAGTAAACTCAGGGAGCAGGTGATGGAACTGGAACACAAACCCGATGGTCCTGTTCCTGAAAGAGGCAAGGGAGGTATTGTCCATGGCAAACACATCTTTCCCTTCGTACAGCACATTGCCGGACGTCGGCCTGTCAAGAGCGCCGAGGACATGGAGGAAGGTGCTTTTGCCCACTCCCGAGGCCCCTACAATCCCCAGCACTTCTCCCTCCCCGATGGAGAGATCAACGCCTTTGAGTATCTTCAGCTCCCCGGCAGGAGGGTAAAAGGTTTTTTCTATCTTTATTGCTTCAACGAGACTTTTCATCTTTTTTGCTGTCTTTGCTTCCTGTGATCTCTTTCACCTTTTCCGTTGTCTGTTCGATGCCCTTTATGAGCTTGTCGCTGCCCTGCTTTATCTTATCCGCCTTTTCCCCTACCTTCTCGCTCTCCTGTTCCACCTTTTTCCCGAACCACCTGAACTTCTCACCCCCGCTGTAGATGGACAGGGCAATGAAAACGATACCGGCAACAATGCACAAAAAGATAATTTTAAAGAACAGTTTGAACATACCCTTCTCCCTCTCAGAAAATATTATTGAAGTTTACCAGAAAAGAGAAGAAAAAGTGAAAAGCCCGGCTCTCCCCCACTTTAGAAAAGGTGGGCAAGGGGGGATAAGGGGGGTTAGCTTTCCGTCACACTTTCCTATTGCCTGAAAGCCCTTTCTTCCTGTATATTCTATGCAAAGCAGGGGCAAGGAATACGCTCACATCTTCTGATCATATGCCTTCAGAAAGAAGCTTAAATGTTAGCGCCATATTAGATTTTATCCGATGAAAGCCGTTCTTATCAGACAATTCGGACCGCCTGAGGTGATGCAGATCAAGGAGGTTGAGCAACCCTCGGTCTCATCTGGTCAGGCGCTCGTCCGCGTTCATTACTCCAGCGTGAATCCTGTGGACTGGAAGATAAGGAACGGCTCTCTCAGGCTTCTCACCGGCTCGAAATTCCCGATGCGTCTCGGGTTTGATATTGCGGGCGAAGTGGTCGCTACCGGCGCTTCAGTGACCGGATTCAATAAGGGCGACAGGGTCTTTGGCATGCTCAACTTCAGGCAGCTGGGAGCGTATGCAGAATACGTAAGCGCCGGCGAGAACAACCTTGCAATCATTCCGAAAGACCTGGACTTCAAAGAAGCCGCTGCAGTGCCCCTTGCAGGCCTCACTGCCTATCAGGCACTCCACTATAAAGGCAAAATAAAGAGCGGCAAAACCGTTCTCATCAACGGCGCTTCGGGAGGGGTCGGCTCATTCGCGGTGCAGATAGCCAGGGCTGTCGGCGCTGCTGTCACCGGCGTCTGCGGCGCTCACAATACAGACCTCGTCAAAAGCCAGGGAGCCGAAAGGGTAATTGATTACGCGAAAGAGGATTTTACTGAGTTGCCTGACAGGTATGACATTATCTTCGATGCTGCGGGAAGCCGTTCGTTTTTCACCGTGCGCAAGAGCCTGAAAACTTCCGGCCGCTACATCACCACGCTGCCGAACAAATCCTCTGATATCCTCAGTTTTTTCCTCACTTCCCTCCTGCCCCCATTCTTCAACTGGAAAAAGTCCGCCTATATCAATGTCCGGCCCAGCGGCTCAGACCTCAATAATTTAAGTCTTTTAATAAGAGAGAAAAAGGTGGCGCCCCTTATTGACCGTGTCTTCAGTATGGAGGAGCTATCAGAGGCGCACAAATACAGCGAGACCGGCCGCGCCCGGGGTAAGATTGTGATAAAAATTGCGTGACTCGTTAACAGGGATGAAAATTTAGACACAGAGGATGCCGTAATGCGTCACCCTCCCCTCTATCCCCTCCCGTCAAGGGAGGGGAAGTGAAGGGAGACCATCCCCTTTGGGAGAGGAAGTGAAGGGAGACCATCCCCTTTGGGAGAGGCATCCACTCTTGTCCCCTCTCCCCTGGCGGAAGAGGGCGAGGGTGAGGGGGTATTACTGAATTATGAAGGTCTGTGAGATATTCTCAAGCATCCAGGGGGAATCCACCTATGCGGGCGTGCCGTGCACGTTCGTAAGGATGACCGGCTGTAATCTGAGGTGTTCATATTGCGATACCGTGTATGCATATGAAGAGGGCACTGAATTAACAGAGGAAGAAATCATGGATAAGATACAGGCCGTCGGTCTTAAGACAGTGGAGATAACCGGCGGTGAGCCGTTACTCCAGGAAGGGGTAGCCTCCCTCGTGAAAAAACTGCTGGACAAGGGACACAGGGTCCTGATAGAGACAAACGGCAGTCAGGATATAGAAGGCATTGACAGAAGGGCAGTGATAATCCTTGACATCAAGACGCCGGGAAGCGGCATGTCGGACGAGGTAATGCTTTCGAATCTCACGCTTCTTAAGCTGGAAGATGAGGTGAAATTCGTTATTGCCGGCAGAGACGACTACGAATGGGCAAAGAATTTCATCAGAGAACATTCCGTTATGGGGAGATGCGCCATCCTCTTCTCTCCTGCCTTCGGGATGCTGGACCCTCAGGATTTATCAAAATGGATTCTAAAAGACAGGCTTGAGGTAAGGCTGAACCTCCAGTTGCACAAATACATCTATGGACCGCATGTGCGCAGAGCATGAAAGCTGAGATAGGTCGCAAATTCATGCTCGAAATTATCGCTTAATATTCCCTTGCCCATAACTTCCTTTATCTCTTCCAGGCTCCAGTATCTCACCTCATCAATTTCATCCGGGCTGAAGGCGATCTCCCCTGAATAAGCGCAGCGATAGGTGGTCACAAGTTCTGTTTCATACGGGTTGGTGTGAGTATAGGTGTAGAGGTATTCAATATCGCAGCCGTTGATGCCCAGCTCCTCCTCCATCTCCCGCCGGGCAGAGAGGGAGAGCGTCTCCCCCGGGCCGACATGCCCTCCCACTGAAGTATCCCATTTGCCCGGGGCCACGTCCTTATTGAGGGAGCGCTTCTGCAGGAGCAATCTGCTCTCTGAATCGAACACGAGGACATGCACTACCCGGTGGATGAGGGAAGGATTGCCGTGGATCACAGACCTCGGCGCCAGGCCGATGACCTCTCCTTTTTCGTTGACGATTTCTAACTGTTCTTCCGGCTCTGCCATTGTTTAAGCCTCCTCACCAAAATATATTAATAATCGCACAGTATCCAGGAAAAAGCCAATAAACGGGATTGTCTGGGTGTGCGACAAATTTATGGGTAAACCCCGTTAGAAATTCCAGCGGGGCATTATTTCTAACGTGGTAAAGGCACATTGCTAGCAATATTCCCCCTTTGGCAAAGGGGGATGAAGGGGGATTTTATGGCAGTAAGGGCGACCACATAGGGTCGCCCCTATAGACGTTATTTTCTCTTGTAGGGGCAGCCCTGTGTGGCTGCCCTGCTTAAAATCTCCCCACGCCCCTCTTTTCCAAAGAGGGGTTTTCAAAATACCAACAAATTTGTCGCAGACCCGGATTGACTTGATAACGCGCTGCATACGGCCATCCCTCTTCTTTTAAAACAGGCCCGAATCTGCTACAATGCAGTCATGCAAGCGAAGACAAACGAGCTGAAGAAGAGGGTATTCTACGGGATGCTTGAATTGGCAGGACGTGTCTTCGTTGTGGCGAGATACTCCGAGAATGCGGCCATAGGAAACCGCGGGTTCACGGAGGATGAAAAAAAGAACGGCATTGTCCTTGTCTTTAGCGCCGGCATGAACTTCTCATGGGATGATTCGGGTATTTTTTCAACCCTCGTTTTCGGAACGTCCCCCCAGAAATGCTTTATCCCTGCGGATGACATCATGGCGATATACTCTCCTGAACTGAACTCCCAGTTCATCACTGCAATGACGCGCCGCGGGGAGGCGCCCGCTGAGAAGGACAAGGCCGGAGTAGAGGCCGGGGAGGAAGAGGCAGGGTCCAAGGTAGTAAAAGTTGATTTCACCAGGAAGAGAACATCCAGAAAGACTAAGTCAGCCCTCAGCGAAGAGAGCGCCCGGCATGAGTCCTGAGAAGAAGATCAGGGTGCTCACCGACTTCGACCTCCACCTCATCGGAGAGGGGAGCCACTATAAGAAATACGAGAAGCTCGGCGCCCACGTCATGGAAATCGAGGGGGTGAAGGGCGTCCATTTCGCGGTCTGGGCTCCCAATGCAAAAAACGTAAGTCTCATCGGCGATTTCAATAACTGGAATTCAAAAACTCACCCCATGCATAGTCTCGGCTCTTCCGGAATATGGGAACTCTTTGTCCCCGGTCTTGGAGAGGGAGCCGTTTACAAATTCGAGATTCGGTCAAGACACAACAAATATACTGCACAGAAGGCCGACCCCTTTGCCTTTTATTTCGAGCTGAGACCGAAGAGCGCATCCATCGTGTACGATTTAGACGGCTACAGGTGGAGCGACGGGGAATGGATGGAAGAAAGACCGAAGACTCACTGGCTTGATTCCCCTGTTTCAATGTACGAAGTCCACCTCGGCTCATGGATGCGGGCGACTGAAGAGGGAAGCCGGTGGCTCAATTACAGAGAGCTGGCCGAAAAACTCATTCCCTATGTCAAAGAGATGGGATATACCCATATCCAGCTTCTCCCCGTCACAGAGCACCCTTTGGATGCGTCCTGGGGCTACCAGCCCCTGGGACATTTCGCGCCCACCAGCAGGCACGGCAAACCCAAAGATTTCATGTATTTCGTGGACCAATGTCATCAGTCCGGCCTGGGCGTTATCCTCGACTGGGTGCCTGCCCACTTCCCCGCTGACGGTCACGGCCTCGGATTCTTTGACGGCACATGCCTTTATGAGCACGCTGACCCCAGGAAAGGCTTCCATCCCGACTGGGGAACGAAGATATTCAACTACGGCCGCAACGAGGTGAGGAGTTTCCTCATCTCCAATGCCCTTTTCTGGTTCGAGAAATACCACATTGACGGACTCCGTGTGGACGCTGTTGCATCCATGCTCTACCTCGACTATTCGAGAAAGGAAGGGGAATGGATCCCGAACATGTACGGCGGCAGGGAAAACCTCGAGGCCATAGATTTTCTGAAGAGGTTCAACGAGGTCTCCCATCAATACCATCCAGGCGTGCTCACCATTGCAGAGGAGTCCACTGCATGGCCCAATGTCTCAAGGCCGACCTATCTCGGCGGACTCGGGTTCAGCCTGAAGTGGAACATGGGATGGATGAACGACACCCTGGAATATTTCTCGAAAGACCCTGTCCACAGAAAATACCACCACAATAATCTCACCTTCAGCCTCCTTTATGCCTTTACCGAAAACTTTATCCTTCCTCTGTCCCACGACGAAGTGGTGCACGGGAAAGGATCGCTGTTGAATAAGATGCCGGGAGACATGTGGCAGAAATTTGCCGGTCTGAGGTCGCTGTGCGGCTTTATGTACGGCCATCCCGGCAAAAAGCTCTTTTTCATGGGCGGGGAGATCGGACAATGGGATGAATGGAATTTCGATAAAAGCCTTGACTGGCGCCTGCTGGAATTCGAGCCCCACCAAGGGCTTCAGAGGTTTGTGAAAGACCTTAACCGCGTCTATAAATCCGAGCCGTCTCTCTATGAAG
The DNA here is from genome assembly GCA_947085305.1 of uncultured Nitrospiraceae bacterium. Classification (GTDB taxonomy): domain Bacteria; phylum Nitrospirota; class Thermodesulfovibrionia; order Thermodesulfovibrionales; family UBA9159; genus JAMCQB01. The sequence continues at coordinate 8,579 of CAMTVV010000036.1, forward strand.
TGGACTTTGATTACAGGGGTTTTGAGTGGATAGATTTCCACGACGTGGAGGGCAGCGCCATAGCCTTCTTAAGAAGGGCGAAGAACCAAGATGATTTCACGGTCTTTGTCTGCAACTTCACCCCTGTGCCGAGGCTTAATTACAGAATTGGCGTGCCGGAGCCGGGCTTCTACAGGGAAATATTGAACAGCGACTCGTCAATATACTGGGGGAGCAACATGGGAAATGCAGGCGGTGTTTACGCCGAGCATATCCCGTTCCATCTCAGACCGCACTCCGTCCAGATCACCCTCCCGCCGCTGGCGGTAGTAGTTTTCAAGCCGGAAAGATAGAAAGGTTTATCAGGAAAATGTGTTGGAAGTAACCCCCTCATTCCCCCTTAATCTAAGGGGGAAGCAAATATCCCCC
>CAMTVV010000037.1:0-15647 GCA_947085305.1 uncultured Nitrospiraceae bacterium
GGCTCGTCAAATACCCTTAGGATCCATACATCCTACACAGGCGCTCTTGTGGCCTCGGCAACACTTTCAAGGATAGAGAGGGAGAACAGGGACAGCCGCGCAAAGGCGGATTATTTCATAGGCGCAGGTGAAATGACATGGATGCCGATGCCGAAGCTGACCTTCTTTTTTAAATACAGGCATAAGGAGACAGATATAGATAATCCCAGAAGTGTTTCGATAACAGATCGGTTCGATCCGTTGAATGCCTATACGTATTCGGTAAAACCCTCCATATCCTCGATATCCGATGCCCTCTCCGGAACAGTGAGATACAGGCTGTTCAAGGGGCTTACTCTAAGGGCAGAGTATTCCTTCGAAAATATCAGAAGGAAGGACGCCGCTGAATGGCATATTCCGGATTCAACGAAGAGGAATACCGTTGCCGTTTCAGCGGATGCGAGGATATTAAGGAATCTGACTTTAAAGGCAAAATACACACATAAGGAGGCAGATAATCCGGCATATAATAATGAACCTGACCGCGCCGACGAAGGGAGGCTGTCAGTCTCGTGGGTCCCGGTTCCGGTGATAAATGCCCTGTTAAGCTATACAGTTGCAAGGGAGAATAGGGGCAGCCTCTTCTTTTTTGACTCAAATGACAATCGCGTGGAGAGCGCGAAAAACAGGGATGTAAGCAGGGACAGGCTCCTCGGCAGCGTCACATTCCTCATCTTAAAAGACCTGTCGCTTACAACAAGTTACAGTTATATGCATGACAGGGCGAAGCAGGATATTGCATATCAGATGGATACCCCCCCTGCCTACCCTATATCAGTTGACCCTTTGGCGCTGTACAGAAATGTTGCAAGCAATTACGCGGTTGATCTCAATTATATTCCCTCTAACCGCATAAGCCTCGGCGCCGCTGTAAATCACACGCTAAGCAGGGGGACATTCCAGCCGAGCAGCCAGGACCTGGCTTCCATAGCCGCATTCTCCGACATCAAGGTAAGGGAAACCGTCTATTCTATCAATGGAGAGTACAGGTTCAGGAACGGCTTTTCACTGGGCGTGAGGTATAAATACAGCGATTTCAACGATGTCTTAGATAATCCGCACAATGAAATAAAGGACGGAAAGGCGCACATCATTCTGTTTTCGCTCTCGAAGAGGTGGAAATAGGACTATTGATGCCTGTAAATCTAATGTCCTATGTCGGCTGTAATCTTGTCATTCCGGCTTGTCCGGAATCTTTCTTATGGAAGGACTCCCGACAAGCGAGAGTGACAGAGAGGGTAGGATTTAGTATGTGCGGGAATAATGGACTCCTGAGGACATTTGTTATGCAGGAGCCAATAAGGGGGAGAAAGAGTGAGGATGCGCGATAAGGGGCTGCGCAGCGCCGCTGTCATCTCTCTCCTCGTCCTGTGTGCCTGGTGCGCGGCCTTTTTCCCTCGCTCCGCTTTCGCCGCTGGAAAGACCATAGGAGTAATAATGACCGGCGACATCTCTTACTATAGGGATGTGCACAGCGCATTCACGTCAAGGCTCGCCAGGGAAGGCCATGCAGCCAGGGTCGTCGAGATAATAATGCAGAAGCCTTTTCCTGATCCCATCTCGTTGAGCAATGCGGCAAGAAAACTGATAGCCCTGGATGCGGATGTAATCGTTGCATACGGCGCGCCTGCCGCAATCGCAGCCCATATGGAAAAGACAAGGATACCGATCGTATATGCAGGCGTATATGAGCCTCTTGCCTCGAAGATCAAGGCAAAAAATATTACCGGCATCAGTTCAAAAGTGTCTGTTTCGAGCCTCCTCCGCTACCTCAGGGGGATTAAACCGATCACGAACCTCGGGGTTATCTACAGCGCGAACGAGGAGGATTCTCTTTACCAGATGAAGGAGCTGCAGAATCTTTCACAGCAGCACGGATTCAGGGTTCAAGAAATAAACCTCAAGAGACCCCAGGACGCGAAAGCTGCGCTCTCCGGCAAGGGGATCGATGCAATTTTTGTGACGAGCAGCGCCATTGCAGGCATGGCGTGGCCTGCGATTATGGAGCACTCAAGGGAGCATCGAGCGCCCACTGCATCTATGGTCATGGAGAAGTCTTCCCATGCGATCATCACCCTTTCATCGAACCCGAAGGAGCAGGGAGAGAAGGCCGCTGATATGGTGATGAAGATACTTGTCGGCGTTTCAGCCGAAAGGATCAGGGCTGAGTCTTCGAGCGATGTGGAATTGATCTTTAACCTGAAGGAGGCAATATCTATGGGGTACAGGATACCGATGGATCTCGTCACTGAGGCAACAAGGCTGATACAGTGATTAGGATGGATTATATATTTAATCAAAAGAATTCCTTGATGCTCTGCATCGTGGTTGCCGAATATTCCCTCCCCCTTGAGGGGGGAGGGTGAGGGAGAGGGTGTTGGAATGATTTTTCACCCTCCACTTATTCCCCTCCCCTCAAGGGAGGGGAGATTTAGGATACCTCGCAGCTTGCTGAGGGGTAGTTCATTTGTCTCGATACTTATGAACTCCTTAACGCTTGTCTTTTTTATTATGCTGTTCCTGCCCGCAGGGGTATTGTCTCAGGACGAGATACTCCTCGGGCTTGTCCCCGAAGAAAACATCTTCAAACAGATGGACAGACACAGACCCCTTGCAGCCTATCTGTCAAATAAGCTCGGCATCAAGGTCAAACTTACCATCCTGAGCAAATATGGAGACATCATAGACCGGTTTTCATCGAGAAAGATGGACGGCGCCTTTTTCGGCGACTTCACAGCCGTTCTTGCCGTTGAAAAACTTTTGGTGGAGCCTATTGCGAGGCCGGTGAATCTCGACGGGACATCAATGGTCCAGAGTTACCTCTTTGTGAGGAATGACAGCGGCATCAAGACGGTAAAGGATATGAAGGGCAAGAGGATGGCCTTTGTGGACAGGGCCACGGCATCAGGCTACCTCTATGCGGTCTCCTTTCTCAGGGAGAACGGGATTGCGAACATCGACAGGTTTTTCAAGGAGCACTATTTTACGGGAAGTCATGATTCCGCGATTTATGCCGTTCTAGACAATCGCGCCGATATCGGCATTGCAGAGAGCAGGGTCTATCACCGCATGATCGAGAAAGACCCTTCGATAAAGAATGAACTCTTGATCATCGCTACATCCCGCGCCTTTCCAGGCGCCATCCTTTGCTTCAGAAAGGGCATGCCGGAAGAAATAAAATCGAGGTTCAGGGAGATACTCTTCGGCATGGAGCATGATCCGGAGGGGAAAGATGTCTTAAAAAAATATGGGGCGCTGAGGTTCATTGCCGCAGGTAAAGATGATTTTTTGCCGATTTTAGAAATAGCAAAAAAGGCAGGAATCGATATAAGGACTTATAAGTATAAATAAATGAGAAAAAGACTGATATATTCTCTCTCGCTCCTTTTTCTCCTGTTCTCGATCGGAATAGGGTTCACGATCGCATATAACTATAATATCACCGGCAACCTCCAGTCAATCATCCATCTTCACAGGGTTGAGATCATCCGTCAGGACCTTGTTATCAATGTACAGACCGTTCAGTCCCATCTCTTTACTACCGGAACCGTTTTCGGCAAAGAACTGGATGTGATCGTTGATCATGTTACCGCCCTTGACGAATCCTCACATGGCTGCCTGAACTGCCATCACAGCGAGGAGATGACCGTGAAGCTCAAGGAAATCGAGAAGACGGTCGAGCAATACAAGGAGGCAATAAGCTATCTCATAACTACGACAGCCAACCCCGAGAGAGTTGAGAGGCTCAAGATGGTTGCAGTAGGTATCGGCGACGGTCTTCTTTCCAGGACCCAGGAGATGGCCTTTATTGCAGACAAGAGCCTCACCAAAAAAACAATGAAGGCCATGGATGACATTAACAATTCGATGATCATACTTCTTTCAACCCTGGTACTCGCCTTATTTTTCGCCCTCCTCATTGCAATGACGCTCACAAAACAGATAACAAGACCTATGCATGAACTTGTGAAGGCCGCGAGGATGATCGCGTCCGGCGACCTTGGCTACAGGACATCGTATCAGGACAGGACCGAATTCGGAGAGCTTGCGAACAGTTTTAATGCCATGAGCGCGGCCCTCAAGAGCGAACACGAGAAGATAGACCGCTACGTGGAGCAGCTCTCCGGTTTATACAACATTACCCTTTCCCTTTACAAGATCGCAGAGATGGAGGATGCATATAAGGAGATATGCAGGCATGTGGCCGACCTCCTCAAGGTGAAGCAGTGCATCCTTATTCTTTATGACAATTCGAAGGAGATGTTTGTTCCCCACACCTCTGCCCATGGTTTAAATGAGAATGCCGCGCGGTTCCTGAGTGTCCCGAGGCAGAGGATGGAAGAGTTTTACAAGGTCTCCAATGGTCTTCCTCTTATTTCGAATGACCCTGCGAATTTTGGCCGCTTTGAACCCATGATCTCCGACGCTCTCGGGGAAAAGACTCTTCTGGCGACGTGGCTTCACAGAAAGGGGAGAATACTTGGAGCCCTCAGGGTTGCCGACAAGGAGGAGGGCTTTACGGATGAGGATGCAAAACTTTTGACTATCCTTGCAAGCCATATGGCTGTGGCGATGGAAAACGCGAACCTGTACAAGAGCCTTCAGAATCAGATGGCGGAGCTGAAGGAGACGCAGGAACAACTGATACAGTCGGCCAAACTCGCTGCCATCGGAGAGCTGGCATCCAATGTAGCGCATGAGATCAATAATCCCCTCACGAGCATCATCGGGTTTACCGAACTGATAAAAGACGAGGGCGATATCAATATCATCAAGAGCCGCCTCGACATCATCGAAAAGGAATCCATGAGGGCGAGGGACATTGTGCGGGAGCTGCTCCATTTTGCGAGAAAGAGACCTTTGCAGCTCACGGAGATGGATATGAATCAGGCATTGAAGGAAGTGATCCCTCTGATTGCATCCCAGGCGAAAATGAATCGTGTTGAGCTCGTGGAGGAATACGGGGAGATCCCCGAAACCGCGGGCGACCCGAATCAGATGAAGCAGGTCTTTGTCAACATCATCAACAACGCCGTCTCCGCGATGCAGGAAGGCGGGAAACTTACCCTGAGCACGTCGCTTCAGAGAGAATATATCATTATCAAATTCCAGGATACCGGCCATGGTATCCCCAAAGAAGATCTCCTGAGGATATTCGAACCATTCTACTCTACCAAGAAGGACAAGGGGACAGGGCTTGGCCTCTCCATAAGTTATCGCATCGTTCAGCAGCATGGGGGGCGGATTGATGTGGAAAGCGCCGAAGGTCAGGGCGCCACATTCACGGTCAGGATTCCCATTCGAAAGGCGGCATAATTTCTACGATAATCGAATCGTTCCGGCTCTCTCATGCCTATGGTGACTTTTCCGGGCGCCATGATTTAATATACGACCTGATGGAAGAAGCCTACAGCATAAAGCTCCCTGCTTTTGAGGGACCCCTTGACCTCCTTCTGCATCTCATAAAAGAGAATAAGATCGATATTTATGACATCCCCATAGCCCGCATCACCCATCAGTATCTTGACTATATTGAGATGATGAAGGAGTTGGACCTCGATATCGCCGGGGAATTTCTTCTTATGGCAGCAACGCTGATCCATATAAAATCCAGGATGCTCCTTCCGGTGGAGGAAGTAACAGGAGAGGAACCGGAAGACCCGAGATTTGAACTGGTCCAGAGGCTCATCGAATACAAGGCGTTCAAGGACGCATCCCTTGCCCTGAAGGAGCGGGAAGACGAATGGAGCAACATCTTTCACCGTGCATCTGCTGACGACGTTCCAGAGGGAGAGGAAGCCGGGGAACTGGATCTCTTCGACCTGAGCCTTTTTGATCTCCTGGGGGCATTCAGAAAACTCCTCGAAAAGGCGCCCCCCGAGGTGGTGAGCATCACGCGGGAGACTCTGACGGTGAAGGACAGGATCAGTTTCATAATGGAAAAGCTCGAGAACCATGACACCATGCGGTTTGAAGACCTCTTCGAAGGCAACATAACGAGGACGTATCTTATCGTTACCTTCATTGCGCTCCTTGAGATTTTGAGGCTGGGGCTTGCGAGGGCCTATCAGGAGAGGGATTTCGGGGCCATATGGATCATCAATTCCCAGCGGCAGCCTGCTGCGGAAAATCAACAGACCCCTTAAGTAATTGTGTTTTCCCGGCATTCCGTATTTGTGCTATACTATCAAGCAAGGTTGGCGATGTGTCCGGGAACTATTCATACACTTCCACATTTCACGTTCAAGCGGTCTGCTTATTATTATGAGGGGTTAACCCCTGACTTATTTTTGGAGATAAACAAGGAGGTTGGTTGAATGAAAGTTATTCTTCAGGAAGATGTGAAAAATCTCGGGAAGATGGGTGACGTGGTGAACGTTGCCGACGGGTATGCAAGAAATTACCTCATTCCAGGGAAGTTCGGCGTTGAGGCGAATATCAAGAATATCAAGGCCCTTGAGCATGAAAAGAGGAAAATAGAGGAAAAGGCTAGGAAGGTCAGGAGTGAGGCCCAGGGACTGGCCGAAAGACTTTCCAGCCTGACCCTCACGGTCAGCGCCAAGGCAGGGGAGGAGGAGCGGCTTTTCGGTTCCATTACGAGCATGGATATCGCTGAAGCGCTGAAAAAGAAAGGGTTCGACATCGAGAGGAAAAAGATACTCCTTGATGAACCCATCAAAAGGCTCGGTTCCTATACCGTCGGCATCAAGATTCACTCCGATGTGACGAGCAGGGTTCATCTCAGCGTAATTGCAGAATGAACGATTCAGGATTAGCCCTTGACAGACTCCCGCCCCAGAATATCGAGGCTGAGCAGTCCATTCTCGGCGCCGTCCTCCTGGAGAATGACGCCCTCCTGAAGGCGCTCGAAGTCCTCAGTCCGGAGGACTTCTACCGGGAGTCTCACCGCAAGCTCTTTAATGTGATGATAGAGCTCTTCGAAAAGAACGAAGCCATAGATCTGATTACCGTCGCCGATGCGCTCAAGAGAAGGAACGAGCTTGATGATGTGGGTGGTGTCACCTATCTTTCGAGCCTGGCGAGCCAGATCCCCACTGCTGCAAATGTCCGCTACCATTCGAAGATCGTCAAAGAGAAGGCGCTGCTCAGGGGGCTCCTGAGGTCGGCCACAGAGATCGCTGCAAAGGTGTATGAATCCACCATGGAAGCTGATGAGATGGTGGATTATGCAGAAAGGACCATATTCGATATCTCCGACAAACGGACAAAGACGGCCTTTTTCAGCCTCAAGGATGTGATCAAGAGCAGCTTCGAGCTCATCGAGCATCTCTATGACAAGAAAGAGGCGATTACCGGAGTGCCGTCCGGATTTCATGAACTGGATCAATTGACGACAGGATTCCAGCCGGGAGATCTCATCATCATTGGAGGAAGACCGTCCATGGGGAAAACAGCGCTGGGCCTCAATATCGCACACCATGTCGCGCTGCAGTTGAGGGAGCCCGTAGCCATCTTCAGCCTCGAGATGTCGAAGGAACAGCTTGCCATGAGGATGCTCTGCTCCGAGGCTCTGGTGGATTCAAACAGCGTGCGAAAGGGCTTCATACGGAAGGAAGACTGGCATAAGCTTACGAGCGCGGCCGGCAGACTGGCCGAGGCCCCCATCTTCATTGACGATTCATCCGGGACCTCGGTTCTCGAGGTGAGGGCAAAGGCGAGGCGTCTCAAAAACGAACATCGCGGGTTGAGTCTCGTGGTGGTCGATTATCTCCAGCTTATGAAAGGGAGGGGGAGCTTTGAGAGGAGAGAGCAGGAGATATCGGAGATATCCCGTTCCCTCAAGGGGCTGGCCAAGGAATTGAAGGTCCCGGTCATCGCGCTGAGTCAGCTGAACAGAGCTGTCGAGCAAAGGGAAAATAAAAGACCTACTCTCGCAGACTTAAGGGAGTCAGGGGCCATTGAACAGGATGCAGATGTTATTATTTTTCTGTATAGAGAGTCCGTTTATAAGAAAGACCATGCAAACCGGGAAAATGATGTAGCAGAGATTATTATCTCGAAACAGCGCAATGGTCCGACCGGTCTCGTGAAGCTTACTTTCCTGTCGCAATCTACGCGCTTTATGCCTCATACGGATATCGAGTACAGTGAGGAATCTGAGGAGGTCTTTTGATCGGAGCGATCCTTTCGGGAGGAGAAAACAAGAGAATCCCTGCGCTGAAAGGTTTTCTGACTATAGAGGGGAGGACGATCATCGGACGCAGCATCGGTGTGCTCGGGAAGGTTTTCGACAAGATCGTCATAAGCGCCAACATGCCGGAGAGGTATTTCTCCCTCGGCAGGCCTCTCGTAGGTGATATCAGAAAAGAGAAGGGGCCGATGCTTGGTATATTGTCCGTTCTTGTTGCCACGGGAGAGGATGCCATCTTCGTTATTGCCTGCGATATGCCATTTATCAATGAGAAGCTCATCCGTTATATGGTCGAGAAACACAGAACAGAGTGCGCGGAGCAGGGCGCATGGAATTGTGACGCGGTGATCCCTGTATTCAGGGGTTATCCGGAGCCGCTCTTCGGGATTTACACAAAGAGAGCTGCAGAGAGCATGGAGAGCCTCCTCAGGAACGGACAAAGGAGTCTCGCTGATATGCTCGCGCAGCTGCGTGTTAAGTATATTGCCGAACAGGAGGTAAGGGCTGTGGACCCCGAGGGAGAGTCCTTTGTGAACATAAACACCATGGAAGACTATGAGAGAATTGGAGGGAGAACATGTTTGGTTTAGGAGTGCAGGAGCTTGTCATCATTCTCGTCATTGTGCTGGTACTATTCGGCGCCACGAGGCTGCCCGAGATAGGAAAGGGCATTGGTCAGGCAATCAAAAACTTCAAGAAGGCGACAACTGAACCCGATGAGATAGACGTCACTCCCAAAAAGCCTGTGGAAGAAAAGAAGGAAGAAAAGAAAGAGGAACAGAAGTAATGGCGGGAGGAGAGCGGGGGATACGCTTGTTCGTCCGCGTGCCTGAAAGTGCTTAGGGGGGCCATAGCAGAGATAGACCTCAATGCCGTATCCCGCAATTTCCGGACGGTAAAACGGCTTAGCGGGAACCGCCGCGTCATCGCCGTGGTGAAGGCGGATGCGTATGGGCATGGCGCTGTGGAGGTGGCAAAGAGGCTTGCGGATGAGGGAGTGTTGTTCCTTGCGGTGGCGTTCACCGGCGAGGCCGGCAGGCTCAGGGAGGCAGGCATTAAGACGCCGCTCCTTGTCCTGTTCGATAAGGACGTTTCCCCGGATTTCTTTGAGTATTACCTCACCCCTGTAATTCACGACCTGCCGACTGCAAGAAGGTTTTCAAAGGAGGCCGGGAAAAGGAACTGTTCTTTGGATGTCCATGTGAAGATCGACACAGGAATGGGGAGGCTCGGGTTTCACAGCAGGGATATGCTGAAAGAGGTAAAGGCCATCGGGAACATGCCCAATCTACGCATCACAGGACTGATGAGTCATTTTTCTGATTCCGACATTGCTGATACGTCGTATGCCGAGAAGCAGATGAAGAGCTTTCATGCCGTCAGGGAAGCCCTTATGAAAAAATCCAAAACTCCCCTTCTCTGCCACATGGCAAACAGCGCAGCTGTTATGACCCTTCCTGAATCGTACTTTGATGCGGTCAGGCCGGGTCTGATGTTGTATGGCTGCTCACCGGTGCAGGATACAGGATTCAACCCCCCTCTCTCCCCCCTTAGTAAGGGGGGAATTAAAGGGGGGCATCGAGCATCGAGCATCGAGCATCGAACATCTTCTCTTAAGCCCGCGATGAAGGTGAAGACAGAGATACTCTCCCTGAGAAGACTTCAGAAAGGCTCACCGGTCAGCTACGGAAGGACGTTTATCACACAACGGAACAGTCTCATAGCCGTGTTGCCCGTGGGCTATGCAGACGGATACAGCCGGATGCTGACTAATGCGATGGATGTTCTTGTGAGAGGGAAGAGGGCGCCGGTGGTCGGGAGGGTCTGCATGGATTTGACTATGGTGGATGTCACCGGGATTAAAGGGGCGAAAGAGAGGGATGAAGTGGTCCTCCTCGGCAGGCAGGATCATGAAGAGATAACGGCTTCTGAAATGGCGGCAAAGGCAGGAACCATTTCCTACGAGATACTGACCTCGCTGGGAAGCAGGTCGAGGAGGATTTATGTATAATAGACGGTATCTGCTCCGGCGCGAGAGATGACAGTAAAAACGTCAAAGACGGGGGGAAGAAAGGAGGTGAAGGGGATGAGAATACCTTTTTTAAAACAGATTTCCTGGTATCTGGTTGTCGCCATGTTCATCATCGGCATTACACCGAGACTGGATGCAGGCATAGCGCCGTCTGAGGTGATCGCTTCTTCACAGTTCGACCGGGCAGCAGACCTGGCGCAGATACAGCGGACGCTGGAGCTGAAGGTGGTGAAGGAGCGGCTCGAAAAATTTGGATTTTCTCCGGATGAAATCAGAGCGAGAGTGGATGCGCTCAGCGACCATCAGATACACCAGTTTGCCCGGCAGATAGACGACCTGATGGTTGGTAAGGATGCAGGCATCGGCGTGGTCATAGCGCTCCTTGTGGTCGTGCTTCTTGTGATAGTGATTCTCCAGCTTACGGGCCGCAGGGTTATCGTGACGAAGTGATGACCGTAATGAATGATGCGAGATGGGTTCTGTGTTAATGGAAGGGGACTTAAAGAGTCCCCTCTCCCCTGGCGGGAGAGGGCAAGGGTGAGGGGGCGTTTTTGGATCAAAGACGTTCATGTGGCTTTATTTATGACCGCATTAGGAATTGCTCTTCTCTCCGGCTGCGCTTCTGTCGCCGGCGTCCCCGATGCGCAGAAACAAGACAATCTTCACATCATAAACAATGTCCCCTTTTTCCCCCAGGAAGATTATCAGTGCGGCCCTGCCTCTCTTGCATCGGTCCTGAATTACTGGGGCGTTTCTGCTACGCCGGAGGAGGCGGCCAAGGTCATTTACAGTCAGTCTGCTAAAGGCACCCTGAACATTGATATGGGCATCTACGCACAATCACGGGGACTTGAGGCATCCAGCTATCAGGGAGCATGGGATGACATCAGGAATAAGATCGCTTCAGGGTTTCCTCTTATCGTCCTTGTTGACTACGGCTTTTCCGTGTTTCAGGCTAACCATTTCATGGTGGTCATCGGATACAACGAAGACAGCGTGGTGGCGCATTCTGGCAGACACCAGAAAAAATTCATTCCCCGCGAGGATTTTCTTAAGTCCTGGGAGAAGACAAAGTTCTGGACGCTCTTCATAAGAAAGTGAAGAAAGGTGATGATCGTAAAGGCAAAGGGATGTGCTAATAATTCGGGAAGTGGGGCCTCATATTGTGTCATTCCCGCTTGTCGGGAATCCCTCTTAAAGAATGATCCCGGACAAGCCGGGATGACAAAACGAATGCTAGCATATCTTTTTCCTAGTACTATGATAATCTCTCTGCTTTTTACTCTCTGCTTCCTGCTCCTTGCGGGTTGTTCCCTGCCGAGGATTATTGTCCTTGATGATCCGTTGAGTCCCGAGGAACATCTGAATCTCGGCGTCGCCTATGAGAGGAAGGGCGAGCTGGACAGCGCCATACAGGAGTACAAGGCGGCGTCTAAGAAGCTGCCGGTCGCATATCTCTATCTCGGGAATGTCTATTTCGAGAAGAAAGAGCTGGATGAGGCGGAGCAGTATTACATCGAGGCGATGAGAAAGGATCCAGGAAACGCGGACGCCTGCAACAACCTCGCCTGGCTCTACTATACCAAAAAGGAAAACCTCGCAAAAGCGGAAGAACTTGCCCTGAAGGCGCTGACCCTCAACCCTGCGAAAAAGGATATCTATCAGGATACCCTGGAAAAGATAAGGGCTCTTATCTCCAAGTCTCTGAAATAAGTGCGGACTGCCTGTTCATGCGCTCCGGGAGGAATCAGTCTTCCCCTTACAGCCTTTATTAATTATCACAGGCTTAGCCAGATGCAAAGACAGGTTGCCTGGATTCACATGGCCTATAATATTTTCTTGAAGTATGGCGATACGTTGTTATTCGCCCTCTATCCCGAGCAATATCTCCCTCTCATCCACGTCAACCTTGTCGACTCTTACCTTCAGTTGATCCCCTATCCTGAATATCCGTCCGGTGTTCCTTCCTGACAGCGATACGGACCTTTCATTATACCGGTAGAAGTCATCGGTCATGTAGGAGACGTGGATGAACCCGTCTACGTAAAAATCCTTTAACCGCACCTTGAGACCGTAAGGAGTTACCCCCACCACCATTCCATCGTACTCCTCGCCCACCTTGTCTTTCATGAACCATACCCTCATGGCCCCCACCACTTCCCTCTCTGCATCGTCGGCAAGTCGCTCCATCCTGGATGAATGGAAGGCGATGTCAGGAAGGAGACCTTCCAGTTCTTTAATCCTCTTATCAGAAAAATGTTTCCTGGTGAGGGCCTCCCGCAATATCCTGTGGACCACAAGGTCCGGATACCGTCTGATGGGAGAGGTGAAGTGTGTATAGCTGGGTGAGGCAAGACCGAAATGCCCCACATTGAGGGGGGAATACCGGGCCTGCTTCAGGCTGCGCAGTATCATGTAATTGATGACCTCTTCCCCCGGGGTTCCTTTTATTTCGGCCAGCAGACTGGAGAAGTCCTCCGCTTTCAATGATTTTCTCCTTGCCTTGCTCGAGGGATGTATGACTTTCATGATCTCTTCCAGTTTCATGGGATCAGGCTCTTCATGGATCCTGTAGAGGCTCGGCACGCCAAGGGACTCAAGATGTCCGGCCACGGCCTCGTTGGCCGCGATCATGAACTCCTCGATGAGCATATGCGCGAGATTTCTCTCTGCCCTGAGAATGGCTTCAGGTCTTCCCTGTAAATCGAGCAAAACCTCCGGCTCCGGAAGGTCGAAGTCGAGGCTTCCCCTTTCAAGCCTCATTCCCCTGAGGATGTTGCATAGTTCGTTCATGAGTTCAAAATCCTGAAGGAGGGGTGCGTATTTCTCCCTTTCATCCCGGTCATGGTCAACCAGTATTTTTCTCACCGACGTGTATGTCATTCTCTCATCACTTTTGATGATGCTCGGATAGAACTTCGCACCGATCCGTTCTCCCTGTCTGTCGAAATCCATTTCGACGGTGAATGCGAGGCGTTCGACCTTTGGCCTGAGGCTGCAGAGATCTTCCGAGAGTTCTTTGGGAAGCATTGGGATGACCCTGTCAGGGAGATAGACGCTTGTCCCCCTCTTCCTTGCCTCGCCATCCAGGACTGAATCCCAGCCCACATAGAAGCCTACATCGGCGATGTGCACCCACAACTTGTATCCGTGCTCAGTGAGCTTTACGGAGACCGCGTCATCAAAGTCCTTTGCCCGTTCCCCATCAATGGTGACCGTAGGAAGACTTCTGATATCTTTTCTCTTCAGCTCCAACCCAGCCTTACCTCCAGATGGCAAAGGAGTGGCGGGGGGATAAGGGATTCTTGCATAAAGCAGCTTTGCTTCTTCGTGAACATCCCTCGGAAATCTCCTGGGAAGGTTGAACTCTTCAATGATCGCTTCGACCTCTGAAGCCGGGTCTTCGGGTTTCCCGATAACTTTAACCACCTTGCCGGAGGGCGGTCTCTTGTCCGTGGGATAACTGAGTATCTCGGCAACTACGGTATCCCCTTGACGCGCCTTTCCCCTGTCCTGAGGCGAAACGTAGAGGTCAAAGGGGATGGACTTGTTCTTGGGCCTTATGTAAGAGGCTGCTTTTGTGACATCCAGTCTCCCCACAAATCGCGTTGTTGCCCGGTCGAGGATCCTGATGATCTTCCCTTCACGCCTCTGCCGGTTCTCCATCCTCACAATGACCCTGTCATTGTCCATAGCGCCCTGGGTCCACCGTGCCGGCACGAAGATATCCCTCTCCCCGGGCTTTTCCAATATTACAAAGCCATAACCGTCCCTATGGGCTTCAAAACGACCTGTGATGAGGTTCATGTCTTCTGAGGGGCCATAGAGACCCTTGCGCGTCATGACGATGTCGCCTGCTCTCAGCAGCTCTCTGAGAAGGCGCTTCAACGCCCTTGCCTCGGGATGACTCAAGCGCATCAGGGAAACGAGCTCTTTAAAGCCGAGGGGCTTCCCTGTCTTTTCACGGAAAAAGGAGAGGATGGATTCTTTATTTATCATGGTACTATTGTATGCGAGTCTTCGTGAAATGACAATGAGGGAGCGACATCAAACGCGAAAAAATCATTCTTCTTGAATGATTAGCTCTCTAAGATTTCCAGCAATGTTGTCTCAAACACCAGAGTTTTTCCCGCAAGGGGATGGTTGTAATCCATGGCGAATGAGGTCCCGGATATGGCGACTACCGTGCCCATGATCGGCAGGCCGTCAGCGCGATACATTTGCAATTGCTGTCCCGGCTCCGGCTGGAAATTTTCAGGTACTTTTTTCTTGTCCAGATCACAGACCCTTTCTTTCAGGTGCGGTCCGTATCCGTCTGCCGCAGGGACGACAATAGCCTTTAATTCACTAGGCGTCATGCCGATGACGCCCTTCTCAAGCCCGGAAACGACCTCTCCTTCACCCACAGTGAACTCAAGGGGGTTCTTGCCTTCTGTGGAATCAAAGACCGTGCCGTCTTCGAGTTTCCCGGTATACTGAATGACGATTGTGTCTCCTTGTTTTACCTTTGCCATAATAATGCTCCTTTCAGACTCGGAGTATTATAACCCAGATCATCGGCGAAAACGAGGTGGAAAGACATCCCATGCAATTTCAACGGTCATGTCCTGACTTCAATTGTCTTGAGGCCGACGCACTTTTTGATAGTCTCAAAATCAGCATCATTGTGAAAAAGATGGACGCCGCTTTCGTGGACTATCGCCGCGATTATGCAGTCAATAGTTTTTCTCACAGTCTTACCGTGCTTCCTGCACGCCCGATAAATATCTGCCGCTGCCACATAGGTATCTGTTCCGCTTGGTTTAATAAGAGGAAATTCAAGCAGATAGGTCTTGGTTGTCTCATACACTGCATCATCCTTGATCCCCTGAAGAATCTCTGTCAGGATGATTTCGGTAATGCAAATATCCTCTCCTCTTTCAATAAACTCATGAAGTAGGTGCCGGAAAGGCGTTTCCTTGCCGGAGAGGAAATCAATCCATACGCTTGTGTCGGCGAGTATCACGTCCTGCCTGTTCTCAGGTCGTCAAGATTCCCCTCCCACATCACTTTGCCCTCAAGTTCGAGTATCTTCTTTCTGCGCAGCTTCTTCACAAGCTCTTCAAGGGCATAATTGACAACCTCTTTCTTGGTTCTCAAATGTGTAAGTTTTATCGCGTCTTTCAAGATTTTGTCGTCCAATTCTATATTTGTTCTCGCCATAGCTACCTCCTTCTTTATACACCAATAATAACCTATTGTGGTGTATAAAGGAAAGTGTCATTTGTTACCCTAAAATAGAGATAGAAAGTTGTTAATCCTCTCAAACCCCCTCCCCTGAATCCCCTCCCATCAAGGTAGGGGAAACTTCTGGAAAGTTCCATGTCTATTTTCCGGTGAGAACATTGACTCTTCAGTCCATTCCTGATAGAGTTAAAAGTATCA